>JAZDGX010000182.1:0-4526 GCA_043806645.1 Candidatus Eiseniibacteriota bacterium | reverse complement strand
GGTCGAGGGACTCTCGAAATATCTCTGGAAACTCGAGCAGCCTGCGCATGCCGTCGCCAACGGCTACTTCATGGGCAACATCAACCGGGTCGGCATCGAGCCGCCCTGGAATATCGGCCGCTTCTACGGCAACAGCTACTTCTGCGATCCGCGCGGCCAGGTGATCGCCGAAGCGGGCGGGGAGGCCGACGAACTGCTGGTGGCGGATCTGGATCTCGACCGGATCGAGGAGGTCCGCAACACGTGGCAGTTCTACCGGGACCGACGCCCCGAGACCTATGGTGACCTGGTGGAGCTGCTGCCTTGACCCCGCACCGGAAGGGAGGAACGCGCCATGACCTATGATCTCGTGATCAAGGGCGGTCGAATAGCCTCCGCGGCGGGACTGACCCGCGGGGATCTCGCGATCCGGGGGGAGACGATCGCGGCGCTGGGCGCCGATCTAGAAGGCCGCGAAACCATCGATGCGACGGGCAAGCTCGTGCTGCCCGGAGCGATCGATGTCCACACGCACTTCCAGCTTCCCTTCTGCGGCACGGTCAGCGCGGATGATTTCGAGAACGGCAGCCGGGCGGCGGCCATGGGCGGCGTGACGACCTTCATCGACTTCGCCATCCAGGCGAAGCCGGCCTCGATCACCGAGGCGATCGAGGCGCGCCGCGCGGAAGCCGACGGCAAGGTGTGCGTCGACTACGGACTGCACGCGGCGCTGACCGAATGGAATGCGGCCCGGGAGGCCGAAATCGGTCCCATCATCGCCGCGGGCATCCCGACCTTCAAGATGTTCATGATCTACAAGTCCCAGGGCTGGCAGTCGACGGATGCCGACCTCTACTGCGCGCTGCGCGAGGCGGCCAAGCACGGCGGCATGGTCGGCGTGCACGCCGAAAGCGACGATCTGATCAATCTCTTTCAGGCGGAGGCGGAGCGCGAGGGGCGGCGCGGGGCCTACACGCACGCCCTCACCCGACCGTCGGTGACCGAGTCGGAGGCCGTCGCGCGCGCGATCAATATCGCCGAGGCCGCGGGAGGACGGCTCTACATCGTCCACATGTCGACCGGCGATTCGCTGAATCATGTCGAAGAAGGCATCCTGCGGGGCGTCGACGTGCACGCGGAAACCGGGCCCCAGTACCTGCTGCTCGACGACGAGCTCTTCAAGCGCGCCGACGGCCACCACTTCGCCACCTGTCCCCCCATCCGCACGCCCCTCGATCAGGAACGCCTCTGGGATGGGCTGGCCAACGGCTCGGTCGAGGTGTTGGCCACCGACACCTGCACCTTCACCTCCCGGCAGAAGGCGATGTGGGAGGGCGACTATCGCAAGATCCCGATGGGCATGCCGGGCATCGAAGTGCTCCTGCCCCTGACCTACAGCAAGGGCGTGGGCGAGGGCCGCTTCGATCTCGCCCGGATGCTCGAGCTGCTGTGCGAGACCCCGGCGCGGCTCTTCGGCATGTGGCCGCGCAAGGGCACCCTCAGCGTCGGGAGCGATGCGGACGTCGTGCTCTTCGATCCCGAATTGCAGGTGACGATCTCGCACAAGGACCTGGCCACCCATTGCGACTACAATCCCTTCGAGGGGACGCGCGTGACCGGGTGGCCGGTGACCACGCTCGTGCGGGGCCGTCCCGTCGTGCGGGATCGCCGGTTCGTCGGGTCCGCCGGATACGGCCGCTTCGTCAAGCGGGAGCCGCCGGCGCCGCCGGCCGGGTGACAGGAACTGGAAGGGCACGCGGTGCCTCCGGGGGGACAGGCATGGACCGGGAGACGATTCAAGTGAAGCCGCAGGGTATGGACCGGGAAACGATCCTCGCCAAGCACAAGCAGTATCTCTTTCCCAGCGTGATGAACTACTATGCCCACCCCGTCGCCTTCGCGCGCGGCCGGGGGCCCCGCCTCTACGATACCGAAGGCCGCGCCTACCTCGATTTCTTCGCCGGCATCCTGACGGTCAGCGTGGGGCACAGCCATCCGGCGGTGATGGAGCGTGTGGCGGAGCAACTGCGCACGCTGCAACACACGTCGACGCTCTACCCCAACGAGTGGATCGTTGCCTTGGCCGAGAAGATGGCCGCGATTGCGCCGGGTCGGCTGTCGCAGTCTTTCTTCACCGGCAGCGGCACCGAGGCCGATGAGATGGCGATCCTGCTGGCGCGCACGCAGACGGGGGGCGCCGGTGACATCGTGGCTCTGCGCCACTGTTATGCCGGGCGCTCGTTGCTCGCGATCAATGTCGGCGCGCACGCGCCGTGGCGGCTGATTCCCAGCCTCGTGCCGGGGATCAAGCACGCCCACGCGCCCTACTGCTACCGATGCGCCCTCGGCCTGAGCTATCCCGCCTGCGGGATGCAATGCGCGCGGGATATCGAGGAGCTGATTGCGACCGAAACGTGCGGGCGGGTGGCGGCGCTGATTGCCGAACCGATCCTCGGCGTGGGCGGGTTCATCGTGCCGCCCCCGGAGTACTTCCCGATCGCGGTCGAGATCGTGCGGCGTCATGGCGGAATCTTCATCTGCGACGAGGTCCAGACCGGATTCGGCCGCACCGGTGGCATGATGAACGGCATCGAGCATTGGGGCGTCGAGCTGGACGTCGCGACCTACGCGAAGGGGATTGCCAACGGCCTGCCTCTGGGCGCGACCGTGGCCGCGCCGGAGGTGGCCGCATCGATCAAGGGACTGACGATCTCCACCTTCGGGGGCAATCCCGTCTGCGCGGTCGCGGCCCTGGCGACCATCGAGGTGATCGAGTCCGAGGGCCTGGTCGAGCGCAGCGCGGCGCTCGGAACGCGGCTCGCGGACGGGCTGCGGAATCTCGCCGCCCGGTATCCCTGGGTGGGGGAGGTGCGGGGGATGGGGCTGATGCAAGCCCTCGAACTCGTGGCCGACCCCCAGACGAAGGAGCCGTCGCCCGAACGGGCCCGGGTCCTCATGGAAGAGGCTCGCGAAGAAGGCCTGCTCATCGGCAAGGGCGGCCTCTACGGCAATGTCCTGCGTATTGCGCCGCCGATGCTGATCGGGGAAGGTGAGGTCGGCGAGGCGCTGGAGAAGCTCGGGCGGGCCATGAGCCGCGTCCGCTGAACCGTCGAGAAGCTGGGGCGGGCCATGAGCCGCGTCCGCTGAACCGTTCCGGAGGAATCCTGACCATGGGAAGCAACCCGCACGCCCCGCTCGAGGCGGCCGAACACTATGGGGATGTGCCGAACTTCATCGACGGCGAGTTCGTTCCATCCACGTCGCGGCGGATGCTGGATGTCATCAACCCGGCGACCCGCGCGGCGGTCGCGCGCGTGCCCCTCTCCCCGGCCTCTGAAGTGGACGCGGCCGTCACCGCGGCCGCGCGGGCCTTCGAGGAGTGGCGGGAAACGCCCCCCTACCTGCGGGTCCAACCGCTGTTCCGGCTGAAGACGCAGCTCGAGGAGAACTACGAGCGGATCGCCCGCGTGCTCGTCCAGGAACATGGCAAGGTGATCGATGAGGCGCGCGGATCGGTGCGGCGGACGATCGACAACATCGAGTTCGCCTGCGGCATTCCGACGCTGCTGATGGGGGAGACGCTCGAGGACGGCGGCGCGCTGGGCATCGATGAGGAAGCCATCCGGCAGCCGCTCGGAGTCTGTGCGGCCGTGGCGCCCTTCAACTTCCCGGCGATGGTGCCCTTCTGGTTCTGGCCGATCGCGGTCGCGTGCGGCAATACTTTTGTGGTCAAGCCTTCCGAGCAGGTCCCGATCACGCAGGCGAAGATCTTCGAGCTGGTGGCGGAGGCGGGTTTCCCCGACGGCGTCGTCAATCTGGTGAATGGGGATCGCGAGGTCGTCGACGCGTTGATCGCCGATCCCCGCGTGCGCGGCATCTCTTTCGTCGGATCGACTCCCGTGGCGCGACACATCTTCGCGGAGGCCTCCGCTCGCGGCAAGCGCGTGCAATGCCAGGGTGGCGCGAAGAACTTCATCACCGTGATGCCCGATGCGGATCTCGACGCCCACCTGCCCAACATGGTCAGCTCCTTCTTCGGCAACAGCGGCCAGCGCTGCCTGGCCGGAGCGGTCCTCGTTCCGGTGGGGGCGCGGGCGGACGAGGTCAGCGAGCGCTTCGTCGCGGCGGCGGGGCAGCTGCGCCTGGGCTACGGCCTCGACGAGACGGTCCAGATGGGGCCGCTGGCGGGGGAGCGGCACTACCGGCGCGTGCTCGAGTTCATCGAGAAGGGCGTTGCGGAGGGAGCGCGCCTGCTTCTCGACGGCCGTCACCCGCGGGTGCCCGGCTATCCGAACGGGTACTTCGTCGGCCCGACGGTGTTCGACCAGGTCACTCCCGGGATGACCCTCGCGCGGGAGGAGGTTTTCGGCCCCGTGGTCGCGATCATGCGGGCCGCCGACCTGGATGAGGCCATCGGATTCGCCAACGCGGGCCGCTTCGGCAACGCTTCTTCGATCTACACAGCGAGCGGCCGGGCGGCACGAACCTATAAATACCGCGTGCGCGGCGGGAATATTGGCATCAACATCGGGGTGGCGGCGCCCATG
>JAZDGX010000181.1:0-30280 GCA_043806645.1 Candidatus Eiseniibacteriota bacterium | reverse complement strand
GACTGGGGCGGTCCGGCTTCGCCGCCACACGCTTGCTGCTCGCGCTCGGCGCGCGGGTGCGGGCCCTCGAGCTGCGGTGGCGCGAGGAACTCGCACCGCTGTGGGCGCCGCTGGGGAAGGCGGGGGCCGCGCTGATCACCGAGCCGCATCCGCCTGAGGCGCTGGATGGCTGCTCGCTGCTCGTGCGCAGCCCCGGCGTCCCCGCCGAAAACGAACTGCTCGTCGCCGCCCGGGCGGCGGGCATCGAGGTCGTCTCTGAAATCGAACTCGCCGCGCGCGAGATCGCGAGCCCGATTCTCGCCGTGACCGGCACCAACGGCAAGTCGACGACCACCGCCTGGGGCGCCCATCTGCTGAATCGGGCGGGGCTGCCCGCCGTGGCCTGCGGCAACATCGGACATCCCCTGGCCGATGCCTGGCTCGACTCGCCGCAACGGATCTTCGTGACCGAAGTGTCGAGTTTCCAGCTCGAGGACAGCCCGTCGTTCCACCCGCGCGCCGCGACGATCCTCAACATCACGCCCGATCACCTCGACCGGCACCATGACTTCTCGACCTACGCGGCGGCCAAGTGGGCGATCGCCCGCAATCTGGAGGGCGACGATCTGCTCGCGCTGGGGCCCGGATTGATGGACGAGGGCCGCGGGCGCACCCGGTGTCGCGTCGTGGAATGCGATCCCGTGGACCGCGGGAGCCCGGAGGCGTTCTTCGTGCGGGAGGGATGGCTGTGCCGGCGCGGCGCGCAAGGCGAGCGGCGGTTGCTCGCGGCCGCCGACCTCGCGCTACCCGGTCCGCATAATCTGCTGAATGCCATGGCGGCCCTGGCGCTATGCACGCGCGTGGCGGGCGACGCCGCCGCCTGCGTGCCCGGGCTGCGGGATTTTTCCGGCCTCGCGCATCGACTCGAATTCGTCGCCGAGGTGCGCGGCGTGCGCTTCATCAACGATTCGAAGGCGACGAATGTCGATTCGCTGAGGGTGGCGCTGCAGAGCTTCCCCGACCCGGTCGTGCTCATCGCGGGCGGGCGGGACAAGGCGGGCGATTTCGAGGCGATCGCCCCGCTCGTGACCGAACAGGTGAAGTACCTGGTCGCTATCGGGGAAGCGGCCGCCCGGGTGCGCGCCGCCTATCCGGGGGTCCCGTCGGAGACGGCCCCCGATTTTGAGACGGCGATCGGCCGGGCCCATGCCTGCGCCGACGGGCAGGGGGTGGTTCTGCTCAGCCCGGGGTGCGCGAGCTTCGACATGTTCCGCAACTACGAGCACCGCGGGGAGAGGTTCAAGGAACTGGTGGCCGAACTTGCCCGGCGGGAGGCGCGCGCAGGCGCGGCGCGGGTCCGGGGCGGGGGGGACTGAAACGGTGGCGTTCACACGACGAGGGGGATACCTCCGGGAGCAGCCGGCGAGCTTCGAGAATTTCGCTCCCCGCCAGAACTTCGATGTTTGGCTGCTGGGGAGCGTGCTGGCGTTGCTCGGCTGGGGCCTGTTGATGGTCTACTCCAGCAGCAGTCCCATCGGGGTCGTGTCCCATCGGGGCAACGATCTCTTCTATGCCAAGAGCCAGTTCTTCCGCGCGGCGCTCGGATGCGTGCTGCTCTTCGGCCTAGCCTGGCTGGATCCCCGGTATCTGTCGCGGCGTCTCGCCTGGATGGTCTGGGGCGTCGCGCTGGGCGTGCTGCTGCTGCTCGTCGTTCCCGGGGGCCCCGGAGTGGAAGTGCGTGGAGCGACGCGCTGGCTGCCGATCGGAAGCAGCCTGGTGCAGCCGGCCGAATTCGCCCGCGTGGCGTTGATCATCTGCCTGGCGGGCGTTCTCTCCGGCCCGCGCAAGAAGCTGAAGAGCTGGGAGGGCCTGCTCCTGCCCGTGGGGGTCGTGGTCATCACCGCCGGCCTGATCGCGATCCAGCCGCATCTGAGCCTGGCGCTGCTCACCGCGCTGAGCGGCATGCTCCTGGTCTTTCTGGCGGGGGGCGCGTTCGGGAAGCTCGCCTTGATGGGTGCGGGGCTCGTCGGACTCACCGCCCTGGTCAGCCGGGGCTATCAGCACGGCCGGATCTCTTCGTTTCTGTCGAATGCGCTCGGCATGCTGCAGAGCGGAGAGGGGGACGCGAGCTTTCAGACGCGCCAGTCGTTGCTCGGAATCGGTTCAGGGGGCTGGACCGGCCTCGGTCTGGGGCAGGGGATGCAGAAGCACTTCTTCACGCCCGATCCGCATACCGATTTCATCCTGAGCATCATCGGCGAGGAACTCGGCTTCGTGGGGCTCTGTGCGCTGCTCGTCCTGAGCGCCTGGATCACGGCCCGCATCTTCCGGGTGGGCCGCATGGCCTCGACCCGCTTTGGCGAGCTGCTGGCCTACGGGGTCGGCCTGCAGTTCATGCTGGCCGCGTTGCTCCACACCGCCGTCTGCCTGGGCTGGGCACCGACGACCGGAGTGCCCTTTCCCCTCGTCTCCTTCGGCGGCAGCGCGTTGATCGCCAATCTGATCGGCCTGGGGCTGGTCCTGTCCGTGTCGCGCCGCCAGGGGGCCCGGATCGAGACGGAGGACTACCGGACATCGGCCTTGTTGAACGAACCCTGGACGGGGAGGGCCACACGGTGAGACTGGTCGTCACCGGTGGAGGCACCGGGGGGCATGTATTCCCGGGAATCGCGGTCGCGAGCGCGCTGCGCAGGCTGATGCCCGATGCGGAGATCCTCTTCGTCGGCAGCGAGCAGGGCATGGAGGCGCGGGCGGTGCCCGAAGCGGGCTTCGCCTTCCGTGCCATCCCGGCCCGGGGGCTGCTGGGCAACCGGCTCATCCGAGTGCCGGCCATCCTCTGGACGACGTTGCGCGGCCTGCTGGGGGCGTTGCGGATTCTGCACGCCTTCAAGCCCGATGCCGTTTTCGCGACCGGAGGGTATGTGTCAGGGCCGGTCGCGGTCGCGGGGCGCATGCTGGGCAAGCCCCTCGTGCTGCACGAGCAGAACAGCATCCCGGGGATGACCAACCGCTGGCTGGCCCGGATCGCCCAGGAAGTGCATCTGAACGACCCGGCCGCGCGGGTCTTCTTCGCGCAACGGGGACACCTGAAGCTGAGCGGCAACCCGATTCGCCAGGAGGTGCTGCAAGGTGATCCCGGACGGGCCCGGCGCGAGTTCGACCTGGAGGTGGGCAAGACCACCATTCTCGTCATCGGTGGCAGCCAGGGCGCGCGGTCGATCAACCGAGCCGCGGTGGCGGCGATGCGCAGCCTGGCCGAGAAGCGCCAGGATCTGCAGTTCATCATCCAGACGGGGCGCCGGGACTATCGTTGGGTCGCCCGCAGCCTGGCCGGACTCCCGAGTGCCTGCCGCGTGCGCGCCTTCATCACGCAAATGGGCGATGTCTACGACCTGGCGGATCTGGTCGTGTCGCGGGCGGGGGCGATGACATTGGCGGAAATCGCCGGCTGCGGCCGGGCGGCGATCCTCGTTCCCTTTCCCCACGCCACCCACAACCATCAGGAACACAACGCGCGCAGCGTGGTCGAGGTCGGCGCCGCGTCGATGATTCTCGACCGGGAATTGAACGGCCCGCGCCTGGCCGCCGAGATCGCGAAGTTGATTGACACGCCTCGAAAACTGCGCGAAATGTCCATCAATGCCCTGCGCCGTGCCCGTCCGCAGGCGGCGGAGAAGATCGCGGCCGCCTTGTTGCGCTTTGCGCCGGCCGACGTGGTTGTCGAGGGCAACGGGACGGCGGCGAAGAAGGAAACGCGATGACCCAGGGGACGGTGAGACGCACGCATTTCGTGGGAATCGGCGGGACCGGGATGTGCGGACTCGCGGAGATTCTGCTCAGCCTGCGCTACAAAGTGAGCGGCTCCGATCTGGTCTCCAACTCGGAAGCGATCACCCGGCTGCGCAAGCTGGGCGCCGAGATCCATGCCGGGCATGCCGCCGAGCACGTCGCGGACGCCGATCTGGTCGTCATCTCCTCGGCCGTCGGCGCCGACAACCCCGAGGTCCGCGCCGCGCGGGAGAAGGGGATCCCGGTGCTCAAGCGCGGCCAGATGCTGGCCGAGATCATGCGGATGAAATACGGGATCGCGGTCGCCGGCGCTCATGGCAAGACGACGACGACCTCGCTCGTGGGCCATGTGCTTTCCGAGGCGGGGCTCGATCCGACGGTCGTGGTGGGGGGCCGCCTGCGCGCCCTCGGTTCCAATGCGCGTCTCGGTTCGGGCGACATCTTCGTGGCCGAGGCGGATGAGAGCGACGGGTCGTTTCTCGACATCCTGCCGACCGTCGCCGTCGTGACCAACATCGATCGGGAACATCTCGATCATTACCGCGATCTGGATGAGATCCGCGAGGCCTTCCTGCGCTTCGCCCGCGGCGTGCCTTTCTATGGGGCCGTGATTCTCTGCGGCGACGATCCCTATCTGCGGGAAATGGCCGGGCAGCTCAACAAGCCGGTGCTCACCTACGGCTTCGATCCGGCCTGCCACATTCGCGCCGTGGGCGTCCGTCCGCAAGCGCAGGTCTCGCATTTCGAGGCGACCGCGCACGGCCGGGGCCTGGGCGAGTTCATCCTGCCCCTGCCGGGGCGTCACAATGTCTTGAACGCTCTCGCCTGCATCGCGGTCGCCCTCTTCGTCGGCGTTCCCGCGGGGCGCATCCGCGGCGGGCTCGCCTCCTTTGCGGGGGTCGGCCGTCGTTTCGAGGTGCGCGGCGATGCGCGCGGGGTCACCGTGGTCGACGACTACGGCCACCATCCGACCGAGATCGCCGCGGTCATCCGCACCGCGCGTGAGGTCTATCCGGACCGCCGGCTGGTCGTGCTCTTCCAGCCGCATCGGTATTCGCGCACGGCGGCCTTGTTCGATCAGTTCGGTCCCGCCTTTCGCGGCGCGGATCTGCTGATTCTCACCGACATCTACTCGGCGGGCGAGGCGCCGGTCGATGGGGCGTCGGGGGAACGGCTGCGGGAACCCATCGCCAGGGAAAGCGCTGTGGCGGTCGAGTTCGTGCACGAGGCGGACGCGATCGAGCGGACCCTGTCGCTCGTGCGGCCGGGAGATGTGCTGATCACACTCGGCGCGGGAAGCGTGTCGAGCTGGGGGGAGAGGATCCTGGAGCTGCTGAATGAAGGCGCCGGAAAGGGGCCCGGGAGCATGTTCGCGCAGGGGTGCGCCGCTCCCACCTCGCCGATCGGGAGTGGAAAATGACTGGAGCCCATCCTCCCGATTTCGCCGAGCGGGCGCTGCCGGTGCGACGCTGGAAGCGCCGGCGGCCGGCGCGGACGCGCACGCTCCTGCTGCTCGTTTTCGCGACGGCCATGGGCGCTTCCCTCGTGGCCGGCGGCGGTCGCATCCTCGATGAGGCGACTCGCATCCGTGAGGTCGTGGTCACGATCGAGGGTTCCGAAGTCCTCGGAGCGGCGGACATCGAAGACCTGCTCGGCATCGCGCCCGGGGCCTCTCTGCGGCGGTTGGATGTCGATCGCCTGCGCGAGCGGTTGCTCGCGCTGCCCCGGGTTTCGGATGTCCGCATCCGGTATTCCTGGTTCCAGCGGCTCGAGGTCGGGGTGAGCGAGCGGGTGCCGGTGGCCATGACGGTCGGATCCGAGGGAGGCTTTCTCGAGGTGGCCCTCGACGGCGTCCTGCTGGCCCCCGTCGGCGAATGCGCTGCCGACCTGCCCCTCCTGAGCTGGGAGGAGCGTTTCGCAGGTCTGCTGGCGGCAGGGGAGCTGCTCGATCTCCACGGCGGCCCCGACCTGATGGCCCTGCTCCACAGGATTCAGACCGGCCACCCGCTGCTGTGGCAGGGCGTTTCCGAGGCCCACCTGCTGCCCGACGGCACCTATGAGCTCTACTGGAGCGATTCCCCCACGGTCATCTGGGGCCGGGGTCCGATTTCGGATGCGCGCCTGCGCGCATGGACGACGATCATGATGGATCTGCAGGAACGCGGCGAGCGCGATGCGGTCGTGGATCTGCGATTCCGGGAACAGATCGTGGTGCGACTGGCCGAAACGACGACTGCGGCCGGCGCCGGATTGGGGTGAGAAAGGAGGTCGGGGCATGCCTGCCACGCGCATCGTCTGCGGCCTCGACGTGGGGACGACCAAGGTCTGCGCCATGGTTGCCGAGGTGGCGCCGACGGGGAATCTCGCCCTGCGGGGCGTGGGCGAAAGCGCCTCCCCCGGGATGCGCCAGGGGAACATGGTCGATCTCGAGGCGACGGTCGAAGCCGTGCATGCGGCCATGGCACGCGCCGAGCAGATGGCCGGAACCTCCGTGCGCAGCGTCTACGCGGGCGTCGCCGGAGATCATCTCCGTTCGATCAACAGCCGCGGCGTGATCGCCGTCTCCGGCCGCGACGGGGAAGTGACCGCCGAGGATCTGGCGCGCGTGGTGGAAGCCGCGCGCGCGCTCGCCATCCCCTCCTCGCGGGCGATCCTGCATGTCATTCCGCAGGCGTTCATCGTGGATGACCAGGCGGGCATTCAGGATCCGGTCGGCATGTCGGGCGTGCGTTTGGAGGCGGAGGTGCACATCATCACCTCCTCCGCCGCGGCGGTGCGCAATCTGGCCAAGGCCGTGGAGCGGGCGGGCTACGGCATCGAAGAACTCGTCGCCGTCCCGCTGGCCAGCGCCTGGGCGGTTCTGGAGGAGGATGAGCGGCGTCTGGGCGTCGTACTGCTCGACGTGGGGGCGGGAACGACCGATCTGGCCGTCTACTTCGACGGCAGCGTCCAGCACACCGCCGTCATCAGCATGGGGGGCGCGCAGATCACCAACGACATCGCCATCGGGCTGCGCACCCCGCTCGAGGTCGCTGAGCAGATCAAGATCTCCAAGGGCTGCGCCTTGGCCTCGCTCGTCGGGCACGGCGGCTCGATCGAGATCCCCGGGGTTGGCGGCAGGCCTTCGCGCACCGCCAGCCTCTCGGTGCTTTCGGCGATCATCGAGCCGCGCGTCGAGGAGATTTTGACCCTCGCCCGCAATGAGATCTCGCGCCTGCAGGGCGCCGAGATGCTGGCGGCGGGAATTGTAGTGACCGGCGGCACTGCCGGTCTGCGGGGAATGGTGGAGTTGGCCGAGCGCGTCTTCGAGATGCCGGCCCGCATCGGGACGCCGCGGGACGTGCATGGGGTCACCGATCTGATGAACGACCCGCGCTATGCGACCAGCCTGGGGCTCGTGCGCTACGCGGCCAGCCAGGCGGGGCGCGCCAACGGGAGCGCCTGGCAGCGCACGCCCTCGCGGTGGCGCGACTGGTTTCGCACGCTGGTGCCGTTCCGGGGGTAGCCGGCGCCCGCGGGGATGGGCTACGTCATTGCCGAGGTGGTGAGCGCCGCGACGAGGAGCGGCGCGATCATACAGGAATCCGCGAACCCGAGGGGTGGGGTCGCCGCCGGTCCGAGCCGGAGGCGGCCGGGGTGGCGCAGGGAGCTCATCGGGGGCGGGAGGAAGACCCGTCGACGAAAGGAGCACGGATGCTCATCGAGGTCAGTGAGGAGAAACGGTCTCCGGCCGTGCTGAAAGTGTTGGGTATCGGCGGCGCAGGCAGCAATGCCGTGAATCGGATGATCGCGAGCGAGATCCGCGGCGTCGAATTCCTGGTGGCGAACACCGATGTCCAGGCCTTGAGTGCCTCGGTCTGCCAGAACCGGATCCAGATCGGCAATCGCGTGACCGGCGGTCTGGGTTCGGGGGGCAAGCCGGAGCTCGGCCGCAAGTCGGCCGAAGAGGATGCCGAGCTGATCCGCGGCTATCTGCAGGGTGCGGACATGGTGTTTCTCGCCGCGGGCATGGGCGGCGGCACCGGGACCGGGGCCAGCGCCGTGATCGCGCGCATCGCGCGCGAGATGGGCGCCCTTACGGTGGCGATCGTCACGAAGCCCTTTTCCTTCGAGGGGCGCCGTCGGATGACCCAGGCCGAAGATGGCCTCGAGGACCTGCGCGATGCGGTCGATACGCTCATCGTCATCCCGAATCAGCGCCTGCTGCACGTCGTCGACCGCGCCACGCCGTTCACGGAGGCGCTGCGTATCGCCGATGACGTGCTCACGCATGCCACCAAGGGGATCTCGGAGATCATCACGGTGCCGGGGCTGATCAACGTCGATTTCGCCGACGTGAGCAGCGTCATGACCGGAATGGGCAATGCCCTGATGGGAATGGGATTCGGGCAGGGGCCCGATCGGGCCCGGCTGGCCGCGGACATGGCCATCTCGAGCCCGCTGCTGGAGGACATCTCGATCGCCGGTGCGCAGGCGTTGCTGGTCAACTTCATGGGCGGCGAGGACATGACCCTGACGGAGGTGGACGAGGCGTCCAACCTGATTCTCGAGGCCGCCGGCGCCGAGGCCAATGTGATCTTCGGAGCGGTCATCGTTCCCAGCATGAAAGAAGAGATCCGTGTCACGCTGATCGCCACCGGCTTCGGCAACGGGGCGCGGTCGGCCAGGACGCGAGAAGCGCAGCGCGAGGCCGAGCGGGAGCTCGCATGCGAAGCGGCGACACACCAGGCGGAGGCCGAGGCGCAGCCGGAATCCGTCGAGCAGCCCGAGGAAGCAGCTCCCGTGTACGCGCAGGCGGAAGAGGAACGCATGGTTTCCGTGGCCGGAGCGGGGCGTGGCGGCGTGATCCATGGCCGCGCCTGGGGGACGCAGCCGGCGAACCGGGCGGTCGATCTGGCCGACGGGGTCGTTGGTCCGGCGCGACCGATTCGGGGACGTCCGGGAGCCCGCCCGGCGGCTGCGTTCGAAGGTGCGGTTTCCCGCGCGTCGGTGGGGGTCGAGCAGGAGGATCCGCCGTCGGTTTCCGCCGCGCAGGAGTGCGAGCCCGCCTTGCCGGGACGCGGCGCTGCCAACGTCGTGCCCCTGGTGTGGAAGAAGAACCTGCAGGGGGCTCGCTGGGCTCCCCAGATGTCGAGCCGCTGGCAACGGGTGTTGCGTCGCGATCAGAGCGATGTGCCTTCCTTCATGCGGCGCAGGCAGATGGACTGAGTCCTTCGCGCGACGCTTGACGGGTGAAGGCCGGGCCGGGCCTTGCGGCCTTGCGGCGCATCCCGTCAACCGGTTCTCGAGGCCCAACGGTGACACGCGTGGCGCTCGGGTTCGCGAATCGCGCGGGCTTGGCGCAGACCAATCTCGGGTTCCGCATCGTTGAAGCCATCCTTGCCGGGCGCAAGGGGCTTCTCCTGGAGCGCTTCTACCTCCCGGAGCGGGGGCTGCCGCTCGCGCGGGGAAGCCTGCGCACCACACCCTCCGGGGCCGCTCTCTCCGCCGTTGACGCGCTGCTTTTCAGCCTCTCCTTCGAAGGCGACGCCCTGCACGTCCCGGCCATGCTGTCCGCGGGGGGCTTGCCGGTGCGATCGGCCGAGCGCCGGCGGGGCCATCCGTTGGTCGTCGCCGGCGGTGCGGCCGTGATGATCAACCCGGAACCGCTCACGCCCTTCTTCGACCTCTTTCTGGTAGGGGAGGCCGAGGAGTTGCTGGTCCGATTCCTGGACTGCTGGGAGGCGTTGCGGCACGCCCCGCGCGGGGAGTTGCTTGCCGCGTTGGACGAGTTGCCGGGGGCGCTTGTTCCGCAAATGCGGCGCCATCAGATCTGGTCGCCGCGGGAAGGGCGGCTGGGCGACGGTGGGCAGGTCTCGCTCGCGCGGCCTGCCCGGTCCGCGGATGGGGGCACAGAGAATCCCGCGGTTCCCTTGAAGGACGCGCAAGCCCCCGTCGAAACGGTCAAGTGGGAAGGCGTGGCGCAGACGGTGGTCGCGGCGCGCCTGCCGCCCGAATCGCATTTTAGGGAGAGCCTGCTTCTGGAACTCGAGCGCGGATGTCCGCGGGGCTGCCGTTTCTGCGTCGCTTCCCGCATCTATGCCCCGCTGCGCGTCCACGATCCGGATTCCCTGCTCGCGTACGCCGAGCATGACGTGCGCCCGGGGGAACGCATCGGTTTGTTGGGCCTGTCCGCCGGCGACTATCGCCACCTGGACCGACTGACGGAACAGCTCGTTCGCTGCGGCTGGCGGATCTCGATCTCCAGCCTGCCCCCCGACTTTCACAGACCGCGCGTCGTCGCCGATCTCGTGCGTAGCGGAACGACGACCATCACGATCGCCCCCGAGACCGGCACCGACCGGCTGCGGGCGCTGGCCGGGAAGAACGTCGGCAATGACGCGATCCTGCGCACCGCCCGGCTGCTCGGCGAAGCGGGCGTGCTCAATCTGAGAACCTATTTCCTGATCGGCTTGCCCTTCGAGAGGGAAGCGGACGTGATCGGCATCGCGCGCTTGTTGGCCGAGATCCGTGGTGTCCTGCCTTCCGGCCGCCGCTTGAGCGCGACCGTCAACCCCTTCGTTCCGAAACCTCGAACGCCCTTCCAGTGGGCCGCAATGGCCTCCCGGGCGCGCCTCGAGGGCAGCATCCGCGTGCTGCGCCGCGAGATGCCTCCCGGGGTCCAGCTGCGGATCAAGAGTTCCCGCGAGGCCCGCCTTCATGCGGCTCTGACGCGCGGTGATGCCACCTGGGGCGCGCGAATCGAACGCGCCGCGCTCGAAGGCCGGGCCTTGCATCAACAGCTTCGAAGCGAGGGATCGGATCTCGAGGCGTGGACCGGATCCATCGATCCGGACGCGCCGCTGCCCTGGGGGTACCTGATTTCCGAACGCGAGATGGCAGAGCTTCAACGGCAGTGGCGGGGGGCACAAGAAGAGGCCGGGTCCCCCGGGGCCCCGGCCTGAACCGTTCGCGGCGCGGCGACGGCTACGACGAGGCGGGCGCCTTCGTAGCCCGGACCCGCTTCTGCACGAGCCCCTTCTTCAGGCACCGCGTGCAGACGCGCATGTGCTTCGGCCGTCCGTCGACGACCGCCCGCACCCGCTGCAGGTTGGGCTGCCAGATGCGCTTGGAGACGTTGTGGGCGTGGCTGACCTTGTTGCCCCGCTGAAGCGCCTTGCCGCATAGTTCACACTTGTATGACATGGTCTGAGTCCCCTCTTGCCCGCTTGCGGCCGCAAATCCCTGCTTTTCTCAAGCGGCCCGTCGCTCCACGCCGGGCCCGGCGGGATGGAAAGAGCCACGATTCAAAAGAGAGAAGAGTCTAGCCGTGCCGGGGCCCGTCGTCAAGACCCTTGCGGGGGGCCGGCGGGATTCCCGGAGGCCGGAGCAGGGAAGGGGGAATCGGTTGTCCGGGGCATGGTTCGGGGAGCGGGAGGGCGTGCCAAGAATCCTCTGGCCCGTGTCCGGGGGGCTCCGTACACTGGCCCTCGTCCGCATCGCATTTCCGGAACCGCATCCAGGCCGACTCCGCGACCGGCCGGAATACCCATGACCGAACTGGGCACACCGCTGAGATACTTGAAGGGCGCCGGACCGGCCAGAGCGGGGATCCTCGCCAAGCTCGATCTCCGCACCCTGGCGGACCTCCTCGAACACTACCCGCGCGCCTATCTCGACCGCGCTTCCATCACGCCCCTCGGACGCCTGCAACCCGGTCCCCAGGTGACCGCCGCCGGCCGCATCCGCGCCGCATCGGTCCGCAGGGCGCGCACGGGGCGCCGGGATCTGCATGCGATCCTGGAAGACGAAACGGGCAGCGTCGAGTGCGTCTGGTTCAATCAACCCTACCTGGCCGAGCGGCTGCGGCATGCGGCGAAGCTGATCGTCTCGGGCAAGGTCGATCTCTTCCGGCACCTGCGTTTCGTGAATCCGGAATTTGAGATCGTGGAGGCCGAAGCAACTCCGGAGGACGAGCCGGCCGCCGAGGCGCCCGGCATCGTCCCCGTCTATCCCCTGACGGGAGGCATCTCCCAGCGCATGATGCGCCGTCTGGTCCGCCAGGCCCTGGAGGCCGCGCGCAGCGAACTGGAGGAGTTCATGCCCGCCGAGTTGCTGGCCCGGCGTTCCCTGATGAGTTGGAACCGGGCGACCGCCGAAATCCACTTCCCTTCTTCCCAGGCCGTTCTGGCCGGGGCGCGCCGGCGCATCGCCTTTCAGGAGTTCTTCGATCTGCAGTTCCTGCTGGCCCTCAGCAAGCGCCGTTTCGAGCGCGCCGAGGGCGCCCGGCCGCTGGCGGGCCCGGGGCGCCTGCTCGCCACGTTTCTCGAGCGGCTGCCCTTCACGCCGACGGCCGCGCAGAAACGCGCGATCGATGAGATTCGCGAGGATCTGGCCCGCGATCGGCCCATGCATCGGCTCCTCGAGGGGGACGTCGGCAGCGGCAAGACGGCCGTCGCGCTGGCCGCCGCGCTGATCGCGGTCGAGGCGGGGGCGCAGGTCGCCTTGATGGCGCCCACCGAGATTCTCGCCGCGCAACATGCCGGCACGTTTGCCCGGTTCCTCGCGCCGCTGGACGTTCGTACGGCGCTGCTCGCGGGAGGGATGGGTGCGCGCGAGGCGCGCGAGGTGCGCGAGGGTGTGCGGGACGGAGAGATCGCGATCGCGATCGGGACGCATGCGCTCTTTCAGGAAGCGATCGAGTTCCGCTCGCTGGGGCTGGTGATCGTCGACGAGCAGCACCGCTTCGGTGTCGTGCAGCGGGCGAGTCTGCTCGAGAAGGGCGGCTCGCCCCACGCGCTGATCATGAGCGCCACTCCGATTCCACGCACGCTGGCGCTGACCGTCTACGGCGATCTGGACCTGTCGATCCTCGATGAGAAGCCGCCCGGCCGCTTGCCGCCGCGCACGCACCTGGTGCCCGCCGAGCGCTACGCGGAGATGCTCTCCTACATTGGGCGGGAACTGGCGGCCGGCGCGCAGGCCTATTTCGTCGCCCCCCTGATCGAGGCTTCCGAGGAACTGGATCTCAAAGCGGCCGAGCAGCTGCATGCGCGTTTGACAGGCGGCGGCCCGCTCTGTGGATTCGCGGGAGGCCTCCTCCATGGCCGATTGAAGGCGGAAGAGAAGGAAACGGTCATGCAGGCCTTCTCGGCCGGCGGGCTGCGTTTCCTCGTTGCGACGACGGTGATCGAGGTCGGGGTCGACATCCCCAATGCCAGCCTCATGGTGATCGAGCATCCCGAGCGCTACGGACTGAGCCAGCTGCATCAACTGCGCGGGCGGATCGGCCGCGGGCGGCAGCCGGCGCACCTCTTTCTCGTTCAGCACCGCGACGCGGGAGAGCCGGCCCGCGAGCGCATGCGCGTGCTGGCGCGCGAGGACGACGGCTTCCGCATCGCTGAGGAAGATCTGCGACAGCGCGGACCGGGGGACTTTTTCGGCGTCCGCCAAAGCGGCCTGCCGCCGCTCAAGGTGGCCGATCCGCTCCGGGAGCCCAAGCTGCTGGCCGCGGCGCGCGCGGAAGCCTTCGACACCCTCGCGCACACGCCGTTTGCCGCGTTGCGCGAAAGCCGGTTGTGGCGGAGACTCTCCGTGCGCGTGGGCGAGGGCCTGAAGCTCTACGAGATCGGCTGAAGCCCTGTGCGGGCCGTCCGGATTCGCTTCGTCGTGGAGAGGGTACTGCGGATGGAACCGCTTGGCGTGCGCTGTCGCCAGTGCGGCGCAACGGCGGAGATCGGGATCGATGCGATCCCCCGCTACGGCGCCCGCCTCCGTTGCGAGGCGTGCGGGAGCCTCTCGGCGCTCCTCCTGCCCCCGCGCTCGTCTGCCGAAGAAAGCGCGCCGGCGCAGGCGCCCGGTCGCGACGGGGGCGGCGCGGCGGCACTGGAGTCGGCGTGCGATCCGACCGGGGTTCAAGAGGTCCGCGAATCGCTCGCACCGTGGTTGCACTCCCTGACCGCCCGCTCGGGCGCGCAGATCAGCGAGACGATTCTCTGGAGCGAGCATGGAGCAGAACTCGCCCGCCAGTTCTGCGCCTGGCGGGCCGCCCATCCCGGTCCGGTGTCGGTGGGGAGCTTCCGCGAGGGGCTGTTCGCCGCGATTTCCCGGGGCGCCCGGAAGGAGACGCGCGAAGCCGACGGTGGGTCGGCGGGGCCGGGTGAGGGCCGGTGCGCCGGATCCGGCTGATTCCGCAGGCTTTGCCCTTGACGCGCGCCGGCCGGCTTTCTAGCCTGGAAGGTTGGCGGACTCTTCATGCGGCGAGTCGTGCGCGGGCGGACGCGCGCGGGGGGCCGGACAGGGAACGTGCATGGCGAAGCGGCATCTACAGGAATCCATCTCCGATCTCGAGCGACGCCTGAGCAGCGGTGCGATCGATCGCGAAGGTGCATTGGATCTGGCCGCGGCCTACCGCCTCGATGGGCGGATCAAGGAGGCGGCGCTCATGCTTGCCCGCCGGCTCGAGGTGGGAGAGCTGGACTGGGAGATTTGCCGCGCCTGCGTGGAGTGCTACCGCGAAGCGGACCTGATGGAGGACGCGGTGGCCGTGCTGAACCGCTGGGCCTCGTCGTTCCGCGACCGGGCGGAGTTCTGGATGCTGCGCGGACTCATGCTCGAGATGATGGACGAGTGGGAGGCCGCGCTGCATGAACACGACCTCGCCTGCGGAATCGCGCCCCACATGGCCGAGGCCCACTACCGTCGCGGGATCGTCCACATGCATCTGCTGCGCGCCGAAGAGGCGCTCGAAGACTTCATGAAGGCCCTCAAGCTGCGACCCACCCTGGCGCGCGCGCGGATGAACATCGGCCTGATCCATGAAGCCCAGGGCCGGACGCACGAGGCGATTGCCGCCTTCGAGGCCACGCTGGCGCTGGACCCGCAGTGCGCAGACGCGCACCTCAATCTGGGCGCGCTCTACGGCGATGCGGGGGACGCGCCGAGGGCCCTGCACCATTGCGAGCGAGCCCTCGAGTTGGATCCGGGATCGAGCGAGGCGGCCTACAATGCCGGCCTGGCCCTGGCCGAGCGCGACCCGGAGCAGGCGGTGCGCTTCCTGCGCCGCGCCGTTGCCAGCAATCCCGACAATCTGGACGCCTATCACCGCTTGGGCATGATCGCGCAGTCCCGGGGTCGCTGGGATGCCGCCGCGCGCTTCTTCAAGAACGTGACCGAGCGCGATCCCGGGCGCCTCGACAGTCTCTTCGCCCTGGCCACCTGCTACAGCAAGAGTGATCGGGCCCGCGAGGCCGTGGAGACGTTGCGCGTTCTGCTGGAGCGCGATCCCTGCAACGAAAAGGCCTGGTTCTATCTTGGCGTCGCCTACGACAAGCTGGGCGATTCCGACCAGGCCCGCGCGGCCTACCGCCGCTCGGATGAGGCCGGGGCCGGACGGCGCGCTGAAGGAAACTAGGACTTGAACCCCGGCCTTGCTCCGGCGACCGCTTCCGTCCTGCTGGTGGTCCTGCTCGGGATACTGCAGGGCCTGGCGGAATTCCTGCCCATCTCGAGTTCGGGGCATCTGGTCATCGCCCAGGAGCTTCTCCGGATCCCGCAGACGGGGATCGTCCTTGAAGTGATCCTCCACGCCGCAACGCTGGCGGCGGTGCTGATCGCCTACCGCGGGGATCTCGTCGAGATCGTCCGCGGATTCGTTCAATCCCTGATCCATCTGCCGAGCGAGCGCCGGGCCGCCATCGCCCGCGGGCGCGAGGCATGGCTGCTCGTGCTCGCCACGCTACCTGCCGGAATAGCAGGATTGGCGCTGCGCAAGCCGATCGAGGCGATCTTCGATCGCCCGCAGATGAGCGCCGGATTCCTGATCGTGACGGGGCTGCTGCTGCTCGCGACGCGCTTTGCCCGCGTCCGGTGCCATGCCGTGGGGGCGAGAACCGCGCTCGTCATGGGCTGCATGCAGGCCGTGAGTCTGCTGCCGGGCATTTCGCGGTCGGGGGCGTCCATCAGCGGGGGAATGCTGGCGGGGGCCGATCCGGTACGCGCCGTGCGCTTCTCCTTCCTCATGTCGGTACCGGCGATTCTGGGGTCGCTGGTGCTCGAGGGGCCGGAGGTGCTGCGTTCGGCGCAGTCGGGCATGGGTGCGGCGTACGCGGCCGGTTTTGCCGCGGCGCTCATCTCGGGACTCGTGGCGATCCGCCTGCTGGTCTGGCTGACGCGCCGGGGCAGGTTTCACTGGTTCGGCTTCTATTGCATCGCGGCCGGAATAGGGGCGTGGATCTGGCTGGCACGCTAGCCTCGGCAGCCACGGACGGGTGAGCACCCGCGGCGCCGGGCCTCTGCGCCGGGGCGCTCCAGCCGGGCCGCGGCCCGGCGGTGGACACGCCCTGCGCGCGCGTTTCCGGTGTCGGTCGCCTCGAGGGACTAGCGACGCAGCCACCAGAAGATGTCGAAAACGAGCGCAGCTCCCACGATCATCAGCAGCATGGCGAGGCTCCTTTCCCTGGCCGATTCCGATCGGCCTCTCCGAAACCTCTTTCCGGCCGCTCCGCCCCTCCATCACCATTTTCCCTATCGGCATGGCTGAGCTCGAACTCGACAGGTTTTTGGATGGGATCGAAACGCAGGCTCCGGGCGTGGAGAGATCGGGGAGTGAGACGAGTCAACGAGTGGTCTAGCTTCGTGTTATGTCGCGTTGGTTATTCACAACGACCGTGACAATCCATCGCGGGAACCCTTGCCCACGCACGATGCCGTCTACAGCATTTTAACGACCAGTAGCGTCGTGTCGTCATCCAGCGGGGTGGGGGCGAAGTCCCTGACTGCCGTCAAGATCGCCTGCTGCAGCGCACGGGCGCTCGATCGCCGGCCGGCTTTCAAGAGGTCGTGGATCCGCCCGCGGCCGAAATCCTCCTGCCGGTCTCCGTTCCCCCGCCTGCGCTCGGTCACGCCGTCGGTCAGGAGCAGAAGCACGTCGCCGGCCCGCATGGTCGTCCGGCCGCCTTCGTACTGCGCTTGTGCCTGAATGCCCAGGGGCAACCCGCCGCTGCAGAGATCTTCGATCTCCCCGCCGGCACGGGCGAGGAGTGGGCTGGGATGGCCGGCGTTGCAGTATTCGATGCCCCCCGTCAGCGGGTCGATCTGCAGCAGGCAGAAGGTGACGTAGCGTTCGGGCTTGTGCATCTCGCACAGGCGCCGGTTCAGCCGGCGCACCGTCTCGCGCGGGGGCTGCTCGCGCGTGCCCTCGCCTCTCATCAGCGCTTGCAGATTGGCAGCCAGAATCGCGCCCGGGACGCCCTTGCCGGATACATCCCCGATCGCCAGCAGGAGCTTTCCCGAAGCCGTCCGCATGCAGTCGTAGTAGTCCCCCCCGACTCCGCGACAGGGAATCGAAAACCCGCTCAGCTCCAGCGACTCGAGCTGCGGAAGGTCCTTCGGCAGCAATCCCTCCTGCAACTCCCGCGCGACGTCCATCTCGTAGCGCAGCCGTTGTTCTTCGGAGACGCGCTGCTCGAGAATCGCATCGGCGAGCGCGAGACGAGCCTCGCCGACGATCGCCTCCGCCACGCGCAGCTCCTCGGCATGGAAGGGTTCCCCGATGACCGAGCGCCCCACGAGGATCAAATCGTCGAGCGCGCCGGCGCGCAAGGGCAGCACCCGTTCCGTCACGCCGGCGGCCAGAACCCGCTGATCGGATGCGGAGAGATAGCCGTAGGGAAGATCCGTCTCCACATCGCCCCAGTCGGTCGGTCCATCGAGCAGCGCGAGCTGCCGGCTCAGGGACGGCGTCAGACGCAGCGGGGTGAGCTCTCGGGCAGGCAGCCCGTAGGCGTAGACCGCCACGTACGTGCCGCACGGCTCGCGTTCGAAGAGCAGCACGCGATCGGCCGCCAGTGCGGCGCCGACAAAATCGGTCACCAGGCGGACCATTTCTTCGTGCTCGAGCGCGGCGTGCAACGTGCGGCGGAATTCGGGCAGGATCGAACCGGGCTCGTTGCGCTCGGGGCCCAGGAGGCCGCCCAGGAGGGCGCGGATGCCCAGCTGCGCCGGAACGTAGAGTAGCGCGGCCGCCACGAGGCTGAAGAAGGATATCCCGACGGGGGAGGTCTCGCGCCAGGAGGGCAGCAGCGTCTGCAGCAGCATCTGCATGGCCAGGTAGACGACGACGAGCACGGCGCCGACCAGGCTGAAGGCGAGACTGCGGCGCGCGATCAGGGTGGCGTCGAAGACGCCGTGGCGGACGATGGCGTAGCCGAAGCTCAAGGGGATGAGCAAGACCGAAAGCGCGGCGAGTTCGGCGCCGGGCAGGCCGGCCCGGGGCCACACGTGGAAGAGGATCGCGTAGGAGGCGATCGGCAGGGTTCCCAGCGCGGTGCCCCAAAGCATCACCCGTACCTTGCGGCGCGAGATCTCGGTGCGGGCGCCGCGATACGCCCGCGTGAAGAGGGCGATCGCCGCCGCCACTCCGAGCGCCCATAGGATCAATGCGCTCAAAGCCTGCAGCCGCGGGATGCCCGCGGGCAGGGCGGCGCCCGCGTTCAGACGTACGATCAGAAAGAACGCCAGGAGCGCCGCGCTGGGGAGATAGAGCACCGCCTGCAAGCGCGGCCGTCGCTCGAGAAGCGGGTGGCGCATCGGGAAGAGCAGGAACAGGTGCGCAAAGAGCGGGGGAATCCCAAGGGTCAGGACATCCTGCAGGATGCCGCGCGCCTGCACGAGCCAGGGGACGAGCGGCACGTAGGGCAGGTGCACGAGATAGCCCATGCCCAGGCAGATCGAGGCGAAGATGAACGTGAGCCGGCGCGGCTTCTTGATGAAGACCAACAATCCGATGATCAGCGTCAGGATGCCCACGCCGGCTACCGCCATGCGCTTGACGGCCTCGACCCGTGAGGGCGGCTGCGGAATGTACTCGAGGGAGATCCGGTCTCCGGCGCGCCGCACGACGATCGTCACGGGCACGCCCGCCTTCAGACTGCGCAGGAGCACATTCGCGCCCCAGGCGGGGGGCGCCTCACGCGCTCCGACGCGTACGATCGTATCGCCGGGATGGAACCCCGCCGTGGCCGCGCTCCCCGCCTCGGTGACGGAGACGACCTCGGAGTTTTGGAGCGTCATGGAGAGCGAGGGGCTTTCGGCGGCGCGTTCCGCTTCGAGGATCTGGCCGGCGAGCACGAGCAAGGCCGTGGCTCCGAAGAGGAGGCGGCTCCAGCGCTGTGGCTGCACGCTTTCCATCCGTGCGCTCCTCGACGATGCGGATCTGCGCGAAAACTAGGGCCGAAGGGGCAGGCGGTCAAGCTTGCCCGGTGATCACCCTCCCGCCGGGAAAAGCTTTCCCGGTCCGAAAGAAATCTTCCCCCCCGCGGCGGGTCGAAACGGCCCTCCGGCGAAGCCGGCGAGTCCGGACTTCCACCGGACGAACTTCGATCGGTCCGCGACATGACCATCGTAACAACTTGCATAGGAATATATTACGGAATTCGATTGAACCAATCTGTCGACCGCCACGCCCGCCGGCGATCGATTGCGGGCTGGATGGTACGAGCCTTGCTGCGATGGCGGCGGACTCTCCACGCCCATGCCCGGTGCACGCCGGGCCCAGGGCTGCGGAGACAGGGATGGCAGTCCCGGCGGTCAAGCCGCGGGGCATGCCCGTCGAAGGGGGGCCAGGATGGTACGGGGCATTCTCGTCAGCGGAGCGGCCATGCGCCCCGCGATGCAGGCACAATCGGTCCTGGCCAACAACCTCGCCAATGCCACCTCGACCGGATTCCGGCAGGATCGCATCGCCTTCGAGCAGACTTTCTTTCAGGGCGGAGAAGCCCCTTCTCTGGAAGGCACCGCCGCGCCGCGCCTGCTCACGAGCATCGATGCCCGACCCGGGCCCTACGAAGTCACCGATCGGCGGCTCGATCTAGCCATCCAAGGTGAGGGCTACTTCGTCGTCGAGGCTCCCGAGGGGGAACGCTATACGCGTTCCGGTCACTTCCAACTCGCCGACGACGGCACGCTCGTCACTTCCCAGGGCTATCCGGTGCTGGCCGGCTCGGGGCCGGTCACGCTGCCGGGAGAGGCCGAACTGCTCGTCAGCCCCTCCGGGGAGCTGCGCGCGGGCGAACAACTGCTGGGAAACCTGCGCATCGCGGTCTTTGAGGGTGAGCCGGGCTTCACCCACGCCGGCGGCGGGCTGCTCGCGACCGACCGGCAACCGGCGTCCGCCGGCGCGGGCCGGGTGCTCCAAGGCGTACTCGAGGGAGCCAATGTCGAGCCGGTCCAGGCATTGATCGAGATGATCGCGCTCACGCGCCATTTCGAGATGAATCAGAAGGCCTTTCAAGCCCAGGACGAAACCCTGGGCGCGTTGCTGAGCTGGGTGCAGGGCTAGGGCCCCACCCGTTCGAGGAGGCGACGATGCTGCGCGCATTGCGGACTGCGGCCTCGGGGATGACGGCGCAACAGCTTTACATCGACGTCATTGCCCACAATCTGGCGAATGTGAACACGACGGGGTTCAAGAAGAGCCGCGTCGACTTCGAGGATCTCTTCTATCAGACGCTGCGTCCAGCGGGCCCGGGCGAGGGAGGCACGCAAGTGCCCTCATCGCTGCAGATCGGCCACGGCACCATGATGGTCGCCTCGCCCAAAGTCTTCTCGCAGGGCGATACCGAGGCCACCGGCGATTCGCTCGATCTGCTGATCCAGGGCGACGGGCTGTTCCAGCTGCAGATGCCCGACGGAACGCTGGGATACACGCGCGACGGCTCCTTCCGCGTGGATGGCGAGGGGCGCCTGGTCACCGCGCAAGGCATGCCCCTGCTGCCCGAAATCAGCATTCCCGAGGAAACCGAGTCGATCCTTATCGCCTCCGACGGCACGATCTCCGTGCGCGAGGCGGGTTCGGATTCCTCGAGCGAACTCGGGCAGATCCTGCTCGCGCGCTTCATCAATGCGAGCGGGCTCGAGGCGATGGGCGGCAATCTTTACCGCATCGGCCCCGCGAGCGGGGATCCGATCGTCGGCGCTCCCGGCGAGCAGGGCTTGGGCCTGCTCCAGCAGGGAGCGATCGAGCGCGCCAATGTGAATGTCGTCGAGGAGATGATCAAGATGATCGTGGCGCAGCGCGCCTTCGAGATCAATTCGAAGGCGGTGCGGACGGCGGAGGATCTCCTGAGCATGATCAACAACCTGAAGCGTTGAAAGGAGGAGGGCGATGAGACGAGACCGCAGGGTGCAGCTATCCGCCCTTCTTCTGCTGCTGGCCTGCGCGGCCGGCGGATCGCCGGCGCAGGGCGAATCCGGCGAGCAGGCGACCGCGCTCACGCCCGCGGCGGGCGCGCGGGAAGGCGACCGCACCGTTCACAGCGAAGAGGAGCTCAAAGGGGCGTTGGACGCCGCGGTCGCGGCGGCCTTTCCCGGCCGGGCCGCGCATTGGGACTTCTCCCGCGCCCACGCCTTCGACTCCGCGCCGGCGGAGGGATTCGAGCTGGTCGCGCCCCAGGCCTTGAAGGGGGGACGCAACTGGTTCCACCTGCGTCCGCTCTACGCGGGCGCCGGGGCCTATCTGCTGCCGGTCGACATCGCCTGGGACGACACGGTGTGGGTTTCGGTGAAGGCTTTCCGCACCGGGCATGTCTTTGCCCCCGGGGATGTCGAGCGCTCGGTGCGCCGGCACACCTACGCGCCGGGGGAACTGGCCGCCGACCCGACCGGCCTGCGGCTGCTCGCCCCCCTGCCCGCGGGAGGCATCGTGACCAGCGGCATGGTGGGGCACCCGCCACTCGTGCGGCGGGGCGATCAGGTCCGGTTGATCTACCGCGGCGCGGGCCTCCTGATCACGACGCGGGCGGAGGTTATGGAAGAGGGCTGGGCCGATTCGACGATCCGGCTGCGGCCCAGCGATGGACAGCGCGAATGCCGGGGTCGCGTGCGCAACGCCGAGGAAGTGGAGGTGATCCTGCCATGAAGCAGCCGCAGGGACGATGGCTCGCGGGAATACTCATGTCGATGGGGATGTTCCTGATCGGCGCTTCTCCGGGATCGCTGTGGGGAGAAGATGCCCGCCCCCTGTTCCGCCATCGCAAGGCGGTCGAGATCGGGGACGTCGTCACGGTGATCATCATCGAAGACGCCTCGGCGACCAATCAGAGCCAGCTGAAGACGAGCAAGGAGGATGAGGTCGATCTCGAAGGCAGCGGTGTGGGCAAGCTCGACTTCATCCCCCTCTTCGGTGCCGAATTCGACTACAAGAAAGAGCACCAGGGCCGGGGACAGACGAGTCTGAGCGGACAGATGAGCGCGCGCGTCACCGCCACCGTGGTCGATGTCCTGCCCGACGGCAATTTGGTGGTCGAGGGCAGCCGCACGGTGAAGATCAACGAGGACACAGACCAGATCACCTTGCGGGGGGTCGTGCGCCCCGAAGACATCCGCGCCGACAACACGGTTCTCTCGACCTATCTCGCCGAAGCGCAGATCAGCTATTCGGGCTCGGGTCCGGGCAAGAACCCGAGTCGGCAGGGCTTGATCGCGAAGATCTTCGATCTGCTCTTCTAGGGCGCGGCCGGAGGAGGAAGCGATGGTGAAGCACCTCGATCATCACGCCCCGGGCCGACGGCGGGCCGCAGCGCTGCGGTTCTCCGCGGCCCTCCTGGGCTGCGTCTGGTTCGTTGCGGCCGCGGACGCTGCCGCGGGCTCCCGCATCCGGGACATCGCCCGCGTGCGCGGCGTGCGGGAGAATCAGCTCGTCGGATACGGCCTCGTGGTCGGTCTGAGCGGCACGGGCGACAAGAGCGGGACCGCCTTCACGCCCATCTCCGTAAGCACCATGCTCGAAAACCTCGGCCTGACCATCGCGGCCGACGAGATCGAGGTGAAGAACGTCGCCGCCGTCGTGGTGACGGCGAGCTTGCCCCCCTTCGCCAATCCCGGCGCGCGCATCGACGTCGTCGTCTCATCGCTGGGGGACGCGCGCAGCCTGCATGGCGGGGTGCTCGTCCAGACGCCGCTGTGCGCCGCGGACGGCCGCGTCTACGCCGTGGCGCAGGGGCCGATCCTGGTGGGGGGCGTGGGCGTCGAGGGCCCCGGGGGCAGCAGCGAGACCATCAACCACCCCACCGTCGGGCGCATTCCCAACGGCGCGCTGGTCGAGGCCGATGCGCCCAGCGCCTTCTCGCAGGAGGGTCGTTTCGCCATCGCGCTCCATCAACCCGACTTCACGACCGCCCAGCGCGTGGCCGAGGCGATCGAGGCGGCCTGCGGGCCGGGCGTGGCGCGGGCGACCGACGCGGCACTGATCGAAGTCACCTGTCCCGACGCGGCGCCCGAGGCGCTGGTGCGCTTCGTCTCCCGCGTCGAGAATCTGACCGTCCAGCCCGCCGAGCGCGCGCGGGTGGTCATCAACGAACGGACGGGGACGATTGTCGCCGGCGGCGAGGTCGTCATCTATCCGGTGGCGATTTCCCACGGCAACCTGAACATCCGGGTTCAACCGATGACCGCGGTCTCCCAGCCGGCGCCCTTCTCGATGGGATCGACCGTCGTCATCCCCGAATCCGAGGTGGGGGTCGATGCCGGCGCGGGGCAGTTCGCGGTGCTGGCCGAAGGTACGACGCTGAGCGAGATCGCCCGGGCGCTGAACGCGATGGGACTGGGATCGCGCGACATGATCGCGATCTTTCAGGCGATCAAGGAAGCCGGCGCGCTGCAGGCTGAATTGATCGTGCTGTAGCGGCTGAGAAGGAAACCTCCGGCGAGGATATCGACGTGGGCGAGAGCGCTTCCGCCATCGGGTTCGTGGATCCGCGACGGGCTGCGAGCGCAACGCTGCGTGCTTCCGGCGCGGGTCTCGCCGGGCGTTCGTCCAGCGATGTCCGCGATGCCTTCGAGGCGCTGTTGCTTGGCGAGCTGGTCGCTCCGCTCGAGGAGAGCCTGCGCCGCGCGGGGCTCTTCCCGGAGGGCTCGGCCGGCGAGATCTACGCCTACTTCTGGAAGCAGAATCTGGGCAACCTGCTGGCTCAAGCGATCGAACTCATTCCCGGGCTGGACGGACTCGCGGGCGACGAGGAGACGCGGGGCACGGGCCAGGACGGATTGCGCAGTCTTCTGTCCGCGGATCGGTCGCTCCTGACACCGGGGGCGGCGGAGGGCGGCATCGGCTCCGCCCGCGCGGCCGTCGCGAGCACTTCCCTGCAGGGCGCCCCGGCGGGTGTCTCAGCGGTCGAGCCCGCCCCGGCGGGTCGGCTCGTCTCAGCGGTCGAGCCCGCGCCGGCGGGCCGGTTCGTTTCAGCGGTCGAGTCCGCTCCGGCGGGTCCGTCCGCCTCGGCCGCCCAGCCGGGACAGGTCGCCCCGGCGGCCCCGACCCCTCCGCCCGCCGAGGCGACCAGGGACCATCCGCTGGCGGAGCGCCTCGCTCAATTCGAGCAGACGATCCGCGAGGCGGCGCGGGCGGCGAGCGTGGGCGCCAATTGGGTGCGGGCGGTGATCATGCAGGAGTCGGGGGGTCGGCCGGAGGCGGTATCGGCCAAGGGGGCGCAGGGGCTGATGCAGCTCATCCCATCCACCGCGCGCTCCCTCGGGGTATACAACCCCTTCGACCCGGTCGAAAACATCCGCGCGGGGGCGCGCTATCTGGGATCGATGCGCGAGCGCTTCGGAGACATGCGCCTGGCGCTGGCAGCCTACAACGCGGGTCCGTCGCGCGTGAGCGCCTGGGGCGGCATTCCGCCGATCGCCGAAACCCGCACCTACGTCGACGCCGTGCTGCGCTTCAAGGAGCAATTCGACCGCCTCTGGCCCGCGGACGCGGGGGGCGGCGATGTCTTCTGACGACTTGAGAAACGGTGGCGGGATTCCGATCAGGGAGAGAGGCGACGCAAGGAGGTTCCGTGCTCGAAGAAGCCAAGGATTGGCGCGGCGCGTTGAACGCACTGCTGGATGAAGTGCATACGGCCTACGGGGAACTGCAGGACTGTGCGCTGGCGTTGCGCCGCGCGCTGCTGCAGGGACCGCTTCCCGAGGTCCAGGCGCGGGTCGAAGAGCATCAGTCCCGCCTGACCGGTCTATCCCGTCTTATCCGCCGTGCGCAATCCCAATGCCGCGATCATGGGCTGCTGCCCGCGGACGCCGAGTTCACCCTGCGCCGCCTCGCGGCCGTCGAATCGGTGAGCCGGGACGAACAACTGCGCGAGAAGATCGATCAGCTGATCGGCCTGGTGGCCCGCACGGCTCAGGAAATGGCTCACAACCGCTATCTCATCGGCCGGCTCTCCCAATGGAGCGAGACGGAGCTGCGGCTGGTGTTCGACGCGCTCCTGCAGAGCCCCGGCTACCAGGAGAGCGGCCGCCGGAGCCCTGGAGCTGCCGAGGCGACGCTCTTCGATCGCCGTGGATAGCAATAGTAGAGGAAGGCAGGCATGCCCGGATTGAGTCACACGCTCGAGATCGCCCGGCGCGCGATGATGGCGCAGCAGGCGGTGATGAGCGTGATCGGAAACAACATCGCCAACGCGGGCACGGCCGGCTATTCGCGCCAGATCGCCCGGTTGGAGGCGGAGCGGCCGCTCAGCTTCGGGCAGATCCAGTTCGGCGACGGGGTCGTCCTGCGCGACGTGGAGCGCCGGCGCGATCTCTTCCTCGACCAGCAGGTGCACAACGAGATGGGCTCGGCCGCCTGGTGGGAGGCGCGCGCGGAGCGGCTGGGCGGAATCGAAGCGATCCTCGGCGAGCCCTCCGACGAAGGCTTGGGAGCGGCGCTCGATGCCTTCTGGTCGTCCTGGTCGGAACTTTCCGCCGGGCCGGAGGATCGCGCGTTGCGTTCCACGGTGCGCGAAGCCGGGCGCAATCTGGCGCTGCGCCTCCAGCAGCTCGACGCCGGAATCGCCTCCGCGGCTGCCGGGCTGGATGCGGAGATCGACGCGGCCGTGCCCGAGGTGAACCGGCGCCTGGCTCTGATCGCCGACCTGAATCGACGCATCGTCGCCGCGGAGCAGGGCGGCGCGCACGCCAACGACCTGCGCGATCAGCGCGATCTGATCGTGGATGAACTCAGCCAGTGGGCCGATTTCCGTTTCGGCGAGCGCGAGGACGGCAGCCTGCTGGTCCGCCTCGACGGGGTCACCCTGGTCGACCGGGACGAAGCGCGCCAACTCTCGACCGGCACGCGGACCCTGGCCGACGGGGGGAGGGCCTCCGCCGTCACCCTGGACGGCGCCGCGCTCGGGATCTCGGGCGGGCGTCTCGGTTCGCTGCTCGAACTGCGCGAGCAAACGGTTCCCTCGTTGCAGCAAAGCCTCGATCTGCTGGCGCGCGATCTGGCCGCCCAAGTGAACGCGCTGCATCGGGCGGGGCCCTCCGGGGCTGATTTCTTCGCGGGAACGAGCGCGGCGGATGTGCGTCTGAGCGCGGAGGTCGAGGCGGATCTGGGCGCGATCAATGTGTCGACCTCGGGGCTGAGCGGCGAAAACGACGTCGCCCTGGCGATCGCGCAGCTCCAGACGGCCCACGTCATCGACGGAGCCACGGCATCCGCGGGCGAGTACTGGAGCGCCTTCGTCGGCCGCTTGGGAACGATGACCCAGGAGGCGGGCTTCCAGCAAACCAACGCAACACTGGCCGGCGAGGCGCTGAGCGCTCGCCGTGAGTCGATCAAGGGCGTCTCCCTGGACGAGGAGACCGCCAACATGGTGCAGGCCCAGCAGGCCTTCCTCGCCGCGGCGCGCCTCTTCGAAGTGACGGCCGACCTCTTCGACGCGCTCCTCGAGGTCTGATCCGGCGATCGTGGGGCCCCACGCGGTCACGGCGCGTGAGGCCCGGTTTCGATGGGGGGAAGCCGCCGCAAGGGAGGCGCACGTGCGCGTGACGACGAACATGCTGAATCAGAGTCTGATCGGGCAGATCCGGCACGCCCAGGAGCGCCTGCTGGAGCGGCAGGACGAAGTGGCGACCGGGGCCCGCATTCGCACGCCGGCCGACGATCCCGCCGGCACGGCCCGCTCGCTGCAGGCACGCAGCGTGAAGCGGGCGGTCGAGCAGTGGAGCCGCAATCTGGATCGGGCGCGCGGCTTTGCCCAGGCCACGGAAGCGACCCTGGCGGGCCTGAGCGAGATAGCGACCGAGGCGCGCGTGCTGGCGTCCCAGGCGGCGAGCGAGAGCTACGGGGCCGACGAACTGGCCGCCTTCGCCGCGCAGATCGATGGCCTTCTGGAAGAGGCCCTTAGCGAGGGCAACCGCAGTGAGGGGGGCGTGCATCTCTTCGCCGGGACGGACACGTCCCGGGCGCCGCTGACGGCGACGCGGGACGGCGCCGGACGAATCATCGGCGTCGAGCGCAGCTCGGCGACGGCGGGCGAAGGGGATCTGCAGCGCCTCGTCGACGAGCAGGTTCTGCTTACGATCAACACGGCGGGGACCGATGTTTTCGGTGAGGAGCTGGAGTTCTTCGCCGACCTGATCGCGCTGCGCGACGCGACGGCGACCGCGGACCACGCGGGGGTGAGCGAACTGCTCTCCCGCATCGATGCCGACCTGGAGCGCATGACGATTGCCCAGGCGGCGAGCGGGACCTTGCTCAACCGGATCGCGGGCCTCGAACAGGCGCTGGACGCGCGCCTCCTGGCCGCCGAGACGACCCGGTCGGAGCTCGAGGATGCCGACGTGACCGCGGCGCTGGTTGCGTACCAGCAGGAGCAAACGCTGCTCCAGGCTGCGCTGTCGGCGGCGGTGCAGACGATGGACATGAGTCTGATCAATCTGATGCAGAAGTAGACCGAAACAAGCAGGAGGCTGAGAGCGGTCATGAAAGTCCATACGCAGGAGTGGGGCACCCTGGAGGTGCGCGAGGAGCAAACGGTCCATTTCCCGGACGGATTGCTGGGATTCGAGGAGCTGCACGGTTTCGTCCTGCTCGAGATCGAGGAGTGCCGCCCGTTCCTCTGGCTGCTCTCGATGGATGAGCCGGGAGTGAGTTTCGCGCTCGCCGAGCCGCGCTTCTTCCAGTCGGGGGACTACCGGGTCCATCTTTCCTCGACCGACGAGGAGCGCCTGCAGCTTGCGGAGGGAGACACGCTCGGCATCTTCGTCATCGTCACCGCCGACCCGCAGCGGGGAGTGGCGGCCAATCTGCGCGGACCGATCGTGATGAATATGCGCAATCGGCTGGCGCGCCAGGTCATTACCTACGGCGCCGGCCTCACGCTGCGCCAGCCGTTGTGCGTGGGCCAGGAAGTGCCGGCCGCGTTTGCCGAAGTGGCCGGGAACCGGATCTAGCGTCGAGCGCAGAGGGGGCGCGCAACCCATGCTCATCCTGACCCGCAAGCTGGGAGAGAACATTCGGATCGGCGACGAGGTCAAGATCACCATCCTCGATATCAAGGGGGGGCAGGTGAAGCTGGGCATCGAGGCGCCGTCGCATATCGCGGTTCATCGGGAAGAGATCTACGAGCGCATTCGTGAAGAGAACCGCCGGGCGAACGACATGTCGCCCCGGCTGCTGCGCGAAGTCGCCGGCGCGCTGCGGGCGTCGAAGAAGCCGCGCCCGCGCCAGCGCGGGAGCTGAATGGCTGAGCCGAGCCGTTTTGGCCCGGCGGCGGCGGAGGGCGCGGGTCGGCCAGTCGAAGCTAAAGCGGCCTCGCCGGGGGGCCGAAAGAGCAACTAGGGAGTGGGGTCCGTCGGGCAGGGGTGGGGGGAGGCCGTGACGCGGGTTGTGCAAGCCGGACCGTCGGGTGAAGGAGAAGGGCAGCCCGCCAGTGGCAAGCGAGCCCGGGGTCGGCAAGCCAGGCGTGAGTTCGCAGCGGTTCACGCAGGGAGAAGAACACGATGGCAAACATTGATCTGACTCGGACGCGGTCGAACATCCAGTCGCTGACCATCCTGCAGAGCCTGCGGGATGTCAACAATCAGCTGGCCACGCATCAGCTGCGTCTCGGCACCGGGAAGCGCATCAACAGCGCGGGAGATGATCCCGCCGGACTCACCATCGCCACCAAGCTCAACTCGCGCTATCGCGTGCTCGGCGCGCTCTACGACAACGTGGGGCAGGCCAAGAATCTGCTCAACGTGGCCGAAGGCGGCCTGCTCAACGTCAACGACATCCTGGTCACGATGCAGGAGAAGATCATGATGTCGGCGAGCGATACGCTCGGCACGGCCGAACGCCAGGCGATCACGCAGCAGTTGATCCAGATGGTGGCCGAGATCGACGATATCGCCACCCAGACGGAGTTCAATGGGGTCAAGCTGCTCAATTCGTCGACCGGTCTCAATTTCCAGACCGGGCCCGACAGCCAGACGACCTGGACGACCGCCATCTATACCCCGACCGCGCTGGGGATGACCGCCCTGGCGGCGCTCACGCCGACCGACGTGATCGACAGCACCAACTACACGACCTACATCGCGGAAATCGATGCGGCCATGGGCACCGTATCGCAGGGGCTCACCGAACTCGGTTCGCTGGTCAACCGCTTCACCGCGAAGGAAGACATGATTTCGGTCGCCCGGCTCAACACCGAGGCGGCCTACAGCCGCATCTACAACGCCGACATGGCGCTCGAGCAGCTCGAGGCAACCAAGTACCAGATCCTGCAGCAGACCTCGATGATGATGCTGGCCCAGGCGAACGTGAATGCCGCCTCGGTGCTGACCCTTTTCGGTAGTTGATGCACGGCGGCCGGGAGTTCTGCGGGAAACGGCGGTGAGATTGTGGCAGGCGCCCTGATGCGAGGGGCGCCTTGCCGCTAGGAACGGCAGGCGCATGGAACGGCCCGAATTCCAGGCCTATCGACGGCAGCAGATCGCCGGAGCCGGACCGGGGCGGCTTCTGCTGATGACCTACGAACGGGCGTTGACTGCCTGCCGCCGGCGTGACCGGCAAAAGGCGCGCCTGGCGGTGACCGAACTGATCGCCGCGCTCAACTTCGACTATCCGCAGGAAGCGGGGCGGTTGCTCGTGCTGTACGAATGGGTGCTCCGCGAGCTGCGGGAAGGCAAGTTCGCCGAGGCGGAGAAGATCCTCGGCGAGCTGCACGCCACCTGGGCCACCGCACTCGAGCGCCTGGGCGAGGACCATCCGCCCGCGCTCGACGGCGCGGCCTAGGGCCGGGCCCGGAGCCCGGCCGGAGCCGCCCGACGGCAAGTACGCCAGGCCAAAGGAGGGGCCGCAATGACATCCACGACCGGCGGCATCTCATCCACCAGCGATTCCCAGATCGCCGCCCTCGTTCAGAACTACCTCCAGCTGGAACGTCTCCCGCTCACGCGCCTGGAGACGAACCGCAGCATCCTCGATCAGCAGCTGGCGGCGTTTCAAGAGCTCAAGGAGCACCTGCGCGACCTGCGCACGGCGCTCGATCCCTTCCGCTGGACCGGCGCGCTGACGCCGCTCAACTGCTTTCAGGCAAGCTCGAGCCAGGAAGGGGTGCTGACGGCGACCGTCTCGGGCTCGGCCGCGGAAGGGTCGCATACGATCACCGTTCAGTCGCTCGCGCGGGCGCACAGCGTAGGCTCGGCCGCCTTCGCCGGCGATGCGATCGCCACGGTCTCGGGCACGCACGGCTTTCAGATCACCGCGGCGGGGAAGACGGCC
>JAZDGX010000180.1:0-6979 GCA_043806645.1 Candidatus Eiseniibacteriota bacterium | reverse complement strand
GTAATGCTGCATCTCGGCATGCGATCGTCTCAGATCGTCGCGATACTGGCGCGCTTCTTCCTCCAGGACGTCGGACTTCATCTTGAGCAACCGCAGGTCGGAGGCCCGATCCAGAATCGTGCGGATCTTGATGAGCAGCTCGCGCGGCGAGAAGGGCTTGACCAGGTAGTCGTCCGCGCCCAGGCGCAGGCCCTGGATGCGGGCCTCGTTCGAGGAGCTCCCGGCGATCAGGATTATGGGCAGGCGCGCATGATCGCCGCTCGCGCGGATCGCCTCCAGCACCTGAAAGCCGCTCTTGCGGGGCAGGCGCACGCCGATGACGGCCAGATCGGGCGACTGTCGCGCGACTTCTTCCAATGCGGATTCGCCGTCGCGCGCGGTATGCACGGTGTAGCCGCGGCCCGACAGGGTCAGCTGGAGCAGTTCAACGACGCGCACGTCCTCGTCAGCGACGAGAATGCTCTCCTGCTCGCGACGCTCCAAAGGGGTCGGCGAAAAGCCACGTATCTTCTTCTGCTCCATGATCCCCATCGCCCTCCGGTGCGCCGCCCCGCGTAAGGGAGCGCAGCCAATGAACGACTCGTTCGACCTGCGCGCGCTCGAAGGGCCGTGGCAGCACCGCACCCCCCGGCGGGCATTGGCCGTCGGGCGGCACGTTGAGGGAGGCTTCGTCCACGGTCAGGCAGACCAGCGGCGTAGCCACGCGCAACGAGGCCGGACGCGCCTTCCAATCCTCAAGGAGGCTCTCATCGAGAAAGAGAGCCGCGACTCCTTTTAGATCGGCAGGCAGGAGGGGATCATCGAGGTCTCGCGCTTCGAGAACTTCGAATCCCAATTCGCCCAGATGACGCATCAGAAACCGGCGCGCCAGCGCCGAGGGGGATGCTACCCACACGCGTTCGCCGCCATGAAGATCGGGAAGCGGAGTCACCTGCGGTGCGGCGTCGGGTACGGCCGCCAATCGGGGCCGGGCGACTTCGGTGGGGATCGCCGGGGAAGACGGTTCCGCCCGGATCGCGGTCGGCTGATCCAGAGAGGGCTCCAGAGGAAGACGCACGATCGGAGGGGCGCCGAAGGCCGCTGCCGCATTCGGGCCGGGTTCCGGTGCGAGGCCGGCGACAGGCGCGATCCACTCGGGCAGCTCTGCCGCATCCGGCACCGCGGCGACCGCCGGCTCCGGCGCCGGGGTGCGAGAGGCCCCGCGAACGATGGGCGCATCCGGCAGGGTCGCGGGGGCAGGCTCCAGGACATCGATTTCCTTGGCTGATTCCAGCCACCGCAGCTGCTCCGACCAGCCTTGGACTTCCCTGCGCGTCCACAGTCCGAGCACCCGGTTCACCCGCAGCGCCACCCTCGCCGCGCCGTCGGAAATAGTGAAGCCTTCGAGGTCCCCCTGCCCCGACAGCCGCGTCCCCGCCAACCAGCTCCAAGGAAAGGCGACCTTGCCGCCCGCCTGTTCGCACACGAGGAAGAGCCCGTCGTCGGGCCGATCGGGCGGATGCCCCTCGGACCTCCACGGCCCGTCCCCCGCGACGCCGGCAGGGGCACCCGTCGCGGGCTTCGCGGAGACGCCGGCTGCATCGGCCGCGCCCGCCTGCGCGGCGGCCGGCTCCTGCTCCACGGCCGTGGCTTTCGCGGGCTCGGCCTCGACCAGCACCCCGACCTCCTGAAGCAACCCGCCCATCAGGGAGAGAATGCGCCCGATCCTGTTCTGTTCGCTGTGGTCACTGCGCCCGGTCACGCCCCGCACCTCCTTCTTCCAAGGAGTCCGCTCCCTCCGGCCCGGCATGCACTTCTCCAATGCGGGTCATCAACGAGCGAAGGCGCTCACCCAGCCTCTGCCAGGTGCGTTCGAGTTGGGCCGCTTCGCGTGAAAGCCTGCCCAACTCCTGCCCCGCCCGCGTCGCCGTTTCCGCGACCTGCTTGATCCGCGGGACGATGCTCCGCAGCGATACCGTGTCGTCCTGCCCGCCGCCATCCACCGTCTTCTCGAGAAGCTCGAGGCTCTCGTCGACCCAGCGGGTCCAGTCCGCAAACCGCTCGCTAACCCCGGGGGCGGGAGCCGGGCCCATTGCCGGACCGCCCGCCATGACCAGCGGCGCAGCCTCGAGGACCGCCTGCACCTCGCGCTGCCAACGCTCGATGCCCAGGCGCAGGTCGGCCAGCACGGCCTGCGCGTCCTCCTGGCCCGCGCGATCTCCTTCGTCCCCGCGCGCCGAGCGGGCCAGACGCTGCAGCTCCATGGCCAGTTCGGTCTGCTCCAGGAAACAGCGCTCCGATCGTTTGGCGATTTCCTCTATCGAGAGCGTCTCTTCGCGCCAATCCTGCTCCAGCAGCCCCTGCAGCCGTGCCAATCCGTCATTGGCGTCGCGGAGACTCTCGGCGTGAGTGCGAAAAAAATCAAGCAGGCAGCGTGTCAGAACATGCGTCGCCCGCACCTCGGACCAGGGACGGCCGTGGGGGCGATCCGCGCCGGCGGACTCGATAATCGCCGAGATTTCACTCCGCAGGGTCTCGAGCTCCTCGACCGCACGGGCGCCGGAAACATTCTGCTTGAGCAGAACCTGGACCTTGCGACTGAGAAGCTCCATTTCCCAGTCCGCCACCGGCCGGGGCGGCCGTTCGACCGGTGCGGCCTCTCCGGCGTCCAACACGCGCAGCAGCCAGGCGACGGGACGGGCGATCCGGTCTCCCGCGTGGAGGGCCAGCCCGGCGGCGAGCAGGAGGGCCGCGAGGAAGAAGATGGGGAAAAGGGGTCCGACGGACCCTCCCGCGGCGTCATGGGGATTCCCGCGCTGGGACGAGGGCAGCATGAGCAGGCCCGACAGTCCGAGCAGCATGACGGGAATGAGGAACAGGATCAGCAAGCGTGTCCGCAGGCCGCCCCGGCGTGCCACCGGGTGCCCGCCCCTCGAACCCGTCTCCATGCCGCTCCCCTCCCGCGTGGCGGAATGCAAGCTGCACCGTGCCCCGGATGCATTCCGCAGTGAAAAAGCGGATGCAATCCGGTCCCTGCAATGGCGCAACTCGGACATGGGCGCCCCGTCCGGATGAGACGCTGGGTTCATCCGGCCCGAATGCGCCTGCCTCCTCGGGATGGGCAAAGCGGATGTGGACAGGAATGGACTTCCATGGGCAAGTCCCGGTGCCCGTTAGCCGATCGACCCGCCTGCTCGGCGTCTGCCCGCCGTCCTCGATGCAAGCGGCCGGACGCGGACTCGGGACTTGCGCAAACCGTCCGCCGAAATCAGTGCGGACCCATGGCACGCCCGTTGCTGAACTCCCTGCACGGAACTCTGAGAGGCCAGGATAGCCGGGATCGCTGAGGAGTCAAGACCCATGTGCCGGCCCAGCCGGCGCGAGGTTCGGGCTCCGGAATCGGCAAAACACAAACAGGCGGGGCCTCCATGCGATCGATCGAGCAATACCTGGATCTGAAGGGCACCGACAGGGGCGTGCGGCCCACCTATCACTTCATGATGCGGTGCCTGCTCTTCTCGCGGATGGAGACCGGGCTGGTTTCCAACAAGGACTACTACGATGAGGACGTCAACGTCTACATCGCGCACCTGCTCAACTCATTTATCGACCCCAGCTACATCCAGCGCGCGGGGCGCTATCTCTCCAAGTACGACACGGAGGTCTTCGCCCGCCTGGCGGACTCCCAGGACGCGCGCCTGAAGTACACACTCTACAAGACCAACGCCGACTTCCTCCTGATCTCACTGGGGATTTTCGGTAACCCCGCCGTTTCGCACCCGGGACGCACGGGCGCAGCGGACTCCCCCTCCCACAAGCTGTTCGAGCCCGGCGAAGAGGCCTACGTGGGTCGCGGCAAGACCTACTACCGGTTCGCCTACAGCTACAGCCAGCAGATCCACAGCCCGCATGCCGCGATCACGGAAGTCCTGGAAAAGCTGAGCGCGGGCTTCGAGAAGTACTTGCGCATCCTCGCGCACATGCGGGGCGAGTATCTGAACCTGATGGAACGTCTGTCGCGGGGGGAGGTCTATCACCTCGAGCGCAGCGTGGACGAGGCGCGCAAGGTCGGCGACCTCCACGAGCTGCAGGACAGGTTCCTGGACCTCTTCTCCGAGTGGAGAGCGACGGGGAATCCGGAGACCCGCCGGCAGATCGAGGCCTTGGTCGATGAGATCCAGAGACTGGATCCGGAGTTCAAGTTTCGATTTCCGGAATAGCCCGCCGGGGCGAGGGCCGGCCACCCCTTCGCGGCGCCGCCGGCGCCGGGCCGGCCTTCCCCACACCCGGGTTGTTCGTGAACCCGCTGCTCCCTCACCCGCAGCTCCCCGAGGAGCCCCCGCCCCCGGCCCCATCTTCGGATGGTCGGCTGGGGGGCGGGCGCTTTCAGCCCATCATCCCAGTTTGTAGTTGGGCGCTTCCTTGGTGATCGTCACATCGTGCGGATGGCTCTCCTGCAAACCGGCCGCGGTGACGCGGATGAAGCGCGCCTCGCGATGGAGTTCGTCGATCGTGCGCACGCCACAGTATCCCATCCCCGCGCGCACGCCTCCCATGAGCTGATACACCACCTCGGCCACGCCGCCGCGATAGGGCACGCGGCCCTCGATGCCCTCGGCGACGAGCTTGTGGCTCTCGGTGACCTCGCGCTGGAAGTAGCGGTCCCGCGCCCCCTCCCCGCGCATCGCGCCGATCGATCCCATGCCGCGATAGGATTTGTAGCTGCGGCCCTGGAAGATGATCGTCTCGCCGGGGCTCTCTTCGGTGCCGGCCAGCAGATTGCCGACCATCGCCACGCATGCCCCGGCCGCGAGCGCCTTGACGATATCGCCCGAAAACTTCATGCCGCCGTCGGCAACGACGCGGACGTCGTGGCGCTGCGCTTCCTGCGCGCAATCCACGATCGCCGTGATCTGCGGCACGCCGACGCCCGCCACCACCCGCGTGGTGCAGATCGCTCCCGGCCCCATGCCCACCTTGATCGCACTCGCCCCGGCGGTGATCAGATCGCGCGCGCCCTCCGCGGTGGCCACATTGCCCGCCACGATGGGCAGTCGCGGATACTCGCGGCGCAGCCGTTCCAGCGTCTCGAGAATGCCGCGACTGTGGCCGTGGGCGCTGTCGAGCACGAGCACATCGACGCCTTTCGCCACCAGCAGCGCGGCCCGCTGGAGCGCAGCGTCCCCCGCCCCGACCGCCGCGGCGACGAGCAGCCGGCCGAGCGAGTCCTTGGCCGCCAGGGGAAACGCGATGCGCTTCATGATGTCCTTGACCGTGATGAGGCCGCGCAGGCGGAACTGCTCGTCCACCACGGGCAGCTTCTCGATCCGGTGCTCGTGGAGCAGCCGCTTCGCTTCCTCCAGACTGGTGCCCACCGGCGCGGTGATCAGATGCTCATGGGTCATGACATCGCGGATGAGCACCGCGTGGTCCTTGGTGAACCGCAGATCGCGATTGGTGAGGATGCCGACCAGACGGCCCTCCTCGGTGATCGGCACGCCCGAGACGCGGTATTTCTCCATGACTTCCAAGGCCCGGCCGACGGGCAGGTCGGGAGGCAGCGTCACCGGATCGGTGATCATGCCGCTTTCCGATCGCTTGACCTTGTCGACTTCCGCCGCCTGCTCCTCGGGGGGGAAATTGCGATGAATCACTCCCAGGCCGCCTTGGCGGGCCAGCGCCACGGCCATCCGCGATTCGGTCACCGTGTCCATCGCCGCGCTCATCAAGGGAATGTTGAGCTGGATGCCGGGACACAGGTTGACTGCCGGGTCCACCTGATCGGGAAGCACGTCGGATTTCCGCGGCAGCAGCAGGACATCGTCGAAGGTCAGGCCTTCCCTGGCGTAGAGCGGATCCATCCCGCACCTCCATGCAACTCGACGTCGATCGCGCGGCGAAGGTGTTTCGGCCGTTGCGCCGTGTGAACCGCGGCGGACGGCTCACCTCGCGCGGGCCGGGTACGAAAAGGGCCGACGGAAAATACGCCGGCCCCTCTTGCGCTCATGCCGGCACTCACTCCCCCCAAACCAGTCCTTCATAGGGAGAGAAGTAATAGTTCACCCCGATTCTGAGTTCGGTGAAGAGGTCGTTCTCGCCCAGCATGGTCGGGTAGTCGCTCTTGTGGGTCGAGAAGATGTAGTGGAAGTTCCAGTGGACTGTCGAGGTCACATGGTTGCTCAAGTGGAATTCGCCGGTTCCTCCCGCATAGAGGCCCGGATCGACGGCTTGGATGGTCTTGGTCGTCTCGGGGTCGCGCAGGAACTGCCCGTCCTGCCGCAGGCCCCAAACATAGATGCCCGCGCCGCCGGCCCCCGACATGGTCAGGCCCCACATGTCGCCCAGGCGCCGTTCCATGCCCAAGGTCAAGGGAATGACGATCAGCGTTCGGTCCCCCGACTCGGCATAGCCGTTCCATCCGTATCCAGCCTCGAGAGCGGCCAGCCAGTTGGTGCTGAAGCGGTAGCGGAAGACGGCCTTGCCGATCGGCCGCACCTGGGCCGCCTGCCCATCCAGCGAGCTGGCATCCTCGTCGGCAAGCCAGCGCATCAGACCGCCGCCCACCCCGAAACTGGCCAGACCGTTGAATTCGGTCCCGACAGTGGCCCGGCCCGGCACGGGAGTCAGAAGCAGGAACAGGCCGAGCAGAAGCGTAGCTCTCATCGTGGTTCCTCTCTCGACGCGGCCACAGCGCCAGCCTCGTCACACCCTTGCGAATCCCGCGCCGAACCCCGGCCGAGCCGGAGCAATCCGCGCAACGTCGCTCGATGAGCGCGACTGGAATCCGCGCACTATATCGACCCGGTCCCCCGATGTCAAGGCGCCCCCCCGCTCCAGCCGGGTGCCCCAAGTGTAGCCAGGTGTGCAGCTTTTGGGACACGGCGGCGGAGGGGCGAGGGGACCCACTGGGGCCCGCGGGATGTCTCCGCCGCGCGCTGTTTACCCGTATGGAGTGTGCGGCGGAAATCCGAGCGCGGCGGAGTCAAGGCGCGCGCTTGGG
>JAZDGX010000179.1:0-12111 GCA_043806645.1 Candidatus Eiseniibacteriota bacterium | reverse complement strand
GCAGCGGCGCGCCGAGCAGCTCGCCTTGCTCCAGGAAGATCTGCTCGCCCGCGAACAGCGTTGGGCCGGGCAGGCGCAGGCGCTGTCGGCGCCCGCCTTCTCGTGGCGGCGCCAAGCGACGGCTGCCCTGGGGACGGTCATCCTGACGCTCGCTGCGGTGGCGGGTGCGCTCAAGTTGGGATTGGGGTGGTCGGCGTGGCAGAAACGCCTGCGCGGCGAGGAGCTTCGCCTGCGCAAGCTGCAGCTCTCCGTCCTCGGGGCGCTCGAAGAACTTCAGGCGGCGATCGCCCAGGCCAGGGACGATGTCTCCGCCGCGGCGCCTCGTGCGGCAGGATTCACCGCTCTGGAAGCCCCGCCCGCGCCGCTGCAGGCCGAGTATTCCGATCCTCCGGCGGAGTGGGCTGAAAGGCTCGTCGGAAGGCCCGTGGAAACGAGGCCGGCGCGACTGGTCGGGAGGCCGGTGGAGTCGAGGGCGGTGCGACTGGCCGGGAGGCCGATGGAGCCGAGTCCGGCCCGACCGGCGGGAAGGCCTGTGGAAACCAGGCCGGCCCGGCCGAGCGCAAGGCCCGTGGAGACCCGGCCGGACCGTTTTGTCGCCAGGCCCGCGGAGCTGGGGCCCGCAAGCGAGGGGGGTCCGTGGATGGAGCCTCCCGCTCGCGACGCCGAGCGGCCCGCTCCGCGACAGAGGCCCGCGCCGCCCTGGATGGGGCGGGTCGAGGAACTCGCCGCGGAGGGCCTGACGGCAGCCGAGATCGGCCGGCGTCTGCGTGTCTCCCGTGAAGAAATCCTGCTCGCTCTCGCCCGGAGGAGTCGCGAGCGGAAGTTGGACCGTGAGTCGGGCACAGCCGAGGCGGCCAGGATTCGTGCGGCCGCGCTACCGCAGGGAAGGGGAGAATGATGGAAGACCAAACGAAAACCCACGGGATCGAGACCATTCTAGAGAAGCTGGGCGGGATCCCGCCGGTGCCCGAGGTCGCCCGCAAGGTCCTGCAGCTGGCCGGGTCCGAAGATGCCCGTCTCGCGGACATCGCGCGGCTGATCGCGACCGATCAGGGTCTGGCGACGCAGATCTTGCGCACCTGCAACTCCGCCTACTACGGAATCCCCCAGCGCGTCAAATCGGTGAGCCGGGCGGTGGCGCTGCTGGGATTCAAGGCCGTCCGCAACCTGGTCGTGATCCACTCGATTCCCCGCCGGCGCACCACGACGCCGACCTATGCGGAGTCGGCCATCTGGGCCCATGCCGCGGCGGGGCCGTCATCGCCCGCTCGCTGGCGGTCGACCGCCGCACGGCCGATCCCGAGGAGGCCATGCTCGCCGGGTTGATCCACGATGCCGGGCGCCTCGTCCTCAATCTGCTCATGCCCGAGCACTACGAGCCGGTCATGCGGTCGATCTACAACCGCGAGGGCGCAAGCACCGAGATCGAGCGCCGCGCGTTCGGTTTCGATCATGCCCTGGTCGGCCGGCTGGTGCTCGAGAAGTGGAATTTCCCGGACGATCTGATCCGGGCGGTCGAGCGCCATCATGAGGACCTCGCGGGCATGGACGCGCTGACGAGGACCGTGCGGGCGACCGACGAGCTGCTTTGGCTCATGGGATTCGGAGTGCGCGAGGCGACCGAGCCGCCGTCGGTCATGCCGCCGGCCCTGGCCGCCTTCGGCTACACGCTCGAGGATCTGTCCGCGCAGGAGGAGCATCTGCGCGCCGCCGTGCATTCGGGCAACGAGTTCTTCGGTCAGGTGTGAGGGGTTCGCGAGGGAGCGCGAAATGCGCCCAGCAAGGAGAGGGAGTCCGATGAGACGCAGGAATGGAGCGGGATCGCGACAGCTGGTCGATGCCACCGACAAGTTCCGCAAGGGCCAGATCCGTCTGATCCAGGTGATGGGGGAGCGCAAGCTCCTGAGCGAGAAGGAGACCCGCACGCTCGCCGAGCAGGTCGAGCGCGCCGCCGCGCAGAAGCGTTCCTCCGACGTGCTTTCCGCCGCCCTGACGCTCAACAACCGGGTGGTGCGCGTGCTCAGCCAGGAAAGCTTTGCGGAGGCCGCCCGGCAGGATTCGGAGCTGGAAGTCCTCTTCGAGGTCTCGCGCCTGATGCAGTCGAACCTCGGCAAATCCGAAGTGGTCGAGAAGCTGCTCGACGTCGTGCAGCAGGCGATTCCCTACCGGCACGCGACGTTGTTCCTGTGGAACGAGCACCGGTGCCAGTTGCAGCCGGTCGCCTGCCGCGGCAAACACATCGATCTGATCGGAGGCGTGCAATTCGATCACGGAGGAGGTTTCAGCGGCTGGGTCGCCAAGCAGAAACGCCCGATCCTGTTGACCGAACTCCATCGCGGCCGGCGCCCGGACAACACCGTCGTCGGCAGCTTCATGTCCGTGCCGATGGTCGTCCAGGAGCATCTGGTCGGCGTGCTCAACCTGAGCCACCCGCGCCGCCGGGCCTTCACCGAGGATCACCTGCGCCTGCTGGCGTTGATCGGAGGCCAGGCCGCGGCGACCATTCAGCGCATCCTGCACTACGAGGAGATGCAGCGCCTCGCCACCACCGATGACTTGACCGGCGTCTTCAACCGGCGGCATTTCCTGGAGCGCCTGCAGCACGAACTCGATCGGGCCCTGCGCTACCGCGTGCCCTTCGGGCTGATGTTCCTCGACATCGACAACTTCAAGGAGTTGAACGACAACTTCGGGCACCAGGTGGGGGACCGCATCCTGGCCGAGCTCGGGTCCATTCTCAAACACTGGGCCCGCAGCTCGGATCTGGTGGCGCGCTACGGGGGTGAGGAGTTCATCGTGCTGTTGCCGATGACCGACAAGCGCGGCGCGGCCATCGCGGCGGAACGCCTGCGCGCGCGCATCCAGCAGCATGTCTTCTACCGGCGCAAGCGGTTCACGGTCAGCGTCGGAGTGGCGGCCTTCCCCGACGACGGCGAAGCGGCCGAGCGGCTGCTCGGCTGCGTCGACGAGGCGCTTTACATGGCCAAGAACACCGGCCGCAACCGCCTCTGCACCTTCGGCGAACAGCCCGCCTCAGGCGGCGCGCCTCCGGTGGTGGTTGGGCTGCGCGAGGAAATCGTGGAGGAGGTCCCGGCCCTCGAGGTGCTGGCCCAGGCGTCGGCCGACCAGGCCGGCTAGCTCTGCGCGCGTCGGCCCGGGCGCCGGCACCGGCCGGGCTGCCCGGGTCTCGCGTCCCCGGGGTTGAGCCCGGGCACCCTGCCGCGGTAGTTTCGCGGCATGATGCCCGGGCCCGTCTGGCTTCTGCTCACTGCCTTCGCATGGGGGCTCATGCGCGCAGAGCCCCCATGCCCGGGGGGGCCTGTGCCCACCCTCTCGTCCACTCCATGCGAGACCGCGCTCCCCATTCCCGGTCTGGGCGGCCTGTTCTTGCTGGAGCGGGTCGGGCTGGAGATCGCCCAGAGCCGCGCGGTCGCGGGGGACCGCTGGCTGGCCGATTTCGAGAAGGGTTTTTGGCGCTCGGATGGGACGGAGGTATCGGTCCAGGCGGTGCTCACCCTGGCTCACCGCGGGGTGAGCGGCCGCCTGTGCTGGCGGGGAGCGGCCGGAACGGGGCTTGGGGCGCGGGGCAGGTTCATCGAAGGGTGGCTGGCTCTGAGCGGCGCACAGTGGGCCGTGCGCCTGGGACGCGCATCGATCACCTGGACGCCCTTGGAGGCGGCGCTGCTCATCTCCCCCCACGCGCGGCCGCTCGACATGGTCCACGCGGGGATGGGCTCCTCCGCACGGCCTTGCCCGCTCGGGCGCCTGGAGGCGGAGACGTTTTTCGGCCGTCTCGACGACCCCCACCGCGTCGTGCCCGATCCCCTGGTATGGGGCATGCGCGCCGGCTGGGTCCCCGCCGAGGGGCTGCGCCTGGAGGCGCTGCGCACGATTATGCTGGGCGGCGAAGGCCGCGGCAGCCGCCTGCAAGCGCGCGACCTGTGGCGCATCCTGTGGGGGCGGGCGGAAAACACGAGTGCCGATGCCCTCGGTCCCGAGCACTACCCGGCAGAAGATTCGGATCAGAAACTCGCCTGGCAGATCATGCTGCGCCCGGGGGGCGGCATTCGGCGCGCGCTTGGAATGCATGACCTCGAGGCTCTCTGGATCTACGCGGGGGAGGATCGACTTCGAGGCCTCGTCCCGACGGCTCCCGCCCGGGGGTATGGCCTGCGTCTCCATCCCGGCCCCGGCCTCGCCCTGAGCGCGTTCTTCGTGAACATCGTGGATGACGCGAATCTCTGGTATCACCATAAAGTCTTCCTCTCGGGCTACACCTATCGGGGGGTGGGGCTCGGCCATCCCGCGGGCGGGGACGCCCGCACTTGGCGTGCAAATCTCTTCTTCGCGCTTCCCGAGGGCACCCGCGTGCGGGTGGGAGTATTCCGCGAGAAGCGCGGGTATCGGTTTAATGGGCGGGGTGTCACGGCGGGCGGATTCTGGGCCTGGACGCTGTCCGGATCGGTGCCCGCGCGGGGGGCGCGCATCGCGCTCACCCTGGGGGGAATGCGGCCCTGGGGCGGGGACAAGAAATCGGAGAGAATCGCGCAAGGCTATGCCATTCTTTCGATTGAATGGCCGGCCCACCTGCTCTCCTCGGACATCACCCGGGAGGAAGTTTGGGGACTCGCTGACTGAAAGCCATTGCTTTTCTCATACTCATGGCCTAAGGTGCTGCCGCGGCCGGGCATCCGGTGAAGGTCCGGACGTAACGTACTGTAATTCTGTCGGTTGAGCCCAAGCCGCGCAGAATCTGAGGTTTCGGGAGGTCTTCTTGGCGGTCGTCCAAACGCGACCCGGACAGGCCGGCGCCCAGGGCATGGATAGTTGGGCGCCCGTCGAGGGTTTGGCGGCGCCCCGAACAAGGATCTCCGGGCGGCGCGTATTCGCCCTGACCCTGCCGGGCTTGATCTTCCTCGATGCCGTCCTGGTGACCGGAAGCTTCTGGGTCGCCCTGAACGTCTTTACCAGCCAAGGGCATCGCTGGCTATGGCAGGCGAATGCCCTGCGCCCTCAGCTCCTCGCCCTCTTCGCCGTGCTCGTCGTCAGTTTTCTCGTCATGGGGGGCATGTTCGGCCTCTATTCGCGCCGTTGCCTGCTCCGGCCCCGGCAGGCCATGGCCGCCGCCGCGCGCGCCCTCTTCTGGAGCGGGGCGGTCGCGGTCGTGTTCGCGTTCCTTCTGGCGCTCGATCCCCCGGGGGATTTCCGCTGGCTGCTCGTCAAGCATGCCTTGCTCCTAGCCGTCGGGGCGATGGTCGTACGCCCGCTCGTCTGTCGGGGGCTGCTCCACCTCGCGGAGGTCGGACCGGTCGTGCCGCGGCGCATTCTGATCCTCGGGGATGGTCCCGACGCCGCGCGCCTCGCGGGAGCGCTGGAACGCTCGGCCGCCAACGAGGCCTTCATCGTCGGCATGGCCGGCCTCGGCGAGCGGAGACCCGGGGAGACGCGCCGTTGGGCCCGTTTCCGACTTGGCGACTGGCAGGATGCAGGCGGGCTGGCCGACGCCCTGGCGGCCGACGAGGTGATCGTCTCCACTCCGGAAATCGGTCGCGCCCAAGCGGTGCGCCTTTCCTTCGCGCTCTCCGATCTCGGGATTCAGGTCCAGGTGATGCCCCGGCTGAGCGGCATGCATGTCGAGGGTACGCCCGTCACGCGGGAGCGCGGCATTCCCCTGGCCCGGCTCGGGCGCTACGACATGAGTCGCTGGGGGAGCATGCTGAAGCGCCTGACCGACCTCGTGCTCACGCTGAGCGGGGGCATCCTGCTCCTGCCCCTGCTGTTGGTGATCGCGGCGGCGGTCAAGCTGACCTCCCGCGGACCGGTGCTGTACGCGCAGACCCGGGTGGGGCGCGACGGACGGCGCTTCCCCATGTACAAGTTCCGCAGCATGAAGGCCTGCAACGACGATTCGCATCATCGCAGCTATATCGAGGCGTTGATGAAGGAAGGCGCCGCCGCCGGATGGGATTCGGCCGGCCGGCCGGTCTACAAGCTCATCGACGATCCCCGCGTGACCATGGTCGGGCGGATCATCCGCGCCACGAGCCTCGACGAGCTTCCGCAGCTGATCAACGTGCTGCGCGGGGAGATGAGCCTCGTGGGTCCGCGGCCCTGCCTGCCCTTCGAGTACGAGCTTTACGAGGACTGGCAGCGGGTGCGGTTGCACACCACCCCGGGCATGACCGGCCTGTGGCAGGTCTCGGGGCGCAGCCTTCTCAGCTTCGAGGAGATGGTGCTGCTCGATCTCTTCTACGTGGCCAATTGGAGCTTTATGCTGGACTTCAAGATTCTCTGCAGTACCATACCCGAAGTGATCTCGCCGGGGGGCGGGCGCTAGATCGGCCGTCGGGATCGTCCGGCGCCGGGCGCATTCAGCCGGACAGGAGAAGCAGGCATGGTGAAGGTGGCCGTGATCGGAGTGGGCTACTGGGGGCCGAATCTGGTTCGGAACCTGGTGGAGAACTCGCTCTGCGGCGAAGTCTTCGTCTGCGACAACGATCCCGCCAAGCTCGAGCGGATCGTGCGGCGTTATCCCGGCGTGCGCGTGACCACCAACGCCGGGGAGATCTTCGCCTGCCCCGACATCGATGCCGTGATGATCTCGACTCCGCCCCGGACGCACTACGATCTGGCCAGGCGCACCCTGGAGAGCGGCAAGCACGTCTTCGTGGAGAAGCCGCTGACCCTGGCTTCCTCGGATGGCGAGCAGTTGATCCGTCTGGCCGGCGACCGCCAGCGCGTGCTGATGGTCGGCCACACTTTCGAGTACAGCCCGCCCGTGCGCAAGATCAAGGAGATCATCCAGAACGGCGAGTTGGGACAGATCTTCTACCTGAGCGCCACGCGCGTGAATCTCGGCCTGCATCAGAAGGACTCGAGCGTGCTGTGGGATCTCGCGCCGCACGATCTGTCGATGTTCCTCTACTGGATGGACGAGATGCCGAGCGAGATCATGGCCACCGGCAAGGATTTCGTGCAGCCGGGCATTCCCGACGTGGCCTTCCTCTTCATGCGCTTCCGCTCGGGAGCGATTGCCCATGTTCAGGTGAGTTGGCTGGCGCCGTCGAAGCTGCGCCGCACGACGATTGTCGGCAGCGCCAAGATGCTCGTCTACGATGACACGCAGAACATCGAGCAGGTGAAGATCTTCGACAAGGGCGTCAACTACCGCGATCCCGACACCTTCGGCGAGTACCAACTTTCCTACCGCATGGGCGACATCGTCTCACCGCGCCTGGAAAGCTACGAACCCCTGCAGGCCGAGGTGACCGACTTCCTGGAGGCGATCGTCAACGGCCACCCGCCGTCGGCCACGGGCGAGGACGGCCTGCGCGTCGTGCGCGTGCTCGAGGCGGCCGAGCGCTCGCTCTCGAACAGCGGACACATCGAGGTGCTCGACCGGGCGCCGGCGCGCCAGCCCGCGGCTCCCCGGCGTTGACCCGCCGCGACAACCTCTGCTAGGCTCCGCGCTTCGAGAAAAGCGCGCCCTTCCCCCGCGAATCCAGGGACAGAGCACGTGGGAATGGGACCGCCCCCGGGGGGAGTCCCGGCGGCGCTTCGCCCGGGGCGTCGCGGCAAGTCCCCGCCGCGTCACCTCCATTGCCAGGAGCGACAGCATGAAGGAGATGTCCAAGGCCTACGATCCGGCGGGCTTCGAGCGGCGCTGGTACGAGCACTGGCAGCGGGAGGGCCATTTCCAGCCCCTTCCGGCGCCGGGGGCCGAGCGTTTCGTAATCGTCATTCCCCCGCCCAACGTTACCGGCTCGCTCACGATCGGCCATGTGCTGAACAACACGCTCCAGCACGTCCGGATCCGCTGGGCGCGCATGCGGGGCTGCGAGACGCTCTGGCTGCCGGGCATGGACCACGCCGGCATCGCTACGCAAAACGTCGTCAAGCAGGACCTCCGCTCGCGCGGCATCGAGATGCACCACCTCGGGCGCGAGAAGTTCGTCGCCGAGGTCTGGAAGTGGAAGGAGACCTACGGCGGCAAGATCATCCAGCAGCTGCGCCTGCTCGGCGCCTCCTGCGACTGGAGCCGCGAGCGCTTCACGCTCGACGCCGGTCTCTCTCGCGCGGTCGAGGAGGTCTTCAAGCGCCTCTACCGCAAGGGTCTCATCTATCGGGGCGAGTATCTGATCAACTGGTGCATCGGCTGCCAGACCGCCGTATCCGACGAGGAAGTGGAGCACCAGGAGATCGACACCCACTTCTGGCACATCAAGTACCCGGTGAAGGGCTCCGATCAGGGCATCGTCGTCGCGACCACGCGTCCCGAGACGATGCTGGGCGACACCGCCGTGGCGATCGCGCCGGGGGATGCGCGTTATCAGCAGATCAAGGACCGCGTGCTGATCCTGCCGCTCGTCGGCCGCGAGATCCCGATCATCGAGGATGCCTACGTCGATCCGCAGTTCGGCACCGGAGCGCTCAAGATCACCCCGGGGCACGATCCCAACGACTTCGACATCGGCCGCCGCCACGGGTTGGAGGTCATCTCGGTCATCGGCCCCGATGGGAAGATGAGCGAGAAGGCGGGACACTTCGCCGGGATGGACCGCTTTGCGGCGCGCCAGGCGGTGGTGGAGGCGCTGAAGAAGGAAGGCCTGCTGGTCAAGGTCGAGCCCTTCCGGCACGCCGTCGGCCATTGCTACCGCTGCAAGACGATGATCGAGCCGGCGATCAGCCGGCAGTGGTTCGTCCGGATGGAGCCGCTGGCGCACCATGCCATCGAAGCGGCGCGCCAGGGCGAGGTGCGCTTCGTCCCGCACCGCTGGGAGAAGACCTATCTCCACTGGCTGGAGAATGTGCGCGACTGGTGCATCAGCCGCCAGCTCTGGTGGGGGCACCGCATCCCGGTCTGGTACTGCCGTAGCTGCGGCCGCATGGTGCTCAGCGGCGAGGAGCAGCAGGCCTGCCCGCAATGCGGCGGACAGGACTGGCGCCAGGACGAGGATGTCCTCGACACCTGGTTCTCCTCCTGGCTGTGGCCCTTCAGCACGCTCGGCTGGCCGGAGGAGACCGAGGACCTCGCGCGCTACTATCCGACCCACACGCTCGTCACCGCGCCCGACATCATCTTCTTCTGGGTCGCGCGCATGGTCATGGCCGGGTGCGAGTTCATGGGGCAGCGGCCCTTCAGCGAAGTCTATCTGCACGGGGTCGTGCGCGACGAGCAGGGCCGGAAGATGTCCAAGAGCCTCGGCAACTCGCCCGACCCAATCGATCTCATCGACGAATTCGGCGCCGACGCCCTGCGCTTCACGATGCTCATGCTCACGCCCACGGGCAATGACATCCTCTTCGGCAAGAAGAAGGTGGAAGTGGGCCGCGATTTCGCCAACAAGCTCTGGAACGCGGGGCGCTTCATCCTCTTCAATCTGCGCGACGGCGAGCTTCCCGCCGGTCTGCCCGAGGATGACCTCGCGCCCGAGGACCGCTGGATCCTCTCGCGCCTGAGCCAGGTGATCACCGACACCGATCGCTGGATGCGCGAGTACCGTTTCACCGACGTCGCGCACCTGCTCTACGATTTCACCTGGAAGGAATTCTGCGCCTGGTACCTGGAGATCGCCAAGCTGCGCATGCAGAAGGGCACGCCCGCGGAGGGCGCGCGCGCCCGGAGCGTGCTGGTTCACGTCTACAAGCGCATCCTCGCCCTGCTGCATCCGCTGATGCCTTTCATCACCGAGGAAATCTTCGACTACCTTCCCGGCAAGGAGCATGAGCTGATCCTCGGCCCCTGGCCTGCGGCGCACGCGGGGCACGTCGACCGCGAGGCGGAAGCCCAGCTCGCCTTCTTCCAGGAGATCGTCGTCGCCGTGCGCAACATGCGCAGCGAGATGAACGTGCCCCCGGCCGGCTTCGTGCCCGTCGCCATGCGCGTGCCCGATGAGGCGGCCGCGGTGCTCCGGCGTATGGAGATGCCGTTGTGCGGGCTGGCCCGCATCGAGTCGCTGACGATGGCGCCCGATTGCGAGAAGCCGCGCCACGCCGCGGCGGGCGTGGCCGGCCCGGCCGAGATCTTCGTGCTGCTCGAGGGCGTGATCGACCTCGAGGTGGAGCGCACGCGGCTGGTCAAGGAGCTGAAGCGCCTGGAGGGACTGCAGGAAAGCTCGCGCAAGAAGCTCGGCAACATGGACTTCTTGGAGCGGGCGAGGGCGGAGATCGTGACGGCGGAGCGGGAGAAGCTGCAGCAGTTCGAGCAGATGCGGACGAAGGTCGAGCACGCCTTGAAGGCCCTCGAGGACTGAGCGCGTCGTTCGAGGGACCCCGCGCCTTCCCGGCTCCGGTGCCCATCGGGAGGATCCTCCCGCTGCGAACCCTTGTATCCGGTGGCGCCTCACGGGCATGCTGGGGCAGGAATAACCGCCCCGCCTCGCGGGTACTGACCGCGGGGAGCGGGTTGGACGATCCGGTGTCCCCGTTTCAAACGTCGACCTTTCTTCCGTGGAGGTGTGGGATGAACAAGGACAGTCGCATCTCGATCATGCCGGGACGCGCGACGGAGGGCCGGCGGATCGCCCTCCTCGCGATTCTGGGGGGAGGGCTGGCGGTGGCCCTGGTGGGGCCGCTGGCCGGTGCGGGGGCGCGGGCCCAAAGCGATGAGCCGGTGCGCCGCGAAGTCTCGCTCACGGTCTACAACAACGACCTCGGTCTGGTGCGCGACGTGCGCGAAATCGTGGTCCCCGAGGAACTGGGCTGGGTGCAGTTCCGCGAAGTTCCGGCGCTGATCGATCCGACTTCGGTGCATCTGGAAGCCGTCGACGGACGCCCGCTGGAAGTCGTCGAGCAGAATTTCCGCTACGACCTGGTCAGCCCCGACAGGATCCTCGAGCGCTATCTGGATTCCGAGATCCAGGTCGTGCTGGAAGACGAACGGCTCTTCGAGGGGCACCTGCTGAGCGCCCAGGGCAACACCCTGGTGCTGGGCGGCGCCGCTCCCGGCGCGGGGGTGACGATCCTCTCGCGCGACAAGGTGACCGACATCCGGTTTCCCGCGCTTCCCGAGGGCCTGATCACCCGTCCGACGCTGGCGTGGCTGCTGGGCACCCCCCGCGCGGGCGCGCGCCAGGTGGAGGTGAGCTATCTCACCTCCGGCTTCGAGTGGCATGCGGAATACGTCGCGCTGGTCGATGCCGAGGAGACGGGTCTCAATCTCTCGGGTTGGGTCAGCGTCGCCAACCGCAGCGGAGCGGCCTACCCGGATGCCGATCTGCAGCTCGTCGCCGGCGATGTGCGGCGGGTTTCCAACCGCCCGGTTCCGATGGGCAAGGGCATGGTGATGGATCAGGAAGCGCTCATGGCGCGGGCGCCCGGTTTCGAGGAGGAGTCCTTCTTCGAGTACCATTTGTATACGCTCGGACGCCCGACGACGCTGCTCGACAACGAGACCAAGCAGATCGCGCTCTTCGTCCCGGCCGACGCGAAGGTCGAGAAGCGCTACGAGGCCAATCCGCGCCGCGACGCCCAGCGGGTGCGCGTGGTCCTGGAAATGGAGAACAGCTCCGCGAACGGACTGGGCATGCCGCTGCCGCAGGGGGTGGTGCGCGTCTACAAACGCGACACGCGCGAGCGGCTGCAATTCATCGGCGAGGATCACATCGCGCACACGCCGCGCGACGAGCAGGTGCGCGTCTTCATCGGCCACGCCTTCGACATCGTGGCCGAGCGCATCGAACGGGACATGCGCCGCATCGGCTCCCGCGTGCACGAGGTCGATGTCGAGATCGAAGTGCGCAATCGCAAGGCGGAGCCGGTGACGGTGATCCTGCAGGAGGATCTCTACGGCTTCTGGGAGATCCTCAGCTCCAGCCTGCCCTACGAGAAGAAGTCGGCGACCCAGATCGAGTTCAACGCGCCGGTGTGGGCGGGTGAGACCCTCACCGTGGCCTATACGGTCCGCTACACGCAGTAGGCGGGCCGCGGGTTGCGGCGGCGTCCGCGGCATCGGCAGGCGCTGCCGGGGCCTCCGCGGGCGCCGGCGGGCCGCGGGCGGGAGAGCGAGGAGCGCGCAGTGGCGGAGCCGGGCGGATTCAAGCTGGTCTCGAAGTACGAGCCCTTCGGGGATCAGCCGCGGGCGATCGAGGAACTCGTCGCCGGGATCACGGA
>JAZDGX010000178.1:0-17569 GCA_043806645.1 Candidatus Eiseniibacteriota bacterium | reverse complement strand
TCGCCTTGGCCGCCTATCCCGTGTTCTATTCCCGTCAGGCACGCTCCTACGCGTTGCTCATGCTGCTCGCGTTGATCTTCATCCTCCGGTCACGCACCCTGCTTTCCACGCCTCGCCGCCGGCCGGATCCGGCCATCATGGTGGTCGGGGCGCTGCTGTGTCTCACGCATCACCTCTCGGGATTGCTTCTCGCGACGGGACTGCTCCTCGCCGTGATCGTCTCTTTCCGCATGCCCGGACGGATTCCAACGCTCATCACCTTTCTCGTCCCCGTCGCATTGTGCGGCGCCGTGCTGGTGGTCTCCCGCGCGCAACTCCGGATGCACGCCGATCTGAACGCCTGGATGGGTGAGGCATGGAAAGGGCGAAGCCTCTGGCTGGCCCCCCTGCTCTCGCTCGACGTGCTGGCCCCCGGGGGCGGCTGCCTTTCGCCCGCATCGATCAGCAGCCCGGCGCTCCCGGCCGCGGGAAGAGTCTGGGGCTGCCTCTCCTCCCTCCTGGCATTGGCCTGCATCCTGATCGGCCTTTTCGGCTTCCCCCGGCGCCGGTCCACGGGAGCCCGCAGCGGGCGCAATGCGGCCGCCCAGGGCGCGCTCGGCGAATCGGTCATCGAGGCCGCCTTTCTGCTACTGCCGCTCGCCGGCCTTGCCGGGGCCTCGATGCTCTGGGCCCCGGCCTATGTCCTGGGTCGATCGGATGCCCTCGCATTTCCCGCCCTGGCACTGCTCGTCGGGCGGGGTCTGGCCCGCCTGCCGCGCTGGAGCGCGTGGGGCGCGCTCGTTTTCTGGGCCGTCCTCTCCGTCATCGTCCTCGCTCCGACCTATGGCATCGCCCGGCCGGCCGCAGCCAAGGGAAACGACCGCCATCTCGCCCACCTCCTGGCCGACCGCGGCCTCGAGCCGTCCGACTGGTTGATCCACACGTACTTGACCTCCCCATCGCTCGAGTATTACCTGCGGCGATGCGAGGCCCTTCATCAGGTCGCCTGGTTCCCCCCGGACGCCGAGCATCCGCCCGCGGGCGCGAGACCGACGCCTCTCGATTCCCTGAGAACCTACGAGCGCCAGGCGATCGCCCTGCGGGAGAAGCTCGCGGTCGCTTTGCCCGAGGACGGCGCCGTCTGGATTCTGGCCCTCTCGGCGGGCAGGGGATCCGACGGCGATTCGAATTCAACAGCCCCACGGGGGGTCACCGCCGATGAGCTGGCGTATCCGGGCAGCCTGCTGCTCTTCTATCTTGCCGGCCGCACGCCGCAGGAGATCGTCGCCCGCTATCGCCAGGATTGGGTGGGAGGCGACCGCATCTTGGTGCGCGTTCCGCGCCGGGCCTGGGTCCCCCTGGAGACCCTGCCTCCCGTGCAGGCGGCCGGCTCATGAGCGGACGTGCGCAGACGAAGGTTCGGGATGAACGGATGAACGCATCACGGGTCCAGCGGGCCCGGCCGCACGGTCCGACGCCCTCGCGGACTCTCGGCCTCGCGGTGCCGGTGCTCGTCGCGCTCGCGGCGATCCTGCCCTACGCAGGCTCCGTCTTCTTCGAGTTCACCTTCGACGATGTCGGCCTCATCCTCGAGAACCCGTATGTTTCAGCCGACGCGCCCTGGACGGCCCCTCTCACCCATTCCTATTGGCCCGACCGGCCGGGAACAGGCCTCTACCGGCCGTTGACCGCGCTGACCTTCAAGGTCCAGACAGAGCTGACGGGGACCGATCCGAGGCCCTTCCATCTGCTCAATGTTCTGCTCCACGTCGGAGTCACCCTGCTCGGCCTTGCCGTGCTGCGCCACCTCGCCCCGCACCGGCCCTGGATCGCAGCGTCGGGAGCGTTGCTTTTTGCCGTCCACCCCCTTCATACCGAAGCGGTGACGAATGTCGTCGGTCGGGCCGAGTTGCTCGCGGCCGGATTCGCTCTCGCCGGATACTTGATCTGGCTGCGGGCGAGGAACGCACGGGGATCGATCGCGGCCGGAGTCTGTTTCGCCCTGGGGGCCGCCTCCAAGGAGAGCGCGGTCGGTTGGCTGTTGCTGCTCGCGCTCCACCGCCTTTTCGCGCTTCCGCCCTTCGCCGCGGCCGGCGACGGCTCTGCGCGGGACGCTCGGACCTACGGCGCGCTCTCGCGCCAGGGTCGTCTACGGGGCGCGCTTCTCGCCGACGGCTGGGTGTTGCTCTGCGTCGGCTCCTATTTCCTCGCCCGCCGCCTCGTGCTGGGATCGTTCTTCGGACTCACCGAAGTGAGCTTCGTCGACAATCCGCTCTACGCCGCGCCCCTGCTGCCGCGATTCCTGACCGCCTTCAGCATCCTTTGGCGCGCCATCGCGCTCCATCTCTGGCCCTTCCCGCTGCAGCCCGACTACTCCTACGCCTCGATCCCGCTCGAGTCCTCTCCCCTGAGCTTCGCAGGACTGCTGGCACTGCTCTGGGTGGCCTCGGTCGCCCTGGCGTTGCACCTGCGCTACCGGGCGCCGCTGCTCGCCTGGTCCTGGCTCTTCTACGCGGCGCTCACCCTGTCCGCGGCCAATCTGCTCCTTCCGATCGGGACGATCATGGCGGAGCGCCTGCTCTACCTGCCGTCCCTGGGCGTCTTGAGCGCCCTCGTCTGCGGCGCGGCCGCCGCCCTGGCGCGGCCGCGCTGGAGATTCGTCGCGCCGGCCGCGCTGGCGGTCGTGCTGCTGCTCATGGGACTGCGCACCTGGGAGCGCAACCGGGACTGGCGCAGCAACGCGGCGCTCTTCGGCCGCGCGGTGGTCACACAGCCGCGCAGCGTGCGGGTGCGCGTGAACATGGGCAGCGTGCTCGTCGAGCAGGGACGCATGCAGGCGGCCGAGCGGGAATACCGCGAGGCGCTTTCAATTCATCCTCGCCACGCCTCGGCCCTGAACGGGCTGGGCCACGCGCTGCTCATGCAGGGGCGCCGTGAGGAGGCGCAGGAGTGTTTCCGCCAGGCGCTCGCCATAACCCCGAACAACCGTGAGAGCATGGTGCGCCTGGGCAATCTGTTGCTCGAGATGGGCCGGCCTACGGATGCGTTGCCGCTTTTCGACCGGGCCATCACGCTCGCGCCGGACCGCTCCGATGTCTGGATCGGGCGCGCCTCAACCCTCTTCATGCTCGAACGCTATCGCGCATCGCTGGAAGCGTGGGAGACGGCCCAGCAACGGGCCGGCTCCGGACAGGATCTGCGCCGTCACGTGGCCGCCGCGGCGATGCGGGCGGGAGAGAGAGAGCAAGCGATCTCTCTGCTTCAACGTCTCGTCGCTGCCGAGCCACGGGACGCCGCCCTCAGAAGCGACCTGGCCCGCGCTCTGCTGGAGAGCGGGACGGATGGAGAAGGTCTCGATCATGCACGGACCGCTGCGGAAATGGATCCCTGCCTGGCGCATCTCGAGCTCTACATGGAATACCTGTTTCGTCGCGGCGATTGCGAAGCGGCCCGCGGTGTGTTTTCCTCACGGCTTACCGAACCGCTTACCGCCGAGCAGCGGCAGGTCCTGGCCGACGCGATCGCGCATCGCTGCAGCCCTTGACGCCGACCGCAGCGGGAAGCCGAGCCCAAGCCCTGCACAGGAGGTCTCCGGTGACGGCAGGCAGATCGCCACAGAAAGCCGGCCCATCGACGGGCAAGGGCAACTTCTCCTTCATGCCGCGGGCGTTCCGGGACCACGGCTGGATGATCGCCGCGCTCATCGCGGCCGTCCTCGCCCGCGTGGCGGGGTGGCTGCTGCTGCGTGGATCCTTCTTCACGGCCCTTCCGGGATTCGAGGACGAAGTCCATGCCGCGAGGATCATGGGACTGCTGAGCGGCGGATTCCCGGAGGCCGCTCTGCCCGCGGGCTCCCCCATCTATCCCTACGTCGGCGCGCTGCTGGGTCTCTTGACGAGGGGCAGCATCCCGGGAATCCTGCTGCTGCAGGCGCTCGCCGGAATCGGAGTGGTCGTTCTGGTCGCCTGGTCCTGCGCCCCGCTGCTACCGGCCAGGCTGCGCTGGATCGCGGCGCTGCTTTATGCGATCCATCCCGTGGCGGTGTTTCTCGAGTTGCGTTTGCAGCCGGTCGTCTTTGCCTTCCTGCTCATGCTGCCCGCGCTGCGCCTGCTCTTCTTCACACGAAACGGGGCCCTCTCGCGCTACGCGTTCGGCAGCCTGTTGCTGGGAGCCGGATTTCTGCTGCGCCCGCTGATCTTCGCCGTGCTCTTCGCCGCGGCCGTGATCGACACGCTGCGCCGCCTCCGCCTCCGGCCCGCGGACCCCGCCCGCACCGCGGCGGTCCTGCGCGTCTTGCCCTTGATGTTCGCCGGCTTCCTCCTGCTGCCGGTTCTGCTCTCGGCCTACCACGCGACCCTCCCCGGCGGGGGCCCGAGTTGGAACTGGACCGACGCGTATTGCTTCCACCGCTCGTTGCAGCCCGACACCTGGTCCACCGCGCGATCCTCTGAGATCCCCGTCTGGGAGGGATACGCTTCTGCGCGCTCGCAAGCCAATGAGGCGCTCGGCCGGGAGACCGCAGAGTGGGAAGCGCTGACCTTCTATCGCGGGCGGGGACTGCAGGTCTTGATCGAGCGGCCGATCCGCTGGGTCGGGCTCGTCCTCCTGCGCGGTCTGCTGCTCCTCTCGCGGCCGGAGCTGCCCGACCCGGTCTCGGCCCGCTTCGTGATGCAGCAATCCGCCGGGGTTCTGGCCTGGGGGCTCTACCTCTTCCCGCTCTACCTGGGCCTGGCCGCCGTGGCCCTCTTCAGATCGTGGAGGACAACGGCCATCCAGCGGCTCGCCCCGGCGCTCATCGCCCTCGCGGCGGCCAATGTCCTGGGCACCTATTCGCTCTCCTCGCGTTTCTTCTTCCTCGTGGGACTGCTCCCGGCCGCGGCGCTCACGATCGGCTCGCTCGCGGAAATCGCGCGCGAGCTGGGCCGCCGGGGCCCCACCCGCATCGCCGTTGCCGCCGCGGGAGTGTTGCTCGTCTTTTCCGCACTCGACCCCTCCGGCGCCCAACGGCGTTTCGAGCAGCCGGCCGAGGATCTCCGCGAGGCGGCGCGCCTCCTGCGCCAGAACCGGGATCCGCGCGGGGCGACCAGTCTGCTCCGTCAAGCCTTGCAAGTGGACCCTTCGAATCCCGCCGTGCACGCCGATCTGGGAGAGCTGCGCGCCGCGGAAGCGCTCCTCGACGCGGCCCGCGAGGAATTCCGCGCCGCGCTCGACATCCATCCCGACCATGTGAAGGCTCTCTATGGTCTGGCGGAGATCGAGCGCAGCGAGGGCAACTACGCGGAGGCGGAGTCTCTGATGACGCGGCTCGTGGCCGGACACCCCCGCCATCCGCTCTATCTCAATCAACTCGCCTCGGTCCAGCTCCTGCGCGGGAATCTCGCTTCGGCACACGACCTGCTCACCCGGGCCCTCACGATCGCGCCCAACTACCAGGTCGCGCAGGCCAATCTGCGCACGGTCGAGGAGGCGCAGCGGCGGACGAGCGGCATGGTGTTGCCCGAGGAACTCAGCTCGAAGACCGATCCGCTGCTCATTCAGCTCGGGGTGCAGGCCGCGCAGGCCATGGCTTCCGGCCAACTGGCCGCGGCCGACACCCTGACCGCCGCCGTGATGTCGAAGTTCCCGGAAGATCCCATGGCCTGGTACATGCGCGGAGCCTTCCTGCTGCGCGCGGGCCGGCCCGCGGAGGCGCTCGGGCCCCTGCAGCGATTGAACCTGGCCGCTCCCGGCCGCGCCGTCACGATCACGATGGCCGCTGAGGCACTGATCGCGCTGGGTCGCCGGGGGGAAGCGATCGCCCTGGTGCGGGAGAACATCGCGCATGCACCCGATGTGACCAACCAGGGCAGACTCGAACGACTCCTAGCGGAGCTGCAGGCGCGACCCTAGCGTCGCGGGTGCCGGGGAACGACGGCGGAAGGCTCGTGCGCCGCGCTTCGCGGCTCAGCCTCCGATGTAGGGCAGGTTCTTCAGATTCTCCATCTCATCCGGCGACAGCTCTCGGAAATCCTCCTCCAGCAGGCCGCGCGTCGCGGGCGGGTGCGTGGAGAAGTGGGCGGGATCGATGAGACCGCGCATGATCTTGCCATCCAGACCCTCGGGAATGGGCTCGCCCAGCACGTAAAGCAACGTGGGCACTACATCCACCAGGCTATAGGGGGTGTCCCCTTCGCGGTCCCGGCGTCCGCCCCGGATCGCCGGGCCGCGCATCGCGAAAAGGCCGTTCATCTTGTGCCAGCCCGACACCACCGAAGCATGGGGCACGAGCACCGCGTCCGGATTCTCCCCCGTTCGGTCTCCTTCGACCACGAAGTAGCCCGGCGCGGGAACGACGACCAGATCAGGGCCTTTCTCGGCATACACGCCGCTGAAGGCCTGCTCGTTGGTGTAGATCTCGGCGCAGATCCTCTGCCCCGTTCTGGGATCGGTGACGCTGCTGAGCAGGTCGATCAGCTTCGCGCGAACTGCATGGGCCTCGGCGATCGACCAGGCGCGCACATCGTCCCGCCCGCGGCGCGCGATGTAGAGCCGCGCGGCATCGGATTTGTCGAAGCAGTAAACCGAGTTGGCCTCCTTCTCCGTCAGCGGCGAATCGGGCCGCCGCAGAAGGTTCTGCAGTTGCAGCTGGTAGCGCAGGGGACCGAAGCCGTGATCGGAAAGCACGAGCAACGTGACATCCGGCTCCACCTTGGCCAGGATCTCGCCCAGAATCCGATCCTGCTCCACCCAGTAGTCGTGAATCTCCCGGCCGTAGCGCGCGGCATTCTCCCGGTCGTAGTTCGGGTTCTCCGCATCCATGTACATCCAGAAGGTGTGCTGAATCCGATCGGTCCCGGTGAAGACCGCCCACAGCAGATCGAAGCGCTCCCGCGCGAGCCAATCCAGGACGATCCGCTTGCGAAGTTCGCGCGCTCGCGTGTAAGAGGCGAGCAGACTGTCCTCCTGGCCCGGGACCAGACGGATCTCGAGCTTGTCGAGTTCGTAGTCGGGAAGCGTCTGCTCGAGCTCCCGCGGATAGGTGAACCCGGTCTGATCGAGATGCGGGAATCCCGCGATGCACTGGCCCTCCATGACATCGGGAGGATCGGTCATCGGCACATTCAGCACGAGCGACCGGCGCCCCGCATCGCGCAGCATGTTCCAGATCGGCTGGGCGCGACGGCTTGCCGCCGTTTCGTTGACCACCACCGACTGCCCGGGAATCTTGCGCTGAAAGTCGAAGATCGCATGCTTGCCGGGATTGACTCCCGTGACCGCCGTCGCCCAGGCGGGGGGCGAGAGGTAGGGGATCGAGCTGCGTAGCTCGCCCCACGCCCACGTGCGCTGGATCACCGCCAGCGCCGGCAACTCGCCCGCGTCGATCCAGGGCTGCAAGAGCTCCCAGGTGGCGCCGTCGAGCCCGATCACGACCGCCCGCCCCCGGGCGCCCTCCCCCTTTCCGCATCCGGTTGCCGCAAGGGTGGCCGACAGCGCCAGCATGGCTACCCGTCGCGCCCAAGGTCCGCCAGAGCGGGTCATAACATGGATCTCCATTGTGGGTCGAATCCGCTTCTCTCGATCTCAGGCTACCGGGAGATTCTACCAGAACGGGCGTGGCGCTCGGGGCGTTTCCTGGACAAAGCAAAGGGCCTCGGAAACCGAGGCCCTTGGTCTTGCCTTCGATCGATCAATCCTGGGACTTGCGATTCACACCGACCCACCGAACCGGGACTTCGGTCCGACCCGTCTTCTCCACTGCATCCGCGGGTCCTGCCGGAGTCCTACGCAAGCATCCGTTCCAGATGTGCAGGATCGGCCCGCCGTCACTTGGACCGGTAGTAGGACTTGACCTCGCCCCAGCTGGGATTTTCCGATGGATCCGGCGGATTCTCGCAGTCGAGCGTCCCGCCAATCTCGCTATCGCAGACCAAGCCCTCCCACCAGAAGCCCTCAGACGCGAGGCAATCTCCCTCGGTCAGCATGAAGCAGACAAGATTGATGCAACACCCCCAGTCCAAGGGACATGGATTCGGCTCGCAGGTCGTGGCGTCGCCTTGGTAGGTGCCGCCCGCCGCCGTGCATGCCGGCTGGGTGACGACCGAGCAGGACCCGCCAAACTCGCAGCAGGCGCCGGTCTCTTCCTCCGGCGGACAGACGGCCACGCCGTCGGTCCCGACGCCCAGCGATCCCAGGCGGCTCAGGGGTACCTGATACCACGACTCGTCCTCCAGGGACTGCAGAATCGACACTCTTCCCGTCCCCGGATTGATCCCCAGAGGAACGACCGTCGCGGCGTAGGAGTAGCCTGCAAACCAGTAGACGGGCACGAAATTGCCTTCATAGACCTCGGCCGGTGTCGTTCCCTGGGCCGCCACGGCGGTCCCCTCGTTGGGACCCGGCCAGTCGCCGGTGGGGATCTCCAGGACGGCTGTGGGATCACCGATTCCGCAGGTGCCATTGTCGGCGAACACATAGGCCTCGGTACTGAAGGTCCCGAGCCCGAACTCGACGGCGTTGAAAACCTTCGCCTCCCTCCAGGCGGCGACGACGAACCAGACCAGCCCATCGGCACCCGCAGGAATCGACGTCACCTGACCCGCACAATCGGTCAGCGCGACGGCGTCGTACTGGTCGCAATAATAGTAGCCTTCGTATTCGGAGGTGTAGACGATGCCCGGAGGAGCGTGAGTGATCAGCGCTCCCTTGGTCACATCGTATTGGTCCGCCGCAGCGACGCTGGTCATCAGGGCGGAGATTGCAAAGACCCAGAAGATCCATCTCATCGGCACGACCTCCTTAGACAACTGATCCCCCTCGTCGCTGCTCCCATCCAGGGGATGCAAACCTGGTGGAAACCGGACGTCGGCCCCAAGCCCTCCAGAGTCTGACCGGGTCCCTCCGGAAACGTAGGACTCTAAGGGCAACGCGCCAAGCCACAACCTGCGCCCGACACTCTCCCAGGCCCGGGATCGTGCCGGATTCCGCACTGCGTAAGCAGTATGCCACCCTGGAGGGTCGAGACAAGAACTTTTTTCGCGGACGTGGCCGTACGGAAAGCGCGGCAATGAAGCGACCATAAGGCCGTGATTTCCATGGCGGTGCCATGGCGGCCCTCCGCGATCGGCCGCGCCCGACGCGGCCCGGCGGTCATTCGTACATCTGCTTCAGCTGGCCCCAGGATGTCTCGATCGGCTGGGGACACGGGTCGGGGAAGCAGACGGTGAAATCGCCCCTATATTCCCCTCCCTGGTCCTCGCAATCTTCCAGACTGAGGACATCGCACAGGCCCCACAGACAGCAGGCGCCTTCCGGCTCGGAGGGGGTGCCCGAGGGATTGTAGCCGGGCTGCCCAAAGCCCATCGATCCGAAATCTGCGACCTCGTCATACTCCTGCGGGGTCGAGCTGTCGAGAAAGCCAGCTCTGTCCGTCATGGGATTCAAGCCGATCGGAACGGTCACGGCCGAGTAGACATAGCTCGCAAACCAGTAGAGTTCCACGACCTCCCCGCTGGCCCCGGGCCCCGCCTCGACCAGCGCAACGCTCACCCCCGTGTTCGCTCCCGGCCATCCCGCGGACGGGATCTCGAGAATGTCGCAGCCGGCGCCATAGCCCAGGCAGTCGCCCCAGCTCACGAACGACATCCGGCCGTCGTCGAACGATCCAAGACCGAAACTGAAACCCGCCAGACTCACCCGGCCGGGCGGGTCGGCGAAGCAGGCCGTCACATACCACACTTGCGCCTTCTCCGAATCGACCTGGCCCTGAACGACGGCACTGCCGCATTCGCTCAGATTGCTCTGGCCCGAGTAGTCGGTGACGGCGCTGGTATAGGAAATCGAGGGGTTTACGTGCGGAATGAGGATGCCGCCATCATGGGGACCCGCGAATGTCATGGCCGGAAACAACGCCGGAAACAGCAAGATGGGAAGGACCAATGCCACAGGACTGCGCATGTCGATTCCTCGGCTCGGAATCCTTCTCACGGGACTGTGGACCACTAAGCGCGCGAAGAAGCGCGGTCGATTCCCTCTACCCGCTTCCCCGGAGATAGTTCGGCACGAGAGGCCCATTCCTTTCCGCCGGCCCCGCCCGGAACGCGACCGCACACCCCTCCCCTGAGCACAGGAATCATCCGGCAGGGTGGGGAAACGAAGAGGCGGCCCGGAATTCATCCAGGCCGCCTAATCTGTAACCCGGCCGGGCGTTGGACCCCGTCCAGGGCTCATTCCAGCTATTGGGCGCATTCATGACCGAACTGGCGGGCGAACAGCCCGAAGTCCGGCAGAAGCACCTGGCCGTCGCCACCGGTGATGTCGCTGCAGGTATCGACATGACCGAACTTCTGAGCGAATTTCCCGAAGTCAGGAAGGAGCACGGCGCAATCGCCGAGTTCGCTCCCCACCGAGCCGCTCCAGTCCGGACTGTTGATGATGGCATAGGAACGGATCGGGTAGCCGTCGGCATAGATCGTTGCCGCGGCATCCATCGTGCAGCAGCCGCCGAAGCGCAGATTCATCGTGACGTTGCCGCTGGCATCCGTGTACTTCGGATTGTCCCAGGACGCGCACTCGCACATGACGGTGCAGGCGGCGTTGATCACAATGAGGACTTCGCAGTTCTCGATGGCAGTGCCGCCGAAGGCAGCCACATGGATCGTGATGTCGCCATCCGCGCGCAAGGCGTCATCCGGCGGAACACCGGTAAGGGTCGGATATGTGTGGCCGTCCTGCGGACTGACTGTGCAGTAGTCCGGGTCGGGCACGCTTGCCCATGCATTCATGCTGAGCAGTGCAAGCGCAACCAGTGCGATCGACACACTTCTCATTGGTACGAACCTCCAAGGTTGACAACGCTACTGAGTGCAGCCTTCGGACGAAGGCCACGAACCCAAAGGATGCAGAGTTCATACGATCCTCGCTGCCCCGGCACCTCCTTTCTGAAACTCATCACTGCTAGCTTGCACGAAAGAAGGATACCAGCGAAGTCCCGGGGTGTCAAGTGCGGGATCGTCAGAATTCCGTTGGCGGGGAAACTGGGGCCGGTGGCCCGCCGACGGTAACCTCTAGACGCCGAAGCCGTTGATCTTCGCCTCCTCGGGGCGGCATGGCATCTCGCAGCCCTCCCCCGGGGACACTCCTCCCTGGGCGCGGTCACCCCTGGGGGCGGCCCTTCCTGGCCTCAGCGCCGAGCCGGGCCCCCGGCTGCGCGACCGCCTGCGACGGCGAATCGTTCCTGCGATGACCTCGAATCACTCCTGCAACGGCCTGGGCGAAACAGGATTCGAACCTGTGACCTCCTGCTTGTAAGGCAGGCGCTCTAACCAGCTGAGCTATCCGCCCCCTGACTCCCGCCCGACCCGGGGGAGGCGGGGCGGTTGTCGCGCCCTCTCCCCGCCATCAGGGCATAGGGCACCGCGGCCAGGTATCCGATCACCAGGAGCAGAGGCGCCAGGGTCGTCGATCCGAGGACCAGGGCGACGAAGCCCGCGGCGATCACCCCGACGGACACCAGCAAAAGCACCAGCCGGTGCTTCCCCAACTCCACGCCGAGCGCATCCGGATCCGGAGGCAGGGCCTTGCGCCCTGTGCCGCCTCTGGGGGGCTTTCCGGGCGCCGCCCGGTTCGGTCGCTTGAGATTTCGTTCCATATTCTCTCCGCGAGGGAAATCCTGCACTGCCCCACTGGGGTTTCCGTCCATGCAGCCTACCATGGCATGGTGGGCGGTGCATTCAGAACCTGCCGCGTCAGGGACCCTGCCGGGCCTTCTCCAGGCCCCCCCGCGCCTGATTGTGTTCCTCCAGCGTCCTGGAAAACGCGTGCGTCCCGTCTCCCCGGGAGACGAAGTAGAGATCGTCGCAGCCCTCGAGAGGCCAGAGCGCCGCATCGATGCTCGCGAGCCCGGGCGAGCAGATGGGGCCGGGAGGCAGCCCTGGATACAAGTAGGTGTTGTACGGGGAGTCGATCGCGAGATCCTCGAGGGAAAGGCGCTGCCCGATCCGCCCCGCCGCATAGGCCGCCGTCGGGTCGGCCTGCAGCAGCAGGCCGCGCAGCAGCCGGTTGCGATAGACGGCCGAGACCCTGCGCCGCTCGACTTCGTCCGCCGCCTCCAATTCGATGATCGAAGCCAAGGTCAGGATCTCGTGGCGCGAGAGTCCCAGTTCCGACGCCCGCAGGCGCCGGCCCTCATCGAAACGCGCCTCGCCCACGGCGACCATCTCGGCGAGCGCTTCTCGCGCGGTCGTCTGGGGATCGAAGAGGAAGGTCTCCGGGAACAGATACCCTTCCAGGCCGGGAGCCGCGAGACCGAGCGAGCGGATCCAGGCCGTATCGGCCGCCGCGGCCCGCAGCTGTTCGATCGCCACGCCGAGTTCCGAGCTCAGGCGGGTCAGAATCGCCTCTGTCGTGAAGCCCTCCGGAATGGTCACGCGCCGCAGCACGACATCACCCGCCACCAGAGTCTTCAGGATCGCCAGGGGCGACTGAGAGGCCGACAACTCATAGGTCCCGGGGCGGATGCGCCGGTCGAGGCCCGTTAGACGCCCATAGGCGAGCAGGGGGCCGCGCAGCCGAATGAGCCCCTGCTTCGCAAGGCGGTCCTCGATCGATCGCAGGCACTCGCCCGTCTCGATATGAAAGAAGCGCTCGCGTGAATACGGCTTCGAAGGAACGACCAGCGCGGCGCAGACCAGCAGCACGAGCACCAGCGGCGGGATGGCCGCCGGCCACAGTCGCTTGGCGGCGCGGCGGGCTCCCGCCTGCAGGCCCGGATCGACCGGCTCCCGGGAGGGCGAGATCCAGGTCATCGCTCCCCCCGCTCCGATCCTTCCCGCCGGCGCGTGTCCAGATAGTCTTGCAGGATGACGGCCGCGGCCATGCGGTCGATCTCTCCCTTTGCATCTCGCGATGCTGCGCGCCGCGGGCGTCCTCTCCGGGCGGCCGCGCGCGGCCCCTTTGCCTTCGTCTCGCGCAGCCGCTGCTCGGCCTCCCAGGTGGTCAACGTCTCGTCCCACAGGACGACCTCGACCGACAGCCGCGCTCTCAACTCTGCCGCGATGTACCCGGCCAGCGACGCAATGCCTCCCTGCTCTCCGCTCGGCCGAAGCGGCACGCCGATCACGACGACCTTTACGTCGTGATCCCGCGTCAGGTTCACGATGTGCTGCAGCAACGCAGCGGGGCGCAGGCGGACGGTCTCCAGAGGCGTGGCCAGCGTGGCCGAGGGATCGCTGAGGGCGATCCCGGTGCGGCATTCTCCCAGGTCGAGTGCGAGGACCCGCGCGGGGGGATGGGATGGGCCGGGCATCAGTCCCCCCGACCGGCGGCGTCAGGCAGGCTTACGGTACTTCGTGAGTATGGCCGTGCAGCCCTTGCCCTCCCGGATGTCAAAGATGACCTCGTCCATGAGGCTGCGCATGATGAAGATCCCCCTGCCCCGCGGCGCGAGCAGGAAGTCAGGATCGGTGGGATCCGCGCGCAGCACCTTCTGCGCGTCGAACCCGGGCCCTTCGTCATGCACGCGCACCTGCAGCGCCGCGTCGGTGATTTCGAAGAGGATGTCGACAGGCAGATCCGGATTGTACCGATGCCCGTGCTGGATCGCATTGGTCCCCGCTTCCAGCACGGAATTCGAGATCCCGTCGGCATCTTCCTGACTGAATGCCAATTGCGCGGCGATTCCGCCGGCGGTGCGGTCCACCAGATCGAGCCAGTCCAGACGGCCGGGGATCCTGAGAAGGATCTGATTCGGACGGAACTGCTCCGTCATGCAACGTCCTCGTGCCTGCCCGAGAGACTCACCCGGAATCCATGCGCGGCGCATCAGATCCGGCGCGGCTGCGAATACCGCCCCGCTCAGCCCGCGAAACTGCGGATGGCCTGTTCCACCGTGTCATAGGTCTCGAACACGGTGTGCAGCTTCGTGACGATGAAGATCTGAGAAATCCGGTGGGACACGCGACTCAGTTTGAGAGAACCTCCGGCATTCGAGACCGTCACATGGCTTGCAATCAGAATGCCGAGGCCCGTGGAGTTGACCCAGGAGACCTCTCCGATGTCGATGACGATCTTCTTGCGGCCGGTCTCGAGGTTCTCACGGATCAGCTGGCGCACCGCCTCCGCGTCAGGACCGCCCATCAACTGCCCGCTGAGCGAGATCACCACCGCTTCGCCTTCGGTGTGCGTCGAAGCCTTCATCTACGCTCCTCCCGGTTGGTACAAATCGAGGAGAACCTGCTCCATGTCCTTCGGCACGGGCGCCTCGAACGCGAGCCACTCCTGATCCTCAGGGTGGCGGAAGCCGAGACGATACGCATGCAGCGCCAGGCGACCCAGTTCCTGCAACCAGCGCCGGCAGCGGACCCGCTCCCCCGGCGGGAGGCTTGGCCCCTCGACCCCACTTCCGTAGACCGGGTCCCCGAAGACGGGGTGCCCCAAACTGGCCAGATGCACCCGCACCTGATGGGTCCGGCCCGTGCGCAATACTAGGCGAACCAGTGTGAGCCTGTCAAACCGCCAGAGAACCTGCCAGGCGGTGCGGGCGGGGCGCCCTCCCTGGGCGACGACGGCCATCCGCTGCCGGTGCTGCGGATCCCGCCCGATCGGCGCGTCCACTTCGCCCCGCTCGCCCTCGACGACGCCCCAGGCGAGCGCGATGTAGGCCCGCTCCACATCGTGCGCCGCGATCTGCTCCGACAGGGACCGGAAGGCCCGCGCGCTGCGGGCGACCACCATCAAGCCGCTCGTGTCCTTGTCGAGACGATGGACGATTCCGGGGCGGTCCGCGCCCCCCGGCGCGCGCCAGTCGGGCCAGCGATGGAGCAGCCCGTTGACCAGGGTACCGGACCAGTGACCGGGAGCGGGATGCACGACCAGGTCGGGTTGCTTGTCGAGGACGAGAAGGTCCTCGTCCTCGAAAACGGCACGAATCGGGATCGGCTCGGGCTGCAGCGTGACGAGCGTGACCCCGGCATCCGCCGGCCAGGAGATCGTCTGTCCCTCTTTGACCGGCGTGCTCGGCCGGCAGGCAGCGTCGTTGAGCAGCACCTGCCCGTCGCGGATGAGCTGCTGGATCCGGCTGCGCGACACATCCTCGAGCCGCTGGGCCAGAAAGAGATCGATGCGCGTACCTTCGGATTCCTCGTCGACCGTCAGGCACAACCGCCCATCGGATGGGGACACGGTCACTGAGGCTCCTCGACCCGCACATCTTCGGGCCCGCCCGCCCCCCCGCCTTCTTCGGCGTGGCGCTCGCAGGGCCAAGCGAAACGGAATGCCAGATAGATCACGCCGAGGGTCACTCCGATATCGGCCACATTGAAGGTCGGCCAGCGCACGGAACCGACACCGATGTCGATGAAATCGATCACTTGATGCAGCCAGAAGCGGTCGATCAGGTTGCCCATGGCGCCGCCCAACACGACCCCGAATCCGATCCAACTGCCGCGGAAAACGAAGCGTTTGGAAAGAGTCAGGACGAGAATCGCCGCAATCGAAATCAAGGAGAGCAGGATGAACAGCAGGCGGCTACCCTCGATGAGACCGAAGGCGGAACCGGCATTGCGGACATGCTTCAGTCGAACGAACCCGTCGATCAGGGCCGTCGGCTCTCCCACCGCCAGACCGTGGTAGACCAACCACTTGGTGATCTGGTCAAGAACCAAGAGTGCGGCGGCGCTGATCAGAAACCGCTTCAAGGATGGGCCGCTCCCGATGATGAGTTGCGACCATGATCAAGCGCTTCCTGGCAGGCCAGACACATGCGTGCGTGGGGTAGGGCTTGCAGCCGCTTCACGTCGACCGGGCGGTGGCAGGAATCGCAGATTCCGTAATCGCCGTTGCGGATGCGGTGCAGGGCGTCCGCGATGTCGGCCAGCGTGCGTGTGATGGATGCGGCCAGCATCAGGTTCTGCTCCCGCTCCATGGCATCGGTCCCCAGATCCGCCATATGGAAGGCATATGCGGATAGGTCACCCGAGGAATCGCGCAGCGATCGCCGCGCCGACTCCTCCAACTCATCGTGCTGCTGCTGCAGACGCTCGCGCTCCTCACCCAACAGGCGTTCGAAGCGTTCCAACTCCCGCTTGCGCACCGTTCCCTACCTCCAGGCGCTGCGCACCACTCGTTCGACGACCCGGTTCAGCTTTGGTTGGGCCTGGGCGGAGGTCTCCAGGATCCGGCCTATATCGGCCGGACGCAGAGCATCCGGTAGGCACATATCGGTCACGACGCCCAATCCCAGCACGCGCAACCCGGCATGCACCGCAGCCAGGTTCTCGGGCACCATCGACATGCCAACGATGTCGGCCCCGATCATGCGCAGGAAACGGTACTCGGCCCGGGTCTCCAGATTGGGTCCCGCCACACCCACGAGCACGCCCCGGTACAGGGTGAGCCCCTCGTGCAAGCCTGCCCCGACCGCCAGTTCGATCAGGACACGATCGTAGGGTTCGCTCATGTCGGGGAAGCGCGGGCCGAGGGAATCGTCGTTCGGGCCGATCAGGGGGTTGTCACCCATTAGATTGATGTGATCGACCACCACCACGAGATCCCCCTCACGATACAGCGGGTGCAGTCCGCCCACCGCGCTCGTCAGGACCAGGATCTCGACGCCGAGGGCCTTCATTACGCGCACCGGGAAGACCACCTCCTCCATGGAGTAGCCTTCGTAGTAGTGGACGCGGCCCTTCATCGCCAGCACGTTCTGGCCCGCAAAGGACCCGCAGACGAGCTGGCCCGGATGGTGCGCGACCGTAGAGACCGGAAAATGCGGGATCTCCCCATAGGGGACCACGAGCGGGGACTCGACCTGCTCGGCCAGATGATCGAGTCCCGAACCCAAGATGAGGCCGGTTTTCGGCTGCGCCACGCCGCGCCGTCTCAAGAAGTCGGCGGCGATGGCGGCGCGCTCACGAATGCCGGCCGCGCCACTCACGAATCGGCCCCCGGCCTTTTCGATCTCTCGAAGAACCCCTGCGACGCCGCCCGGCGATTGAAGAACCCCGACTCATCCCCATCCGCCAACCCCTGAGCGGCTTCGCTCTCGCGGGCCGGGTCGGCTGAGGGGCGTTCGAACTGCCCGGAACGGGCTGCGGAGAAGCTCCTGTCCTTGGCGCCCATGCGCTCGGAAACGCCGGGCCTGCCTGCCGCCGTCGACCGCGACATCCCGCCTTCGCCTGGCCCCGCCGGCTCTGCGGCGAAGCGCCGCGGCGCAGGCCGTTCGCTGTGCGCGCCGCGCTCGGGGATCGGGGCACGCAGATCGGATTCGGATTCCTCGCGCCCGGCGAATCTCTCCGCCGCATCCTGATTGCTCGGCGGGTCGGACCAGACGGTCTCGGTTTCGGGTGCGCCATCGCCGCTGCCGACCAGATACGACTCGTCCGTCGCGGAAGCGTAATCGAGATCGTCGGCCGGCCTTCCCTTGCGCGCGGTCGCCGCCAGGAAATCGCCGGCGCGCGCGTCGATCGTGTCGATCTCATGCAGCTCGTTCTCGTGCGAGCGCAAGAACTGCATCTGCCCCTCGAGGAAAGAGAGGAAGCGCTGCAGGAAGAGGTCTTTTTCCCGGTGGAGTTCCTGCACCTGACGGCTGAGCTCCCGCAGCCGGTCGCGCGAATCA
>JAZDGX010000177.1:0-6964 GCA_043806645.1 Candidatus Eiseniibacteriota bacterium | reverse complement strand
GCTCCGCCCAGCGTCGCGGGCATTTCGACAAAGCCGCCGATGAGCGCGAGCACGGCAAGCGCCACCAGCGGTATCGTCACTGCATATCCAGGTCTGCGCGTGACAGGCGTCTTCAACGGACCGGCGAACACGCGAAAGACGAGGCGGAAGCTGTAGACGGCAGTGATCAGCGCTCCGGCGAGCCCCGCCGCCCACAGCCAGGGGCTCCCCAGCGGCGCGCTCCAGGCCTCGAAGAGGATCAGGTCCTTGCTGTAGAAGCCGGCCGTGACAAGCGGCAGGGCGGAGAGCGAGGCGCTGCCGATCAGGAAGGTCCAGAAGACGAGGGGCAGGGAACGCCGCAGCCCGCCCATGCGATCGATCTGTTGCTCGTGATGCAGCGCGAGGATGACCGCGCCCGCGCCCAGGAAGAGCAGCGCCTTGAAGAACGCGTGGGTCATGAAGTGAAACACCGCGGCCGACCAGGCCCCCACGCCGAGCGCGAGGAACATGTAGCCGATCTGGCTGATCGTCGAGTAGGCGAGCACGCGCTTGATGTCGCTTTGCGCGAGCGCGCTCGCGCCGGCCAGGAGCAGCGTGACCGCACCGATCACCGCCACCACGGTGAGCGCCGCCGGGGCCAGGGCGAAGAGCGCCTGCAGGCGCGCGACTAGATAGACGCCCGCCGTCACCATAGTCGCCGCGTGAATGAGGGCACTGACCGGAGTGGGACCGGCCATGGCATCGGGCAGCCAGGTCTGCAGCGGAAGCTGCGCCGACTTTCCCACGGCTCCGCCGAGGAACAGCAGCGCCGCGGCGAGGGCCAGCCCCGAGCCGACCGGCCATGCCGCGACGGCGCGCTCGAGCAGCACCGGAATGCGCGAGCTGCCCAGATTCCAGAAGACAAAGAAGATCCCGATCGCCAGCGCCACATCGCCCAGCCGAGTCACGATGAAGGCCTTGCGGGCGGCGCGCCCATTGGCCGGGTCGCGGTACCAGAAGCCGATCAGCAGATAGCTGCAAAGCCCCACCCCCTCCCAGCCGAGGTAGAGCAACAGGAGATCGTCGGCGAGCACCAGGATCAGCATCGCGGCGACGAAGAGATTCATGTAGGCGAAGAAGCGGGCATAGCCTTCCTCGTCGCGCATGTACTCGGTGGCGTAGAGATGAATGAGAAACCCGACGCCGGTAATGACCACCACGAAGACGAGCGAAAGCGGGTCGAGGCGCAGCGCGACCACCGGGGCAAAGGCATCGACCGACCACCAGGTCCAAAGATGCGCGAGAATCGAGGTGCCCGCTTGCCCGGCGATGAGACTGAAGGCGAGCCGTGCGGCCAGGAGCGCCGCCAACCCGATCGTGCCCGTCCCGATCACCGCGACGGCCCGCCGCGAGAGACGCGCGCCGAACAGCGCCAGGATCAGAAATCCCGCCAGGGGCAGCGCCGGGATCAAGGCGAGCGTCATCTCCATGCGCGCCTCGCACCCGGAAGATTGCGACCGAATGTCCGCATATCGCGCCTATCCTCGCAGGAGCCGCGCCCGATCGGCGTCCAGGCTTCGGAATCTGCGGTAGAAAGCGAGAAACAGGGCCAGACCGACCGACACTTCGGCGGCCGCCATCACCAAGATGAACAAGAACATGACCTGCCCATCCGCCTCATGCCAGCGTGCCCCCGCCAGCACGAAGGCGAGCCCCGCCGCATTCAACATGATCTCAACCGACATGAGGATGAAGATCAGGTTGCGGCGCATGAGGACGCCCAGCAGGCCCAGCGCGAAGAGCACGGCGGCGAGAGCCAGGCCATGATCCAACGGGAGGTTGATCATCGCTCGCCCTCCTCCCGGCCGCCGGCGCCGCCATTCCCGCGCGACTCCCGGGTGCCCGCGTCGCTACTCCCGCGCTCCTCGCAGTTGCCCGCGCCGCCATCCCCGCGCTCGCCCGTTTGCGCGGTGCGCGATCCCAGATGATACGCACCCACGAGGCCGGCCAGCAGGAGGAACGAGGAGAGCTCGACTCCCAGCATGTACGGGCCGAACAGGGTGACCGACACCTCGCCCGGCTCGATCGTCGTGGCATGCAACGGCGCGCCGGGGGTTCGCAGAAGCAGATATCCGAGCTCCAGCATCAGAAGCAGCGCCAAGACGGCCGGACCGGCCCAGCTACGCGGCGCCAGCCATTCCGATTCCCGCCGCGCGGCCGCCGAACCCAGGTTGAGCGTCATGATGAAGAAGACGAAGAGCACCATGATCGCGCCTGCATAGATGATGACTTCGAGCGCGGCGATAAAGGGCGCGCCGGCGAGGTAGAAGATCATCGCCACCGCCAGAAACGAAACGATGAGATAGAGCGCGGCATGCGCGGCGCTGCGCCGGGTGACGACCAGCGCGGTCGAGACCAGCGCAACGAGCGCCGCTACGTAGAAGAAGACCATCGCGGCTCCCTGCTATCCACTCCTTGCATCCTTTCCCATGATCCTTCTCTGTTCTCCCCTTCGCTCCGCCTACGGCATGAGCTGCCGCAGATCCGCGGGCGGCGTCTCCTGCGCGCCGGTGCCCTTGGGCTTGCCGGCGGTCGCGACCCCGGCGACACGATAGAAGTTGTAGCCGGGGTACTTGCCCGTTCCGCGGATCAGCAGATCCTCCTTCTCATAGACCAGGCGCGGCCGGCGATACTCGCTCATCTCGAAGTCCGGCGTAAGCTGGATCGCGTAGGTCGGACATGCCTCCTCGCAATAGCCGCAGAAGATGCAGCGGGAAAAGTTGATGCGGAAGAATTCCGGATAGCGTCGCCCATCCGCAGCTTCCGTCGCCTGCAACGCGATGCAATCCACCGGACACGCGGCGGCGCACAGGTAGCAGGCCACGCAGCGTTCGTTGCCGTCCGGATCCCGCGAGAGGATGATCCGCCCGCGCCAGCGCGGCGGCAGCGCGGGCATTTCGTCCGGGTATTGCACCGTGACGCGCCGGTGGAAGGCGTGCAGGAAGACGATCGCCATCGTCCGGATCGTGTTCCACAGGATCCCCATCGCCTACCTTCCCCCCGCCGCCAGCACGATCGCCCCGGTCACGAGCAGATTCAGCAGAGACAGGGGCAGCATCCACTTCCATCCGTACGCCATCAACTGATCGGGACGCGGGCGGGGCAGCGCCCCCCGCGCGAGAATAAAGAACCCGATGATGATGAAGGTCTTGAGCAGAAACCAGACCACCGGGGGTAGCAACGGACCATGCCAGCCCCCGAAGAAGAGCGTCGTCATCATCGCGGCGATCAGCGTGACCCCGATGTACTCTCCCACGAAGAACATGCCGAACTTCATGCCCGAGTATTCGGCATGGAATCCCGCGACCAGCTCCGCGTCGGCTTCGGGCAGATCGAAGGGCAGGCGGCGCGCCTCGGCGAGACCGGCGACGGTGAAGACGACCAGCCCGACGAACTGCGGCACGCAGAACCACAGATCCGCTTGCGCGTTCACGATGTCGATCAAGCGAAACGAACCGGTCTGCAGCACGACACCCATCAGCGAAAGGCCCATGAAGACCTCGTAGCTGATCATCTGAGCGGCCGCGCGCAGGCTGCCGAGCAGGGGATACTTGCTGTTGGAGGCCCACCCGCCCAAGACCACGCTGTAGACGGTCAGCGAGGACATCCCGAGGAAGAAGAGCAATCCGATGCTCAGGTCGGCGACCCAGATGCGGGGCGCGAAGGGCACGACCGCGATCGACATCAGCACCGCGCCCATCACGATCGCCGGCGCGATCACGAAGATCGCCTTCTCCGCGAAGGGCGGGATCCAGTCCTCTTTGAAGAAGATCTTGATCATGTCGGCGGGCACTTGCAGCAGCCCGAAGGGACCGACGCGGTTCGGTCCGTAGCGATCCTGCCACAAAGCGAGCAGCCGCCGCTCGACATAGATCAGCGCCGCGGCGATCGTGACGATGCCGATCAGCACACCGAAGAGGGTCGCGATCGACGTCCAGGCGCTCATGTCCCCTCCGCCCGGCGCAGGCGCACGAAATCGACCTCCTCCCAACCGGGTTGCTCGCGATAACCGGCCGGGATGAGGGCCACGCCGGCGGCGAGTTCCGGAAGAATGCGCAGCGGCAGCGCCCATGCCAAGCCGGATCTCGCGACCGCGCCATCTGCGGCGCTGACCAGCACCATCTCCCCTTCCGCCAAGCCGAGCGCGCGGGCGTCCTCGGCGGCCAGGGCGAGGTACGGTTGCGGACGGCGCCCCCGTACCGCGGGAGCGTGGTCGCTCAGTTCCTCCGACCCGAACACCTCGACGCGCCTGATCAGACGCCAGCATCCGGGCGGACGCGGCGCGTCCGGTTCCTCCGGCCCGCGCGGATCCGCGGCGACATCGCCCGCTCCCGCCGCGATCAGGCGCGCATCCTGCACGCTGCGGCGCAGCGGCCCGGCGATCTCCTCCTGAAACTTGTTCAACGCCTGTACCGAATTCCACCCCGGCGCCCAATAGCGCGCCACCCCCGCGGCCGGGAGATCGCCGCGATAGCCCTCCATCGAAAAGGCGAACGAACCGTCGGAATCGGCGGGCGGCTTGGGCTCGTGCACATCCTCTGCGGCCAAGATGGCCGTGCGGCCGCTGTGGCGCGCCGACTGTCGCGGGATCGGTGGCACGGTCCACTCACCGGCCGGCGCCTGCGCCGCCTGCATCGCGGCGAGAGGCGGAAACTCGGCGGCCAGCAGACCCTCCAGCATCGTCCACGGCGATCCGTCGCGTGACGCCGGGGCCTTCCCTCTCCAACGCGCATGCATGCCGATCAGCCATTGCCAGGCCGGCCGCACGCCGGCGGGAGGCGGATAGACTGCATGGAATCTCTGCGCGCGACCCTCGCAGTTGACCAGCGTTCCGTTCGCTTGCGCGAAGGGCGCGGTCGGCAGGGCCAGAGCGGCCCGCGCCGTGGTTGCTGTCGAGATGCAATCGAGGACGATCGTCTGCCGGGCGAGCGAGAGCAACTCCTCCGCCGCGGACGGGTCGATGCGCCGGAAGAGATCGTTTTCGAGAACGATCAGGGTATCGGCGGTCCCGGCAGCCAGCGCCTCCCTGGCCAGATCGAGTCCGCGCGCAGTCAGGAGTGATACGCCCACGCTGTTGCACTCGGGCACGATCAGACTGATCGCCACGGAACGCCCGCGCCGGTGAAGCGCGCCGGCGATGCTCGCCGCGGCTTGTATAAGCTCCGCGCAACCCGTGGAGATTCCCGAGATGATGACCGGACGCTCCGCTTGGGCAAGTTCTCGCGCGACGGCGTGGACAAAGGCCTGCGCCGTGTCGATCGCGCCCTGCGCTTCGGATGTCGCGCCATCGATCGCGCGGGCGATGGCGTAGCCCAGACGAGCAGCCTCCTCCGGAGATGCCCGCCGGCGCTCGCGCGCCAGATCGTCGAGCCGGGTCGGGGCGGGGGTGAGCAGGAAGAGCCGGCTGGGCTCCGCCGCCGAGACGATACGAACGAAGATGTCGTTCCAGGAGTCGATGCGCAGCTTCTCGGCCCTGCCCCCCGCTTGGCGCAAAGCCGCCTGGCGCACGTTCAGCTCCAGGCGGGGCGCCGCGCCGCAGGGATCCTCCCCCAGGACGAGCACGGCATCCGCGCGCTCGACATCCCGCGGGGAAGCGATGCGCGCCGGGCCTCGGCGCAACACATCGATTGCATGTTCGACCAGTGCCGCCTGCCGCGCGCCCATTCCGTTGCAGAAACGATCCGCGCCGACGAGCCGCTGCAGCGCGAGATTGGCCTCGAGGGATGCGCGCGGCGAGCCGACGCCCACGACCCCGCGGCTGTCCCCGAGCATCCCTACCGCGCGCTCGAACAGCGCCTCCGCCGCCGCAACCCGCTCCTGGCGCGCGATACCCGCGCCGCGCCCCTGCGCGGTCGCATCGCCCGCCGCGGAGGGCTCGCTTCCCACACAGGCGCCATTGACGAATTCGTAGCCGAAGCGGCCCCGGTCGCACAGGAAGTAGCCGTTGATCTCGGGATGGTACCGATTGTAGATCCGCCGCAGGATGCCGTAGCGCTCGCCCGGAATCGTGTTGCAGCCAAGCCCGCAGTGAACGCAGACCGAGGGCGCCGTCTGCAGGTCCCACTTGCGCGTGTAGTGGCGCTTGAGCGTCTTGTCGGTGAAGACGCCCGTGGGACAGACTTCGACCAGATTCCCGCTGAAGGGGCTTTCCAGCGTCCCATCCTGCGCCCGCCCGAAATAGGTGAGATTGCGCAGGGAGAAGGCCTGCAAGTCGCGCCCGCCCGCGTAGTCCCGATAGAAGCGCACGCAGCGGTAGCATTGGATGCAGCGATTCATCTCATGGGCGACAGCGGGGCCCAGATCCTGGTTCGTGAAGGTGCGCTTGCGGAAGCGGAAGCGCCGGTAGGTGTGTCCGGTCATCTGCGTCATGTCTTGCAGATGGCACTCGCCGCCCTCGTCGCAGACCGGACAATCGTGGGGATGATTGGTCATCAGCCACTCGAGGACCGCAGCACGGAAGGCGATGGCCTCACCGTCCTTGATCGAGATGCGCGCGCCCTCGACGGCCGGTGTCATGCAGGCCATGACGATCCGGCCGCGGGTGTCGTTTTCGTCGCGAAACTGCTTCACCGCGCATTGGCGGCAGGCGCCGATCGAGCCGAAGGCGGGGTGCCAGCAGAAGTAGGGCAGATCGAAGCCGAGGGCGAGCGCGGCCTGCAGGAGGTTCTGGCCCGCGAGCACCTCGAAGGGCTTGCCCTCGATGAAGATCTTTGCGAGCTGCTCGGACATCGACGGCGGTCCTTTCACCAAGCCGGCGCGATGCGGGCGTTGCTCTCGCGGCGGCGAGGCACCGTGTGGACATGCGGTGCCATGCCCGTCCGCGGGGCGTGCATGGCGTCCGCGGGGACGGCGCGCGCCACCGGCACGTTCGAGGGAGGCGCGCGCCTTGAGCGGACCGCGCGGGCTGCGCTTGCGCCTCCTGCAAGCCGTGCACATTGCGCGGTCC
>JAZDGX010000176.1:0-4461 GCA_043806645.1 Candidatus Eiseniibacteriota bacterium | reverse complement strand
TCCCTTCTGCGTGAGTCGCACCGCGGTCGAGGAGGGCGTGATCTGCAATACACCCGCCTCGTTGTAGATCTCGGAAGCAGGTTCCGTCGCGGTCGAGTTGTAGGCGCCGATGACCGCGATCGCGCCCTCGTCGACGAGGCGTTGGGCGACCAAGGCCGACTGGGTCGGATCACCCGCATCGTCCTCGACGAGCAACCGCACCTGCCGGCCGAGGATGCCGCCCGATGCGTTCACCTGATCCGCCAACAGCCGCACCGCCCTCTCGAAGCCCTTGCCCTCGTACGCGTAGTCGCCGGTCATCGGGCCCTGGAGGCCGATCTTGACCGTGTTCGAATCGCCGCCGCCACATCCGCCGACGAGGGCGAGCACCGCCAGGAGCGCCACCGTAAGGTATTGCATGGTTCGCATCTGGCTCCTCCTGCTCGTTGTGGGCGCCGGGCCGTCCGGTCCCGGATCGGAGGGATGATAGAAGGAGCATAGCCGATCCGTAGGCAGAGTCCCAAGAGCCGAATCCGCTGCCCCGTGGCGCGGGGAGCCGCACGCCCGGTAACCGCGAGGTCCCTCGCGGGTCATGTTCAGGGCGGTACCAGAAGTGCTTGGGGGCAACCTTTTCCGCAAGGCCGCGCGTAGATCCCGGCGATTCCTGTCGCCCCCCCCCTCCGGACCGGCAGATTCATCCGGCTCTGCATGGCCGCGCAAGCAGACGCTTGCGGCGGCGAATCCACCATGTGAGACGGCGAGCGGACCTCTGTGGAACAAGACTGCCTGTGGAGGCGAGGGCGAGGCGAGGGTGAGGCGAGGGTGAGGCGAGGGTGAGGCGAGGGTGAGGCGAGGAGGGGCGTCGATGTCAGCGCGGGGATCCATGCGATCGGTCTCTCACCTGGTCTGGGCGACTCTGGCTGCCGGGACGATGGGGCTCCTGGCGCTCCCGCTTCACGCGCAGACCCCGCGCGGCGATGAGCGCCGCGTCTACACGACCTGCCGGGTCGACGGCGACCGGCCGCTGATCGATGGACGGATCGACGAAACGGCCTGGGAGCGGGTGCCCTGGGCGGGCGATTTCACGCAGCATTCGCCGAATGAGGGTGCCCCGCCCTCCCAGCCGACTGAGTTCAAGATCCTCTACGACGACGAGGCGCTCTACATAGCGTACCGGGCGTGGGACACGCAGCCCGAGCGGATCAAGCGCCAGCTGGGGCGCAGGGATTACTTCCCGGGCGATTGGGTCGAGATCAACATCGACAGCCGCGGGGATCACACGACCGCGTTTTCCTTCACCGCGAGCGTTTCGGGCGTACGCGGGGACGAGTTCGTCTCCCTAGACGGCCGCAATTGGGATCCCAACTGGGACCCGGTGTGGGAGTCGGCTGCCGCCGTCGATGACAAGGGCTGGACGGCCGAGGTGCGCATCCCCTTCAGTCAACTACGCTACGGCGGGCAGGAGAATCAGGTCTGGGGCATCCAGGTCCAGCGGCGCATCTTCCGCGAAGAGGAGCGCTCCGTCTGGCAGTTCATCGCACAGGACGCTTCCGGATGGGTCAGTCATTTCGGCGAGCTGCGGGGGATCACCGGCATTCACGCCCAGCGGCAGATCGAGCTCATGCCCTATGCCGTGGCCCGGGCCGAACGCTTTCAGGAAGTGGCGGGCGATCCCTTTCTCGACGGCCATGACGAGCAGGTCGATGTCGGCCTCGACGGCAAGATCGGTGTGACCGGCAACCTGGTTCTCGATCTGACGATCAATCCCGACTTCGGCCAGGTCGAGGCGGATCCCTCCGAGGTCAACCTCTCCGCATTCGAGACCTACTTCAGCGAGAAACGCCCCTTCTTCATCGAGGGCAGCAACATCTTCGACAATGGCCTCGCCGAGGCGATCACCGGTGGGAGCTTCACCCGCGACAACCTCTTCTATTCACGCCGCATCGGACGGGCGCCGCAGGGGGACGTGGAGCTGGACGACGGCGAGACCGCGCGTCTGCCCACGGGTACGACCATCCTCGGCGCGGCCAAGCTATCGGGAAAGACCTCCCGCGGCCTATCGATCGGCGTGCTGGAAAGCGTAACGGCCGAGGAGCAGGCCGAAATCGACGGTCTGGAGGGCAGCGGCGTGAGCGAAAGTTCCGGTCGCCGGGACACCGTCGAGCCGCTCAGCAACTACTTCGTCGGACGCGTGCAGCAGGATCTGCGCGAGGGCGCGACCACGCTGGGGGCGATGCTGACCGCGGTCAACCGCCGGATCGAGGATCCGCAGCTGGACTTTCTGCACTCGGCGGCCTACGTCGGCGGTCTCGATTTCTACCATGCGTGGCACGAGCGCACCTACTATCTGATCGCCAAGGGCTTCGCCAGCCACATACGCGGCGACGAACAGGCCCTGCTGCGCACCCAGACCTCGTCGGCCCACTACTATCAACGTCCGGACGCGGAGCATGTCGAGCTGGATACGATGCGCACCTCCCTCTCGGGTCACGCCGGCTCGGTTCGCGTGGGCCGGACCAGCAACGGCCCGATCCGCTTCGAGAGCGGCATCGCCTGGCGCTCCCCGGGCTTCGAGATCAACGATCTCGGCTATCTGCGGCACGCCGACGAAATCAACCAATTCACCTGGGCCGGGTACCGCATCAACGACCCCTTCTCGATCTTCAACAATCTCGCGGTGAACGGGAATCAGTGGATCAACTACGACTACGACGGCATGCATACCTCCCACAGCTTCAATGTCAATTCCAACGCCACCTTCAAGAACCAGTGGTCGGTGTATGCCGGTCTCACGCGCACCCCCGAACATCTTTCGACCACGCAGTTGCGCGGGGGCCCCGCTTCGCGCTGGCCCGGGGAATGGGAGGTGAGCGCCAACTTCAGCACCGATCACCGCTGCTGGGTGTCGCTGGCGCCCGGGATCTACACGTCAAGCGGAGATGCGGGCAGCCATCGCTATCGGGAGGGTTGGGTGAGCCTGTCACTGCGGCCCTCCGACGCGCTGCGGTTCGAGCTCCGTCCTGACTATGCGTGGGTGGATTCGGACGTCCAGTATGTGTCCGAGGAGTCGTTCGCGGGCGAGGCGCGCTACATTCTCGGGAACATCCGCCAGGAGACCCTGGGCATCACGTTCCGGGCGGATGTCTGTCTGACCTCCGACCTGACGATCCAATACTACGGCCAGCCCTTCGTTTCCGTCGGCAACTACCGGGATTTCCGCCGCATCACCGATCCGCGCGCCCCGCGCTACGAAGACCGGTTTCATCTGCTTGAGGCGGGTGGGGCCCCCGGCAGCGAGATCCGCTTCGATGCCGCGGAAGGTGCCTACATCGTTGATGAGAATCGGGACGGCACGGACGACTACGCCTTCGGGGATCCCGACTTCAAGTACAAGGCGTTCAATTCGAATCTGGTCGTCCGCTGGGAGTATCGCGCGGGCTCGTTGCTTTACCTCGTCTGGAGCCAAGGTCGCGAGGAGAGCATCGCCGACGGGGGATTCGCCTTCCGTGACGATTTCGACGAGCTGTTCCGGGTGCACCCGCACAACATCTTTCTGATCAAGGTGAGCCGCTGGTTTGCGTGGTGAGCCGGAGGCACGGATCCCGGCGGCGGCGCGGGGTCCCGGCCCCGCCGGTCCGGCGGACCCGTCGGTATCACTGCCTGCCTGTCGGTTCGGCGAGGACAGCCAGCACTTCCCCGAAATAGGCGCGATGGTAATCCCGCTCCGGGTACTTCTCATCGATCGCCGGTGTGAGGAAGTGCCGCGGATCGAAATCCTGCCAGTACATCTTCCGGCATTCGATGACCAGATCCGCTTCGGCGAATGAGGGCGCATCCACGCGCGTCGAGGCGCAGGGGGTCAGGCCGGCCGCCTTGATCTTGTCGCCGTCGCGCCCGGAAGTCGAACCGAGCAACTGGAGCGCCTTGCGGCGCGGCGCGGGAAAGGCGCACAGCGTGAAGGTGTCGAAGCGCTCCATGAAGCCGAAAGTGTGACGCGTCGGCCTGACGACGACCTGCGCGAAGGGCAGGTTCCACATCGTTCCCAGGCTGCCCCAGGCGACGGTCATCGTATTGAAATCTCCCGTGGAGAAGTCGCCGGCGGTGAGGAGAAACCACCTCCGGTCCCAGACGTCGAACGGCTGCACCCGCAAAGCGTCGATCGATATCGCTGAACGTCCCATGTCGTCCTCCTCGGATCCTCGTGCGGCGGCGCCCGGCCGCGCGATGCACAGTCTACCATGCCGCCGCGCAGTCGCGGATCATCCGCCCCGGCCCCGGCCCAGCACCGGCCTTCCGTGCGGACGCATCGACAAGAAGCTGCGATCGTACGCTTCATTAGTCGATCTACGGATCGGGAATCGCCCGCATCCTCTATAGTCATATGGAGTTGCACGTGGCAAAGCCCCGGCGGGGGCAGGGAGGCCATCGCGATGTCCCGGAACTACACCCTCTCTGCGTTTCTCGAACAGGCGGCCCTTCGTT
>JAZDGX010000175.1:0-27853 GCA_043806645.1 Candidatus Eiseniibacteriota bacterium | reverse complement strand
CGACCGCGGAGGGGACAGGCATCCACGAGTCCTGCTGGTGGGAGATCCTCCCTTCAACGACGTGCAGTCGGCTTTGATGCAGCGGGAGGAGACGGAACAGATCTTGCCGGCCGCCAATGAGTCTATCGTCAGCTCGGCCCTTCTGCGCTCAGCCCTAGGCGGGAACGAGCAACTGCTGGCAGCTCTGCCGAGATTGCCCGCGACGCGGAGCGAGATCGCGACGATCGGGAAGCTATTCCCTGAACGGACCACGCTTCTCGGAGCCGACGCCTCGGAGCAGGAATTGGTGCGCTTGGCCTCCACGGGCGCGCTGAAGGACTACGGCATCCTCCATATCGCAACCCACGCCTTTGTGGACGACCGCCAACCCCAGCGCTCCGCCCTGATTCTCTCTCAGGTCGGACTGCCCGATCCCTTCGAGGCCGCCGCCGCCGGCCGACGTACGTTCGACGGGCTGGTGAGTGTGAAGGAGATTGCCTGCGAGTGGGATCTGGATGCAGATCTGGTCGCGCTGAGCGCATGTGAGACCGGCCGGGGCCGCGTGGTTCGTGAGGGCATCCTGGGCTTTGCACACGCCTTCCTCGAGGCTGGAGCGCGCAGCCTCCTCGTCTCGCTTTGGAAGGTCGATGACCGGGCCACCGCTTTGCTGATGAGTCGTTTCTACGAGAATCTCTACGGCAAGTACGTCGGCGATCGAGCGGGATACGCTGCGACGGCGATGTCCAAAGGGGATGCGTTGCGAGAGGCAAAGCTGTGGCTTCAGGAATACATGGATGAAGGCGGAGGACGACCGTACAGATCTCCCTACTACTGGTCGGCATTCATTCTCATCGGCGACCACAGCTAGCCCAACTTCCGCGACTCAGGGGGTCGAAACTCGGTTTTTCAAGGACTTGCGGGCTCGAGTCGGCACTACATTTCGGCGATCGTTCTGGGGATGCGCAGCCGCTCGGGCAGGCTCAGCCCCAGTCGATCGAGGCGTAGTGCCTGGGCTCGGTCGGGCCGGACCCGCACCAAATGCGCATCTCCCGCCCCGACCCGTCCGTCAGCGGCAGGACCACGTCCGTGCTCTGGATGCGGGCGAGTTCCTGCAGAATGGTTCGCGGGCTGTTGCCCGGGCCTGCACGCTTTTGCCGCTGCTCCAGCGTCTTTCAAAGCACGTAGGCGAGGAAGCAGACCAGGATGTGTTCCTGGACGCGTTCGGGCTTCTGATGTCAGATGGGGCACTGCCCCACTCATCCCAGGCAGGCTGAACCGACCAGTCGAGTCGCAGGCCCGAGGACTTGGCGGCTCCACTTTCGGATCTCGGACCTTCCCGTCCTTACGGATGGTCGAGTGGCGCAGGTACACGACTCCTCCGCCCGCGCTCTTACCGAAATAGAGCGACAGCGCCTTCGAGTTCGAAAGTTGGGCTAGCGGAATACGCTCCGGCGTTGCCCGAGAATCTCGGTCTCGCTGGCGAGCAGGCGCGCGAGGGATCCTTCGTCGAGGAAGAGCGGATCCGGAGCGACGGTTAAGATTGTGGAGAACGGCGTCACGTGCACCCGCGCTCCTTCCGCCCGCCCGAACGCCAAGGCCGTCTGCAAGGGATGAGCGGCGCCTGCATTCTCGTTGGGAGTGAAGTACCAGAAGTCGTTGGTCTCGGTCTGCTGGCGGAAGAGCACCGCACCGTCTTGCTCTGCGCGGCTCCTGCGGGCGGACGGGCGCAAGCGGGTCACGTGGTACTCGTAGCTGGCGGGATCGTCGAGCGCGATGCAGAGAACCGCCGTGTCATCGACTGCGGCGACCCGGCGCGCGATCTCGTCTCTTGCCTGCACAAAAGGTTGCCGGAAGTGCCGATCCCACGGCACGAAGGCGACGGCCTCATTTGCGATGGGGAATCCGCGGTACGCCTTGCGAAAGGCCGCCATGCGTCCGACCAGCAGGCCCATGCCATGCGCGGCGGCCAGATTCACGATGAGCATGAGGCCGATCAGAAGCCAGGCCCTTCGGCCTGCAGGCATCGCGGAGGCCTCCGCCTGCCGCGCACGGCCCGGCATGAAGCGCCCCACGCGCAGCTGCACGGTGGCCACCGCGAGAGCGGGGACTGTCGGCATCATCAACCGTGAAGTCGCCATGCCCTGAAAGGGTAGGAACACCAGGTAGGGCAACACCCACAGGAGCGTGAGAGCCAGGAGGCCGGAGCGCGCGCTCTGAAGCGCGGCGATGGCGGCCAGCGCTGCCACGAGCGGGCCTGTGCCGACGATCCACCAGCCGGTGTTCTTGATCAGCGCATCGGGTAGGGCCGGGAGAGACAGGCGCTGCGTAAGATGCATGAAGAGCGTGCCCCCCGACGGTTGCGTGATGCCCCCCAGAGCCAAGGCGCGCGCTGAGAGCGCAAGCAAAACGGCTAGCAGGAGCATGGCGATCAGCCCGGCGAAGGCCCGGCGGCGCCCGGAGCGGCGATAGAGGAACAGGCCGATGAAGGCTCCTGTCCCGAGCACCATGTCGAGGCGCAGGCTGAGAGCGATCGCATAGAGCAGCACGACCGCGACCCACCGCAGCCGCGCCCCGCGCCAGGCAAGCCCGCGCTCCACGAGGTGATTCCATTGCCAGAGGGCCAGAGCGAACCAGGCGAGGGCCGCCATGCCGGGGTTGCCGTACAGCCCCTGGTACCAGAACGAGCAGGAGAGCAGCGTGAGCAAAGCCGCCCCCAGACCGAGAACGCGACTTCCGGTCAGCCGCACGAAGAGCAGGGCAAAGCCGCTCGTGGCCACGATGGCCGAAGCGACGCTCAAGTAATTCATGAGATCGCTGAGCGGGATGTGCGACCCGCCCACGGTGCGCAGCGCAGACAGCAGGCCGTAGTAGCCGAAGCAGACCTCGCCGTTGAACACGCCGCGCAGGTGGCCGGGCCCGAGACGCGAGAGCTCCAAAGTGCCGGTTGCATAGCGGTAGGCGTCCCCGGTGACAAAACCCTGGTAGACGAAGCCCAGGGTGGCGAGCACCGCGGCCAGAGCCGCGAGGCCCGCGGCGACCCAGTCCTCGCCCGCGGCGGGAGGCTTCATGCCGGATGCGTCCAGCTTGCCGGTGCCGGATGGCGTGGTCCCGTCCGTCGACCGAGTTGCAGCTACTGCCTCAACGGGCTCACGGGCAGAAAAGGGCATTCGTGACGGCTCCTCCGTCCGGGGCACTGGGACGCCAGGCTCCCGCAACCCGCCGGGCCACGTCCCCGCGACCATGAGGGCTGCGCTCGGCGCAACCAGTAGGCCCCTGGGGGGCGGGTCGTCAACGGGTTTCTCGCGCCACTGATGATCACTCGGTCCCCCGCCGTCGCCTCATCACAGCTTGATGAACTCCACGCGGCGATTCATGGCGCGGCCTTCAGGCCCGGCATTGCTCGCGACCGGTTGAGTGTCTCCCTTGCCGTCCGTCTCAAAGCGGTCTGCCGCGATGCTGAACTCGTTCGAGAAGACGCGCGCCACGGAAGTCGCCCGGCGTTTGGAGAGGTCCAAATTGCTTGCAGCCGAGCCGACATTGTCGGTGTGGCCTGCTATCAAGAACTTCACTTCGGGCTTGGATTCGAGGTAGGCAGCAATCTGCCGCAACACCGGGGCCGACTCCGCCTGGACCACGTCGGAACCGGTCTCGAAGCGAATTCCGTACGTCACGAGTTTGCCCTCCGCCAGCATGTCCTTCGGCGGTCGGCAGCCCTCGGCGAACCTGACATTCGCGATCATAGGCTTGGTCGAGGCCCAAAGGCGGAACTCGATCTCATTGGGCCTACCGGCCGCGTTGGAGATCTCGGGCACACTGGCCATGCGTTGGCGGTCGAGGTACGCCTTGATCGCCGTGCCCCGCGCCATGAACATCACATGATGGCGGCCGCCCACGCCGCCCGCGCCCTCATAGAGAGTCGTCGAGAAGATCTCGCCACTCCTGAACGCCAGATCGTTCCCTTGGGGGTACACCGCCTCCCAAGCCGTGCTCTCACCGCTGCCGAGGGCGCGCACGGTGAGGGCCGATGCCATCGGTTCCATCGCGAAGAAGTCGAACTCGAGCGTCCAGAACTCGGGCAGCGCGTCCATCGGGGGCAGCTTCATGCGCACACGGCCATCCACGCTCGTGCATCGCAGCCAGCGCTCGCCCTCCCATTCCGCTACCTCGAATGTGCCCTGGGCGAGGCGCCAACGCGCCGGGAACTCGCCGAGTTCATCCTGTCTGAAATCGTCGAAGAACATCACGCTGTCGCCGGGGACGAAATCGAACTTCGTAGAGACTGCGGAAACTTCCCCTCCGGAATCGGACGACGCCGCGGGCTTCGTCGAGGCGTCTTCGGCCTCCGCTTCTTCGTTTTTGTCCACGACCTGGTCCACCTTCTGGCCTACCTTGGCCTCGGCCTTCTTCTTGATCTTGTCGAAGGGACCGGCCTGGACGACCGATGCGGCGAAGCAGACGGTCAGCATGAGGAATGTCGCAGTGAGCACCCAGGGTCTAAGAGAACGGAACATAGCGGCCTCCTATTGAGAGGGACTTGGCATACTCGTAATCAACGACTTGAGCGTCGGTCCCCGCGTCTGGCGATATTCTGCGCCGAGGGACCGTGGCTCCTCCTACCTGCACCTCGTCCAGATTGCTCCATGGTCATTCCTCATCCGCGCCGTCGAGAAGGTTGCCGAGGAACAGCCCAATGCACATTCAGGCTCCAACTTCCGCAGCCGGCCACGCGCCGGGCCCGGCAGCGCCCCGACGGCGATCCCGGAGCGATTCCCATGGGACGTCCAGCGCAGCACTGAGGTGCTCGCAGGATCTGCCGGCCCACGCTGGCGGTACAAAGCGCAGATAGTCTGGAGGTCGGGCAGTAGGAGGCATGTCGCCAATCCGGAAAACCACATCTGCACGGGAGGTGCACAATGGTCACAGCGGAACTGAAGCGTTTTGGGAAGCCTGACGAGGTTCGGGAGTTTCCAAAGGGACGGGTGGAACTCATCAAGATCGGGGGTGCAACCATCGGTCGGGCCATCTTTGAGCCCGGGTGGAGATGGGCAACGTCGATCCAGCCGATCGCCAAGACCAAGAGCTGCGAAGTCCCGCACCTCCAGTATCACGTGTCGGGGGTGCTGAGGGTTCGGATGGATGATGGAAGCGAGTTTGATTGTCGGGCAGGCGATGTATCCCTGCTCCCCTCAGGTCACGACGGTTGGGTTGTGGGAAACGAGCCGGTGGTCGTCGTGGATCTCCAGGGGATGGTCGACTACGCGAAGTCCGGGTAGCCGAATGGCGTCAGTCCTTCCGACGTTCACTCGTGCCGAGAAGGCATCAACAATCAAGATGGTTTGGCGTGCGAGTTCTCTGGGCCTACGGGCTTTCGCAGCACGGCCCAGATGGTGCAGGAGTACCTGTTCTGGTACCTGTCGCCGGGGTACAGGATCTTGCGAAGCGTTCTCAGGAGCGGACTCCTCCGCTTCTCCGTGACGAACATGTCCTTGACCTCCAGGCCGATCTCAATTCGCTGTCGTGCGATGTTCCAGCAGTTGGGAAGGGAGACGATGACGTGCCTGCTCGAACTCTCACCAGTTCATCGAAAATGGCGTGCAGATTGTCAAGATGCTCGAGGACATCGGCACAGAGAACCGTGTCGAAGGCGTCATCGTCAAAGGGCAGGCGCTCGGCCTTCTCGAGGTTGAGTTCGATGTCCGGCCTTCCGGCGATGTCGACACCGACGTACGACGCAACGCCCAGAATATCCCGGAGCGGCACCTCATGAGACGAGCGTTCAGAAGGCAAGACCACCGGTCGGCGCCGCTCAGTCCGGTCCGCCCAGGGTCCAGACCTCGCGTCCGCTCTTGAGGTGCTTCTTGTGGATCTTCACGTCCTCGGCACCCTCGGCCTCGGCGATGGAGAAGAGCTCGGCAACGTCCTCGGGGCTGCCGTCGCAGAATCCCATGGGTCGCGGGTTGTTCGGCAGGTTGAGCTGAACCTTGAACTCGCCCCGGTCCCAACGGGTCTGCGTGGCGTTGCTGTACGGGTGGATCATGGGTTGCTTCTCCTGAGGATTCCGCTCATAGCCCTCTCGGCCATCCCGAGCACATCGGTCGATTCGCTCGACAGCTTTGCGGACATCGACTAGTCGTATGCATCCATCTCTCACAGGCAGGCGAGGGGACCCGTGCCTTGCCCGGTATCAGAGCCGAGGGGCGGTTCAGGATCCGGGCGGCGGCACCTCGGAGCTTGGTCTCCCTTTCTTGGAACAGCGGTAGGGATCGTTGACTGTCCCGAGATCTGCAGTCTCGTCACGACCGGGCAGATTGAAGGCTGCCAGGACCAGACCTGCATCTCGAATCTGGGCCGCGCTGTCGCAGTCTCCCATTGCGCACTGGACGACGAAGTGGAATCCATCGCCACTGTGAAGCGTCCGTTCGCCCTTGGACACCCAGGCATATGTTCCGTGCTCCACATCCACGAGTTCCCAGACCCACAAACTGATAGTCCTCGTAGCGCAGTTTGGGTTCAATGTGACATCTCCGTCTACATAGCACGTGCAGGCTGAGTGGGCCGGCCCCTGCACGACTATGAGAAGAAGAAGAACGGAGAGAAGTAGGGTCGCTGATCTCACTCTCATACTGCATCACCTCCGGTTGAGTGTGGTTCTTCCGGCCCAGGCATCCGACGTGTCCCCTCGCCGTCTCGCCACCGTCTGACGAAGATGCCTGGCTGCACGGTAGGCGCCGAGCGGGTGGTTGTCAAGCCGGCGAAGGAATCGCGCGGCAAGGGGAGCCGGGGCAGCCGGCATCGCCGAGGTAGCCGCAGCCAACTAGCGTGCGCTATACTGGCCAAGCATCGGCTGGAGGGGCACCGACCCTACCGAGCGTGACCCGATGCATTCTCCCGTCTCGTTCGCTGCTGTCCGGTGCGGCGGACGTGTGCAGGCAACTGCCAACGGAGGGAGCCATGAAGACTGCACCGTTCGTCATTCTCGCTTTCTGTCTCTTCTTCACCTGCCCTGCCGAGGGGAGTGCATCCCCAGGCGCCTACTGTGTGAGCCAGTCGCCGGAGCCCTACGGCACACCCGCGGGGGTGTGGACATGGTTCGGCGGGTACGATGAGACCAACCAAGTGGCCTACAACAGCCGCGACTACGGCGAAGGAGTCGCCGTCTGGACCTGGGATGCGGGCACGACGGACCCGCTCGAAGGCTGGACGGCGGTGGATCTCACCGCGACTCCCGAGACCTACTTCCGGTGGGTGCGCGCCGTCGACTTCACGAACACAGAATGTCCTTGCGTGCCGATGTTCCCGGGGCAGACGGGGCAGATCTGGTGCGGCGCATTCGAGACTGAGGCCATCGAGATGGGTTGGGCGTTGGGTATGGGATACGGCAACCGATGGTGCCTGTGGGCCCAATCACCGCGGTACGCCATTTTCTACGACGAGGAAGTCAGGATCGGCTTCAAGTACTTCCAGGACAGCGAAGCCTATGCGGACTTCACGTCCGTCAATGTCCTCTGCTACTCGGAGGGGGAACTGATCGAGAGCTATGAGGTCGATCGGTTCAGCGGGAAGAGCGGAAACTACCTCCTTCCGGCGAATTACCTGACGCAAGTGTCCGGCGCCGCATTGCCCCCGACGACCGATGCAGTGGCGCTGGAGTTGCGTTTCATCTCGAACGCGATCGATTCTGACGAGGATGGCGGCTATCAGTGCGAGTGCGGTCCGTTTTCCGCCGATGACATCCTGTTCGAAATCGGCGGTCGCTCCCAGACCTACAACTTCGAAAACGGCTCACAGGGATGGAGCTTCTCGGCCTGCCCCGGTACCGGGGCGTTCATGAACGTGTGCACTGAATCCGAATGGTCCATGTGGATCGTGGGCCCCCCGTCCGTGTGGGCGCCGTACGGGCTCATCGGCAATGCACTTTGCTGTGCCACAGAAATCCCCGGCTCGCCCCGCCCGGGTCACCCCGGGGGACAGCACGTGGAGATGATCAGCCCGATTGTGGATCCGTCGTCCTTCGCGCCGGAGTACGGCAGGCGCATGGTCATCGCGCAGTGGGATGCGTACTCCTATCTACCCATCAATGCCTGTACCTTCTTCCGTCCGCGCTTTCGGTACTACCCGTACTGGAACGAGACGAATCCGAACCCTCGTTGGAGCCCGTCCATGGGGCAGAATGTCTGGCACTACGAGAGCCAGACGGCGCGGTGCCAGGATGACATGCTCTTCGACCTGACGCATCCACCCGATGGGAGTCCCCTGACGGGTGACTGGGAGCAGATGAGGCTGGTGATCGAGGTGGCCTGCGACGGGGAGAGTTTCGGCCTCTCGCCCGAGGTGTGCTACCGCGAGGGCGAGACCAACGGCGCTCCCATCTTCGACAATGTCAGGGTTGGGCTGCTCTATGGATCCGGGGGCTATGGAACCGACCCGAACATCGCGCTCGAAACCGGGCATCTCTTCCATGACGGCTTCGGCCAACTCTCGCCTTACTATCTGGATTCCGGCGACGTCTGCAACGTCGATGTGGCCTTTGACCTGAGCCGGGACAACACGGACGACAACGACTGGCTCGCGGATACGGCGGTCGTCCATGGCCCGCCGGTCACCCTGCCGGAGCAGGCCTACTGGATCGACCTGTGCTTCAAGGTCGCGCGGAAAGGTCCGCGTCAGGATTGGATCCCCGGCTACGGCGCCTGGAAGGCGCGCCTGGCGGCTGATCCCGAAGCGGACTTTGTCTGCGCCCTGATGGACACGGCGATGGCAAGCGCGGGCGCTGGATTGCTCCCGGTGAACGACGGTCAGGCCCGCGTGACCTGCTTCCACGAGAACGACCCGGGCTTCGATCCCGGCTACCCCGATCGCACTCCGGCGCAGGAGATCCTGCCCGACCTGATCTTTACCCCCGGCACGCGGATCGAGTACTACTTCCGTAGCCAATGGGCGTTGAATCCCCAGGGATATGCCACGATTCCGCCAGACGCGCCGGGCGCCGGGACCCATGAGATTGAGTTCCTGCCGATGATGGAACTCGACGAGAGCACAGGCGCCGACTACGACGTGATCTGGCCGTCCGTGCTGTACGTGGATGCCTTCAACGGCGGCGGCGAGGGCTTCCTGGTGCCGGTCTTCGACCAATTGGGCATCGCGTTCGACAAGTTCGACCGTCTGAACTTCTCGTCGAACGACGACGCCTCGATGCGGCGGAGCTTCGGCCTCGGGCGCTACAATCCCGGCGGCTGGGGCAACAACGGCTGCACGCTTGAGCAGCTGATGGGCTACCGGCTGATCCTGTTCAGTTCCGGGACTCTGGGCATCGGCGCGGGCGAGGTCGGCGACTTCGCGCTGCTCGAGAGCTGGCTGACCACGACCGAGTGCGGCCTGACCGATATGCGCCGGGGCTTGATCATGAATGGCGACAAACTGGCCGAAATCATGGGCGATCCGAATGAAGGCAAGGCGCGTGCATTTTTCGGTGACGTGCTCGGCGGGGAGGTCATCGCCGACGACTACCGCTACTTCAACAGTGACGACTACGACTGCGTCTGGTTGGAACCAGGGTCCACGCCCGAGTTTTCGCCCTCGACCGACATCACGCTGTTCGGCAACGGCTATCCGCGTTTCTATGACTACAATGTCCTCGCCGCGCTCAGTCCGACGGTCGGTAGCCTGAACTTCGTAATCGGCGCTGGGGCGGGGGGTTACCCGACCTATCCCGAGGTGAGCTACGCCCAGATCGTGCGTGAAGTGGGAGCCGGTGGTGTCGGCGGTTACAAGATCGTCGTCGACGGCTTCAGCTTCCATGAGGTGTCCGGGCTGTACTACGGCGGCATCGAGTGCGACGACGACTCGCTGGCCGTCTCAGCGGGCTGCGGCGACCTGTTCGGTCCGGAGTTGACCTGGATGATCGACAACGGCGCCCAGCCTTTCGACAAGTGGCATGATCCCTGTCCGCGCACGGGAGTGGACGAGGGTGGCGAAACCCACCTGAGCGGGCCGGTGAACTACCTCTATCACAGCCAGCCGAACCCGTTCCGCAACTCCGCGACCATCCGGTTCAACATGGCCAGCGAAGGTCCGGTCAAGATCGCCATCTACGACGTCTCCGGTCGCTTGATCAAGACGCTTCACGATGGCAAGGCCGAGGCCGGTGAACACTCGCTGACCTGGGATGGAACCGACAACACGGGCAATCCGGTGAACGGCGGCATCTTCTGGATGGACATGACCACGAAGACGTGGGAGTCCTCCAAGAGAGTCGTTCTTCTGGACTAGTCCTCGGCAGCCGGACCACGGTCCGGTTCGCCGGTTGAGGATCGGGGCCCGGGGCGTGGATCCTCGGGCCCCATCTCCTTCCAACGTCTGGACATCCCCCCTTTCCCGGATTGACACCGCCCTGGGTGCCTGCTAGCCTCGCCGGTCAACCTTAGAGGAGGATGCCGGTATGCACGCGACCAGCACGACGCGCCGTCAGGGTGAGTTGGGATGGCGGATCGTGGGTGCCCTGTCCCTTGCCGCGGGCGTCGCGATTCTGGCGCTCTTCGGTTGCCGCGACGAACTGACCTCCGACATCGACACCAATCGCCTGCCGGACACCTACCTGACGGGGGCGCCGGCGGAGAGTTCGGTCACCCTCTATCGCGTGCATCTGTTCTGGTACGGCAACGACGCGGACGGTTTTGTGACGGACTACGAATACGCGATCACCGATTCGTTTCTTACCAGCGCCGACACCATCGCCTACGCGCACACGACCCGCACCGATTCGGTTTTCCTGATCCCCGTCGGGGAGGCCGCGCAAGTGATGGGACACCGCTTCTACGTGCGGGCGATCGACAACGACGGTGGGACCGACCCGGAACCCGCGTGGACATTCTTCGGCGTGGCCGATCCCTCTCCGCCGATCCCGGAGTTCACGCGCTCTGAAGCTTGGACGGGCAGTCCGGCCAATCCGGTGATCATCAAGATCATTGATTCCATCGAGTTGCAGATCCCGAGCGACACCATTCCCGCGGGCTCGAATGTCCGTTTCCATTGGACCGCCACCGATGTTGACAGCGTTCTGCTCGAGGATGGGACGCTGCAACCCCTCGGTCGGATCACCGGCTATCAGTACTTGCTCTTCCCCAAGCAGCCGGCCCTGCGCGTGGGGCCGGGCGACACGACGGCGGTCTACACGGACCTTCAGAGCGGGAAGTACGAATTCCGCTTGTGGGCCTATGACGATGCCGGTTTCTCCGGGCTGGATCCCGCCGTGCGGACCTTTGTCTGGAACATGGACCCGGTCGTGCGTTTCGAGACCGGCGTCAACGCTTCCGGCGACACCCTACCGCATCTGTTCGCCACATCGGAGGCATGGTCGGGTCAACGAGAGTATTTCCTGGGCGATACCGTGTCGTTGGTGAAGATCGGGTCTCTGATCAAGAAGCCCACCCTCGTCATGCCCTATGCCGCCCATGATCCGGACGGCGAAGTGGTCACGCAGTTCGAGGCCCGGACGGGCCTGGGGCAGTGGCGCAAGGACATCGTTGACACGACCCTCCAGCGTATCGTCCTGGCCAGTCAGGGCTCCGGCGACATCCGTCTGGAGGTCCGCTGCAAAGATGGCTATGGACGGCTGGACGGCTCCCCGCCGCTTTACAAGATCTACATCAACCGCGCTCCGGGTCTGGTCGACACGATCGGGTACTCCGGCTCCGAGGCGATCCTGCAGTATCCCCTGCCGGACCAGATCATCTCGCTCGACTCGCTGGCCGCCTGGAACTACAACCTGCCGGTGCGCGTGCGGGGGGTCGATCCCGACTCGACGACCGACATTTTCAGCTACGATTTCAAGTTCGGCCCCTCGTTCAACTACGAGATCAAGAATGTCAGACCCGGCGCGAACGCGATCGCTTCCGTCGCGTTGCCGATCGTGGCCGCCTACCGGGTCCCAGGCCGGCATGAGATCGGGGTCAGGATCTCCGAGCTGGCGGTCGGTACGGGCGCGCGGTCGACGGAATCGGTGTATTCGGTTCGTTTTCAATAGAGAATCGCTGCATCCCTGGGACCGGGGAGCGGGGGCGGCGGCTTTCAGGCGAGGTGAGTTGCATGAAACGGCTGCTGATCGGAAACGTCGGCGGATGGCCGTTGGCCTGCGTGCTGGCGCTGCTGGTCTCGAACTGCCTGCTCGTCCCCGAGAGGGGCTACGTCGGAGAGCGGGCGGCCAACTCGCGACCCCACTGCCAGATCACCGGTGGTGTCCTGGTCGATACGACCGATCCGGCCCTGGCTGAGAAAAACGTTCAGGCGCGCGTGCACTTCTACTGGTTCGGCTCGGACAACGACGGGCTCATCCGCTGGTTTGAGTGGGCCGTCGACGATACGATTTCCGAGGGTGCCTGGCACGAGACGATCAACTTCGACGAGATCATCTCCTTCGATGCCAAGCAACGCACCACCGGGGAAGATTTCGCTGACTGGCATACCTTCTTCATTCGCTCCGTCGACGACCAGTACGGCCGCTCGCGGCCCGACCGGCGGTTTTTCAATGCCCACACCATCGCTCCGGAGTCGGAGATCACAGGCCCGGAGCAGCATACGGGCACGCCGACCTGGGCCCGGACGCTGAGGATCAAGTGGAAGGGCGAGGATACGGACGGATCCCGCGCGGACGGGCTTCCTGCTTGGTTCGAGTACAAGTGGGTGAATTTCGGCGCGAGTCTGCCCCAGGCGGATCAACTCGCTCTGATCCGGTCGGAGTTCGCCAATCGAGCGAACCTATTCCTGGTGGACAGCTTGAGCCGCAATGACTTTCCGGACGATGGCGGCGCGTACTATGCGAGCGCGCTCAAGGAGTGGATCCGGGTCCCGGGAACGGAAAGCGAGGTCTGGCTCGAGAACATGGTCAGTGGTCAGAAGTACGGCTTCGTCGTGCGGGCGATCGACGAGGCCGGCGCGATGGAACCCGACCTGAACAGCGAGAACTGGGCGCTCTTCACGGCGACGGATAGAAAGATCATCATCACCGTCAGCGAGCCTGCCTTGGGCCGGAAGGTCTTCGCGGGCAGTCTCACGCCCTGGGAAGTCGACGTCGTGCCCGGCCAGACAATCCGCTTCGAATGGACGGGCGATGCCAGCGACGCGGGCGCCGATCCCGGTCCCTCGAACTACGCCTTCGACATCCTTTATCCCGACCGGGAGGTCGAACGCTCGCTTGACGGGATGGGGGGCTGGATCGGCTGGGGCATGCGCTTGCGCATGGACCGCTCGGTTTCGTTCCCCCCGCAGGATGAAGGCCTGGAGCACAAATTCTACCTGAAGATGCGCGATGTCTCCGGTTTCCAGGGCACCGAGACCTTGTGCCCGGTCGAGATCAAGGTCGTGCGCTTCAGCTTCCACAAGAAGTTCCTGATCGTGGATGACATCGGCCGCCTGCCGCGCTCCTGCATCTCCCAGCAGAGCGCGCCGACAGACGCCGTAATGGATGCCTGGACCTGGGACCCGGACGGCAACTCCGTTTTCGAGTCGATCCAGGAGCACTTGGCGGAGAGCGAAGAGCCGGGGCACTACACGGCCTTCGGTGCCGGCGACAACGAGGAACTGAACACCAACCAAGAGGCCTTCTTCGATTCGCTCGTGCAGTATCAAACGCTGATCTGGATCTCCGGCGCCATAGAGAGCAATCTGCTCTCCACCTTTGGATCAGGCGACAGCCCCATGGACAGCTATATCGGCGCCGGCGGGAACATCCTGCTGCTGGCGGACCACGGCCCGGTCTCGATGATCGTGGGGTTCCCATTGTCGGGTACGGACGAGGAGTGTCCGGCCACGACCGCAGCGACGGGCGATCTGGTGCAGCCGTGGGACAGCTTCAGCTTCCTCTACACCCAATTGCACTTGCGCGGATGCGTGAACTCCCCGCACGACTTCACCTCGCCGCTGTTCCACGCCGGCGACATGACCGGTGCACGGGCGGAGAACCAGATCTACCCGGATCTGAAGGTCGACCCGCAGCGGTACGGGTGCAGCAACAAGGGCGTCTGGCAGTACGAGGTCCTCTGGGACGACCAGGCCGATCCGTACGCGCCCCGCTGGTACGAAGAGGATCCGAATCTGGAGATCCTTTATCGGACTCAGACATTGGACCCCGGTTCGGAGTTCAATGATCGCCCCGTTGCCTACCGCATCAAGCCGAACGAGGTGGAGGAGGACGATGCGGGCGGTCTGCCGGCGGGGCGGGTCGTGGTGTTTTCCTTCCACCCCTACTATTTCGAGCAAGGAGCCGTCAAGACGACGATGACCCTGGCGCTGCGCTGGGCCTTGACGGGATCGGAATTCTAACCCGCGCGCTTCGCGGGACTGCGTCGGTCCACTGGGCGCGAGGCGGTCCGGGCGGGACGGGGGCGGCAAGCGGAAAGGAAAGGATCGATGAAGAGAGTCGTCATCCTGCTGGCGGGGCCCTGTATCGCGCTGATCTCCCTTTCATCCGGAATCGGCGCCGTATCGTTCCAAGCGCCGGCCGGATTGGGAGACCGCCGCATCGAATTGCAGTGGATGCCCGACAGTGACGACCCGCTCTTTACCGGAAACATTAAGTTGTTCCCGCTGGCCGGAACGGTCTTGGGCGATGAAGACATCGTGAGCATCCTGTTCGATCGTTTCGGGACCGAGATGTGGACGGTCGGCCGACATGCGGAGACGGTGGCCCGATTGGTGCCGGAAGAGGATAGCACCTGGGTTCCGGACAGACTGCTGACCCCGTTGGGGGCTGGCGCAGAGGTGCTCTGCGCCAGCCTGCACCCCTCCGGACACCTGCTCGCCGCGGGCCTTTCCGATGGCCGCATCGCCGTCTGGAGGCCCAAGCGGGGCCCCGAACCGATTCTCTATGCCGGCCATGACGGCCCCTGCCGGGAACTCCGCTTCCCGGGCGGGGCCGGCGAAAGGGACTCGACTTTCTTCACCGCGGGCGACGATGGCCGTCTCGTGCGGTGGACACGTCCCGGGGTCGTCAGCCGGGACAGCATCCTCGGCGAAGGCGCGATCTCGGCGATGAGCGTGACGCGCACGGGGGAACAAGTGGTTCTGGGAAAGACGGACGGTTCGTTGAGCCTCTGGGGCACGGCCGGCCTTTTCGACCGGGTCTATGGGATCGATCAGGCCCACGCGGGGCGTATCGTCACCCAGATCCTGCTCTCCCCCGATGAAACAAGAATCGTGAGTGCCGACGAGACGGGTCGCGTGCGCATCTGGAACAAGCGCTTCGGCGGGTCGCTGGGGTCCGGTTTCACTCCGCCCTCTCCGACGAGGATTTTCATCGCCTATACGCCCCGCCGGGGTGATCAGGTCATCTACGCGACGCAGGAGGGGACCTTGGGGGCCCTGGACGGGTTCGGGGCGACGCCCTTCGATATCGAGACTTCGGTCGGGCGCGCGATCACGGCCTTCGCGCTTTCCCTCGATGGACGCACGAGCCTGCTGGGTGGGGCCGGACGCCTCGACTGGTGGTACCAAGGCGCATGCGTGCCCAGTCTTCTCACGCCCGAGTGCTTCGGCGGCTATATCGTCTGGCGCGGGGTATCCCTCGAGGATGAGGACCTCGTGAAACTGCGTGTCTTTCAATACGGGGATTCGACCTGGCCCTGGACTGCCCTCGATACCCTGCGTGCATTCGTGGATCCCGATTCGGTGACGCCTTTCGGCGGAGATCCCGAGCGGTTCATCTTCGGGCCGCACAACGGGGTTCCCTATTACTACTGCCTGACCAAGTACTATCTGCGCTTCTATGACGGGCGTACGTCGGTCGTCTACAGCGACCTGCCCCAGCCCCAGAACGGCTGTTATCGGGAAGAGCTGGACGGGGACCCGATGGCGCTGATCGCCCGTAACGATCCGGTGCGGACCAAGCCTCTGCTCGATCAGATCTTCGTCGTCCCCAACCCCTATGTCGCGGACGATCCGCTCTCCCATTTCAGCCCCGCCGCCCAACCGATCGTGCGTTTCGAGATGCTGCCGAGCGACGCGACGATCCGGATCTTCACGGTAAGCGGAGATCTCGTGCGGACCCTGCATCACTACCAGACCGCCAGTCAGGAGTCGGGAGGCTCATGCCCGTGGGACTTGCGTAACGACGAGCAGCGCGAGGTCGTCTCCGGCGTGTATATCTACGCGGTCGAGACGCCATCCGGCGAACAGAGAACCGGGTTCTTGACGCTCGTCCGCTGACGGAAGATCACACGACACCATGGGTTGACCCGGATTCGAGCAACAGGACGACCCTCAGCAGCGCATGCGGCCTTCCCCGACCGAACGGGGGGAGAGGCCGCTTGCTTTGAAGGAGGAATCATGGCCGCCGAAGATCGCAACGCGAAGCCGCGACGCGCCGTCTCGCCCTGGGATCCCGGCGAGAAGCTGGTCTACTTTTTCGGGACGGGACGGACCGAGGGCACCGGGCAGCAGCGCGATCTGCTGGGAGGCAAGGGCGCGGGCCTGGCCGACATGACCCGGGCGGGCATTCCCGTTCCTCCCGGCTTCACGATCACCACCCGCGCCTGCAATGTCTTCTACGCCATGGGTGGCAGGCTCCCCGAGGGCTTTCAGGAACAGCAGCTCGAGGCGCTCCGGCGCTTGGAGGAGATGCAGGGCAAGCGTCTGGGCGACGGCAAAGATCCCCTGCTGGTGTCGGTGCGCTCGGGCGCCAAGTACTCCATGCCGGGCATGATGGATACGATTCTGAATCTCGGGCTGAACGATGTCTCCGTGAGGGGGCTGGCGGAGCGCACGGGAAACGAGCGCTTTGCCTACGACAGCTATCGGCGATTCCTTCAGATGTTCAGCGACGTCGTGCTGGGGATCCCGAAGTCGGTCTTTGAGAAGCGCATGGAGCAACTGCGCTCCCGGCGACGGGCCGCTTCGGACCTCGACCTGAGCGCCGAGGACCTCCGCAGTCTGGTCGCGGAATTCCAGACGATCATCCAGGAGCGCGCGGGCAAACCCTTCCCGCAGGATCCGCTCGCGCAGCTCGAAATGGCCCGCGATGCCGTCTTTCGCTCCTGGTACAACGATCGCGCCGTCTTCTATCGCCGGCAGAATGGGATCCCGGACGATCTGGGCACGGCGGTCAACGTGCAGGCGATGGTCTTCGGCAATCAGGGGGAAGCCTCGGCCACGGGAGTCGGATTCACCCGCAATCCCGCGACGGGAGAGAATGAATTCTACGGCGAGTACTTGCGTAACGCCCAGGGTGAAGATGTGGTGGCGGGCATCCGCACGCCGCGCCCGATCCAGGAACTGGTCGCGGAGATGCCCGAGGCCTACCGGGAGCTCCACGAGATCGCGCTGCGTCTCGAGCGCCACTACCGCGACGTGCAGGATTTCGAGTTCACCGTCGAAGAGGGCCGGCTCTTCATGCTGCAGACGCGGACCGGCAAGCGCACCGCCCAGGCGGCCGTGAAGATCGCCGTCGACATGGTCGCCGAGGGCTTGATCTCCAAGGACGAGGCGCTGATGCGCGTCGATCCCCTTTCCCTCGACCAGCTGCTGCATCCGCGCATCGATCCCCGCGCGCAGTACACGGTGCTGGCGCGGGGGCTGGCGGCTTCTCCCGGGGCGGCGGTCGGCAAGGTGGTTTTTCATCCCGACGAGGCGGTGACCCTTTCCGGAGCGACCGACGAACGGGGCAAGCCGACGCGCGTGATCCTGGTGCGCAGCGAAACCTCTCCCGACGACATCCATGGCATGTCGGCGGCGGCCGGGATCCTGACCGCCACGGGGGGCATGACCTCGCACGCCGCGGTGGTCGCGCGCGGCATGGGCAAGTGCTGCGTCGCGGGCTGCGGGGCGGCCGAGGTGCATGAGGAGCAGGGCTATGTGCGCATCGGAGAGACGGTCGTCAAGCGCGGGGAGTATCTGACCCTGAACGGCTCGACCGGCGACGTCATCGCGGGCGAAGTGGGGACGATCGCACCCGAGGTGGCCAACGAGTTCCGCACCTTCATGGAATGGGCCGACCAGCGCCGGGCGCTGGGGGTGCGCACGAATGCCGACACCCCGGCGCAGGCCGAGATGGCCCGGCGTTTCGGCGCCCAGGGCATCGGGCTCTGCCGCACCGAACACATGTTCTTCGCCGAGGAGCGCCTGCCTCACGTGCAGGAGATGATCATGTGGGCGCCGGTTGTCAAGCGCCTCGAGGGGCGCATCGCCCGCAAGCGGGCCGAGTTCGACAACGCGCCCGCCGAGCAGCACGAGCGTATCGAGGCGGAGATCGCGGCGCTGGATGCGGAGCTGAGCGAACCGCGCGGGCAGTACCTGAATGCCCTCGAACACATCCTTCCTTTCCAGCGGGACGACTTCTACGGGATCCTGAACGCGATGGAGGGCCTGCCGGTCACGATCCGCACCCTCGATCCGCCGCTCCACGAATTCCTGCCCCGCCGCGACGACCTGCGCGTCGAAATCGCCCTGATGAAGGAGCGCCGCGCCGAATCCGGGGAGCTGGCCGGGAAGGAGCAGCTGCTCGAGCGCGTCGAGGCGCTGAGCGAGGTCAATCCGATGCTCGGACATCGCGGCTGCCGCCTGGGCATCGCCTATCCCGAGATCACCGCCATGCAGGTGCGCGCGATCATGGAGGCGGCGGCAAGGCTGACGCGCGAAGGCGTCAAGGTCATCCCCGAGATCATGATTCCCCTGGTGGGCAACGTGCGTGAATTCGAGAACCAGCGGGAGGTCGTCGATCGCACCGCACGCGAAGTGATCGAGAGCGAGGGCGTCGAGGTCCGCTACCTGGTCGGTACGATGATCGAGGTGCCGCGGGCGGCGTTGACCGCGGGCGAGATCGCCTCCCGGGCCGAGTTCTTCTCCTTCGGCACCAACGATCTTACGCAGATGACCCTGGGATTCTCGCGCGACGATGCCGTGAAGTTCCTCGGCCTGTACCTTTCCGCCGGGATCCTCGCACGCGACCCCTTTGTCTCGATCGACGAGGAGGGCGTCGGGCAGCTCGTGCGTTTGGCCGTCGAGCGGGGCCGGGAAGCGAACCCGCAGCTGAAGACGGGGATCTGCGGAGAGCACGGGGGCGATCCGCGAAGCATTGACTTCTGCCACCGGGTCGGTATGGAATATGTAAGTTGCTCGCCCTTCCGCGTGCCGATCGCCCGTCTGGCGGCCGCGCAAGCCGCCATCCGTTCCGAACGGCCGCAGGCGGCCGACGAGCACCGGGGGCAGATCTGAGTCGGGAAGGCGAGGCGACTGGGGGGGATGGTCCGCCAATACCATGAGCTGAAGTGGGTTGCCTGAGGCCTGTCGCGATTCCTCGATCCACGGAGGGCTGGCTCGAGGATCTCGGATTGAAGGGATCTCCATCGTGAAAGATCTCTTGCGGCGGATCCGGTGGCTGGCGTCAGGGGCGGAAGAGGACCCGGGATCGGCATTCGACTGGGTGTCCGGACGTCCGGGAGCGCGCGCCAATCCCGAGGGCCTGCGGTCGGTCGTAGGCACCGCGGCCGTCTTCGCCGCAGGCTGCCTGCTCGCCGATATGGCGATCCTGGCGCGGCACGAGTGGCGCTTCGCCGCGCTCTTTGCCGGCTTGCACCTGGTGTGGGCCGGGGGTTCGTGGCGGCGGCGATGGCGAGCGTCGGCTATCTCGAGACCGTCGACGGACGCCGGATGCGCAGCCTGGGCGGACCGAACACGATCACCCTCGCCCGCGCCGTCTTCGTCCCATCGCTCATCTACCTGCTCGCCGCGCGCGACTTCGGCCTCGGTCTGATCGCCTACGCCGCGCTCGTGCTGAGCGACATCGCCGACGGGTGGTGGGCGCGCCACGGACGGCTGCGCTCCAAGTTCGGGATCGTGCTGGATCCGGTCGCCGATCTGTTTCTCCACGGCGCAGTGTTTTCGACGCTCGGTCTGGTCGGCCTGCTGCCGCGCATCGCCATTCTCTTGATCCTTCTGCGCTCGGGCCTGTTGATCGTCGGCTCGGGTCTGCTCCACTTTCACAAGGGGAGCGTGCGGATCCAGCCGACGCCCTTCGGCAAGGGGAGCGGAGTGCTGCTCGGATTGGCGACCTCCTGGCTGCTGGCCCTCGAAGGGTTCGCCCCCGGCCGTGAGCCGGAGTTGACCGCCATTCTGCGCGGGGTGCTCACGTCTCTTCTCGCCCTGCTGGTGCTCCATGCCCTCGCGATCGGGATCATCAACCTCGGTTGGCGCAAGCCTTGGCTGGACCAGCGCCGCAGGGGCCTCAACGAGCAGAACGGAGACGACCGGCGCGGGCGGCGGGAACCGTGAACCGTGAACGAGCGGACGGACATAGAGGCATGCGCATGACCGCGGGTGACGGATTTCAAGCGGGGCCGCCCAGGCCGGCCGCCGGCGCGCAGAAGGGGATCTCCGGCCCCGCGGCCGCGAAGGCCGATACGGAGTACCGCGGCCGCACTCTGCTGCGCGGATCGCTGTCGGCTTTCTCTCCCTGGGAGATTCTCCAGTGGTTCGCCTATCGAGAAGGCGAGGGAACGCTGGTACTGTCCCGCGCGGCCGATGGCGCTCGGGAACAGGCCTGGCTGCACATCGAAGAGGGCTGCATTCGCGCACTGGAGATCGAGTCCGTGAGAGTGGATGATCGAGCTCCGGCGCGCAACGCAGCGGAGGCGAAGCCGGGTCGGACGGACGGGACGCGGCTCGAGGTCGGCAGCGGTCCGGAGGAGTCGTGCGAGCCCGCTGCTTCCCGCCTGGGAGGACGCCTGATCGATGGCGGATACGTCCGTGTTCCACAACTTCGGTTCGCGCTGGCCCTCCAGCGCTTGATGGCCGCCGAAGGGAAGGGCTGGCGGTGGTTGGGACAGCTCTTGCATGACTGCGGGCACCTGCCCGCGCCGCAGCTCGATCGCGCGCTTCAGGATCTGGCGCGGGAGCGCTTGATGATGGTGCTCGGCTGGCGTACGGGGACCTTTCGCTTTTCCGCCGCCGTCCCGTCCCGGCCCGGGCTGCCCGTGGGCCAGAGAATCGAGCCCTTGCTCTTGCAGTTGTCTCATCGCATCGACGATCGCGCCGGTGAGACCGAACCGCCATCGGCCCCCTCCGGAAGGCCGGTCTGAAGGACCACCGCGATCCACGGCCGGAACCCCAGTCTCCGCGCGAGGGTAGGAGCTACCTGACCGGCGCGAGGGATCCATCGGAAAGCGGGTGGGAGAGTTATGCCGCATCTGGACATAGGCTTTCTGATCGATCCCGGCCTCTTCTGGTGGATTGCGATCGCCTGCGCGCTCCTGACCGGCGTGTGGGCATACTGGCGCCTTCCGGCGCCTCTGGGGTCTCTGGAGCGAATGGCGCTGCCCGCGCTGCGGCTGGGCGCGCTGATCGTGATCCTGCTGCTGCTCCTGGAGCCTCTGCTCACGCTTCATCTTCGCGACTCGGGACGCCCTCACGTGGCCGTGCTCGTGGATCGCTCGTCAAGCATGGCGCTGCCCGGCCGCGATGGCGGTACGCGCGGCGACGAGGCGACCGCGGTGCTCGCGCGCCTGGAGGAAGAGCTGGAAGGGAAGTTCGCACTGGATGTCTACGGTTTCGCCGATGGCGTCGAGCGGCGGCGGGCCGAGGAAAGCGGATATCCCTGGACGGCTCTGGGGGCGACGGCCTTGGGAGAGGCGCTCGAAGAAGTGCTGCTTCGTCAAGGCGAGGGTGCCCTGGGAGCGATGATCGTTGTCAGCGACGGCATCCATACCGCGGGGAAGGACCCGCTGCGTGTCGCGCGCAACCTGCCCGTGCCCGCCTATGCGCTCCTGCTGGGCGACACGACCGCGGCTCCCGATCTCCAGATCCGCGAGATCCGCGCCCAGCCCGTCGCGCAGGTGGGCGAGCCGATCGCTGTTCGCACCTGGCTGCGGGAGAGCGGCCTGCAGGAGTGGCAGGCGACGCTCACGGTGCGCGAGGTCTCGCGAGGCCCGGCCTCGGCCACGGCGCCGGCGCGCGAGGTGGCGCGGCGCGAGGTGTCGCTTGACGGCGCGGGGGCGGAGATCGAAGTGCCCCTGGAGATCGTGCCCAGCCGCGTCGGTCTTGCGCTCTACGAGGTGGAGGCATCGATTACCGATTCCGAAGCCGTGGCGATCAACAATCGCCGCCTCTTCGCCGTGGACGTGCGGGAGAAGAAGACCCGCGTGCTCTACCTTGAAGGCGAGCCCGACTGGGACTTCTCATTCCTCAAGCGCGCACTGGATGCGGACACCACCCTTTCCTACACCTACCTGGTGCGCCGGGGGAAGGAGGGCTTCTTTCGTTACGGCGGTGAGCAAGCGCAACCTCTGCCGCAGCGGCGCGAGGACCTCGCGGCCTACGCGGCCGTCCTCATCGGTCGCTTGAGTCCCGCGGAGGTGCCCGCGGGGTTCGCCGAGGCGCTGAAGGGCTACCTGCTGGAAGGGGGCGGGGTCCTCTTCCTCGGCGCAGCCCGTCATGAAGGAACGGAGCGTTGGGCGGACGCGGGATGGCAGGAGCTGTTGCCGCTCGACATAGTGCCTCAGCGTCGCTGGGGCTACGCGGCCTCTCCGTGCCAGCCCACATCCGAGGCGATCATGCACGAGGTGACCGTCCTGGCCGAGAACCCCGCGGAGACAGAGCGCATCTGGCGCGCGTTTCCGCCGGTCTGGATCCACGAAGGCGACTATCGGACTTCTCCCGCAGCGGCGGTCCTGCTCTCCGGCCGCACCGCCCACCCCGATCGGGAAGTGCCGCTGCTCGCCGTGGCTCAGGCGGGGGCGGGCAGGATCGCCTGCCTCGGCTGCCGCGGCTTCTGGCGCTGGGACTTCGCGATGGGGTCGCATGAGATCGGTTCCGCCGCGGCGCGCGACTTCTGGAAGCGGTTGGTGCGTTGGCTCTCCGAGCCCGGGGAGCAGGAACGCTTCGCCTTGCGCCCCGCGCGGCTGGTCTTCCAGGACAGCGAGCCGGTCGCGTTCACGGCGCGGTTGCTCGATGAAGGATTCCGGCCGGTTGCCGCCGCGCGCGTGGACGTGGAGGTTCGCTCGCTCGGTTCCGGCGATGGTGCAGGCGCCGAGCCCTTCGCGGATCCGGCTGCGGACGATGGGGCGGAGGCGCGCCCTGGGCGCGCCGGGTCGCGCGATGAACCGCTTCGCGTAAGCCTGTTTCCGGAGGGCGTGAGCGGGCGCTACGCGGGGACCCTCGCCCCGTTGCGCCCCGGGGCCTATCGCTACGAGGCGCGGGCCCGCACGGACGGGGAGAAGGTCCTTCACTCGGAAGGCCTCTTCTGGGTGGATGCGATGGGCCCGGAATTCTACGCGCTTGCGAGCTCGCCCCGCCTGCTCGCGCGGATGGCGGAATCCTCCGGCGGGGCCTTCCGAACCAGTGCGCAAATCGGCGAGCTGCTCGAGATGATTCCGGCGGGGTACCGTCGCACGCCGGTTGTGAAACAGGCGGAAATGTGGAATCATTGGCCCATGTTTGCATTCCTGACGGCCGTGCTGGCCGCGGAGTGGATCTGGAGGCGCAGGCGCGGCCTCGCTTGAGTTGCCCCCGGTGGAGTCGGTCCGCCGGTCGTCTTATCCTGTCGGAGGAGCAATGCAGCAGATGAAGAGACAAATCACGGACAGGCGTTGGCTGGTGCTCGTGCTGGCGGTGCTGGCGGTCTCCATCCCCTTCGGGTGCGGCGGGAAGGCGGAGACGTCGCTTCAGGACGGCGATGCCCAAGCCAAGGCGGAGGAGTCCGGTGAGAGCGGATCCGCGGGCGAGCCCGCGGCGACGCCATCCCGCGAGACTGAAGCCGAGTCGAGCGCGGACGACGCGCAGAAGACCGAGGCCGCCCTGCCCACGCTCACGCCGGTCGAGGCGCGCACGGCGCTTCCCGAATTCGAAATGCGCGATCTCAACGGGCGCAGCATTACCCACGAGGACCTGCAAGGCGAAGTGGTGCTGCTCGTTTTCTGGGCGACCTGGTGCAAGCCCTGCCAGATGGAGATCCCGCAGCTCGTGGATCTCCACAAGACCTATTCGACCGAGGGCCTGCGCATCGTCGCGCCCTCGATCGACCGCTCGGGCCTGGCGGTGGTGAAACCCTTCATCGACCGCCATCCCGAAATCAAGTACGCGATCGTCCCCAACGGAATGCCGGCCTCGATGGCCTTGGGCGGCATCTCCCGGATTCCGACCTCGTTCCTGATCGATCGCAAGGGCCGGGTCATCACGCATTTCGTCGGCTTGATGAGCCCGGAGGTTCTGCACGGCTACGTCAAGGCGGCGCTGCGGGAGGCGTAGGAGGAATCTTCCCTCGCACCCGTGGGGCGCCTCGTCCGGGCCCCCGGTAGGACTTCAGTCCCGCGCGCCGAAAAGTGCCGTGCCGATCCGCAGCAGCGTAGCTCCTTCCTCGATCGCGATCTCGAAGTCGCCCGACATCCCCATGGACAGCTCGCGCAGGGGCGAGCGCGGGCGGCCCCGGCGGCGCTCTTCCTCGAGGGCCCGGCGCAGCAGCCGAAAGGCGGCGCGGATGGCGCCCCGGTCCCCGGTCAGCGGCCCGATCGTCATCAACCCCTCCACCGACAGATGATCCAGTGCCGCGATTTCGTCGAGCAGCTCCGAAAGCCGTTCGGGCGCCACGCCCGCCTTGCTATCCTCGCCGCTCGTGTTGACCTGGACGAGAACGGGCAGCGGGGAGCGGTCCGCGGAGCGGGCAGCAAGCCGCAGCGCCAAATCGAGACGATCCACAGAATGAATGAGCGCGGCGATCGGAACCACCTGCGGCACCTTGTTCGTCTGCAAGCGGCCCACGAAGTGCCACGCGATGTCCAGGTCGGCGAGCGCCTGCTGTTTGCTCAGCAGCTCCTGGGCGCGGTTCTCGCCGAAGAGGCGCTGCCCGGCCGCGCGGGCCTCGCGGACGGCGGCGGGAGCGACGGTCTTGGAAATCGCGACCAGGCGGATTTCCGCGGGCTGCCGGCCGGCGGCCTGCGCGGCCCGCGCGATCGCGGCGGTCAACTGGTCCAGACGGTCGGCGATCGTTGCCATGCCGCAACGATACCACAGCGGCGCGGGGCAGACAGAGACCTGCCGCGCTCGTTCTTCGTGCGCGGGGGGAGCGCCGTCGTTGCGGTCGGTGCGGTCGTTGCGCCGCGTTGGGGCTTCCGCATGTTGGGGCTGCCGCATTGAACCAGGGTCCGCGGACAGGGTAGAATGCGCCGCGGCCGGTCGCGCCCTGGCGGGCACCGGCGTCGGCGACGGTTTCTTTGCCGGATGGAGGCTGGCGTGCAAAATCCCACCGACCCCTTGGTCGTCCGCGCCCAGAAGCTGGAAGCCCTGATCCAGATGGGCGTCGATCCCTATCCCCATTGCTTTCATCGAACCCACCTGGCCGAGGAAGTCAAAGACGCCTTCGCCGAGTTGGAAGAACAAAAGCCGGTCGCGGTCGCGGGCAGGCTTCGCTCGCTGAGGCCGATGGGCAAGACCGCCTTCGGACATCTGGAGGACCCTTCCGGTTTGATCCAGGTCTATTTGCGCCTCGACATCCTGGGCGAGGAGGCGTATCGCGTGGTGCCCCTGCTCGACCTCGGCGATCTGATCGGCGCACGCGGCCGGGTTTTCCGGACCCGGATGGGGGAGGTCTCGATCCGCGTCGAGGCGTTGACGCTGCTGGCGAAGGCGCTGCGCCCGATGCCCGTCGTCAAGGAGAAGGAGGGCCGGGTCTTCGATGCCTTCAGCGATCGGGAGATGCGCTACCGCCGGCGCGACTTGGACCTGATGGTGAACCCCGAGACGCGGGAGCTCTTTCGGCGCCGGGCGGCGACGCTGCAGGCCCTGCGCCGCTATCTCGACGAACGTGGTTTTCTCGAGGTCGAGACCCCGGTGCTGCAGACGGTTTACGGTGGCGCCACGGCCCGCCCCTTCCGCACGCACCACAATGTGTTGGACATGGATCTCTACCTGCGCATCGCCGAGGAGCTGCCGCTGAAGAAGCTCCTCGTGGGCGGGCTGGAGCGCGTCTACGAGATCGGTCGCGTGTTTCGCAACGAGGGCGTCGACCGGCATCACAATCCGGAGTTCACGCTGCTCGAGTTCTATTGGGCCTATGCGGACTATCAGGACGCGATGGAGCTCGTGGAAGACATGCTGCGTCAGACGGCCCGCGCGGTGACCGGGGGGCTGCAACTGACGCAGGCCGCGGAGGAGGAAGGCCGGTCGCCGTGCACGGTGGATCTGGCCGCGCCCTTCGCTCGGCGAAGCATGGTCGAATTGATTCGCGAAGAGACCGGCGCGGACGTCCTGACCATGACGCCGGCCGATCTGGTCGCCTGGGGCGAGCGACTGGGGGGCGGACTGCCCCCGGGATCGTCCGCGGGCAAGTGGATCGAGAAGATCTTCGATCTCGCCGTGGCGCCCAAACTGATGCAGCCCACTTTCGTCACCGATCATCCCAAGGCGATCTCGCCGCTGGCCAAGGCGCATCGCCTCCGGCCGGGGGAGCTCGTCGAGCGCTTCGAGCTCTTCATCCTGGGCCAGGAGTTCGCCAACGCCTTCACCGAGTTGAACGATCCGCTCGATCAGCGCCGGCGCTTCGAGGATCAGCGGAAGCTGCGCGAGGCAGGGGATCCGGAAGCTCAGCCGCTCGATGAAGAGTTCCTGCAGGCGCTGGAGCAGGGCATGCCTCCGTCCGCAGGGGTCGGGATCGGCGTGGATCGGCTGGTCATGCTGCTGACCGGGGCTGCCGCCATCAAGGATGTCCTGCTCTTTCCCCACATGCGCCCGCTCGGAAGCGCGGGGGCTCCCTCCGAGGCGCAGTCCCCCTCCGCCGCGCGCACCGACGAGGTGTCGCCGTGAACGAGGATACTGTCTCCCGCAGCGAACAGATTATCGCCGCCTCCGCGGCGATGAAGCGGATCCTGCGACTGGTCCAGCGCATCGCCCCGACCGAGAGCAACATCCTGTTGACGGGCGAGAGCGGCACGGGCAAGGAGAGAATCGCCCGCCTGATCCACGATCAGAGCCGGCGCAGCCGCGGGGCCTTCGTCGCCGTGAACATGGCGGCGATCCCCGAGACGCTGATCGAGACCGAATTGTTCGGGCATACGCGCGGCGCCTTCACCGATGCGAAGCGGGCCAAGCGCGGCTTCTTCGAGATGGCCGACCAGGGCACCCTCTTTCTCGACGAGGTCTCGGAGATGTCGGCCGCGATGCAGAGCAAGCTGTTGCGCGTGCTGCAAGACCGCATCGTGCAGCCGGTCGGCGCCGAGGTTCCGTTGAAGGTGGACACGCGGCTGATCGCCGCGACCAATCGTGATCTGCGGGAAGAGATCGCCGCGAAGCGCTTTCGCGAGGATCTCTTCTATCGCTTGAACGTCTTCCGCCTGCAGATGCCGCCCTTGCGTGAGTGCAAGGAGGACATCCCGCATCTGGTCCGGTACTTTGTCGAACGCATCGGCGCGCGCGTCGGGAAGCGGGTGAGCGGGGTGAGCGATCAGGCCTGGGGCCTCTTGATGAACTACGACTATCCGGGGAACGTGCGTGAGCTCGAGAACGCGATCGAGCGCGCCGTGATCCTGGCCGAGGAGGACAAGGACATCAAGGCGTGGGACCTGCCGCCCGAGCTCACCGAGCGCGGCATCCCGGCGCTGCCGGAGCATGTGGAGCGCTCGGTCGCGGGGGCTGCCGCGAATACGGTGGAGATGGCGGCGGGCCCCGGCGGTGCAGGGCCGATCGCCTATCCGCCGCATCTGAGCCTGGCGCAGGTGGAGGATATGCATATGCGCAGGGTCATCAGCGACGTCGGCGGAAACCTCAGCCAGGCGGCCCGCGTCCTCGGGATATCGCGGACGACCCTCTGGAGGAAGATGAAGCGGTATGGGATCTCCACGGCTTCCTGAGTGACGCCGCCCGGGACCGGCCGCATGCGTCCCCCCCCCCGCGCGCGCGTAGCCGG
>JAZDGX010000174.1:0-7062 GCA_043806645.1 Candidatus Eiseniibacteriota bacterium | reverse complement strand
CGCGAAGAGCATGGCGAGGTAGCGGAGCTTCAGGCGGGGCTGATCGGCAACCGTGCGATAGTCGCGATGCGCCGCGTTCACCTGCCAGCGGCGCCCTTCCATGCGCGAGCGCCATGCGGCGGCGGGCTGATCGACCAGCTCCGGCTCGGGAATGCCCTCGGACGAGCGGCGGCCGGGAAGTTCTTCGAGGATCTCAACGGGTGCCTCCGCCTCGGCTTCCCGCATGGGGACGGGCGCATCCGCCGCCTGCAAGCCGGCGTGCGGCGAGTTCATCTCCCGCGCGTCCGCCTTCATCGCCACCGCCCGCACCTGCAACGTCCCCTCGGCCGGCTCCGCGGCGGTGCGCAGGGTCACGCGCCCGACGCCGCTCGGGATGTGCTTTTCGCGATGGGCACTCTCATTGCCATCCCCATGACCGCCACCCACCGTGAAGATGACCCGGCGCGGCTCGATTTTGCGCGTAGAGTCATGGGCGTCGCCGGATACGTCCACCTCGAATTCGCCAATCGGCCCCTCGAGCGTCCAGGTGAAGGCGACCGCCTCCTCGACGATCCGTCCGGTCGCATCCAGCGCTTCGGCCCTGATCGCGCGCTGCGTGGCGCACTTTGCGCGGATCAACGCGGGGACGATGCGCACCGTTGACAGCGGTCCGGGCGGCACGAGGAATCCGCTGTCGGGCGAGGCCGAGCTTCCGACTGCTTCGGGTGTGGTGTGATCGTCATCGATTGTGGAACCCTCGCGCGCTTCGGCCGGGGCCTGCGCGCCGGCCTCGGCGGGTAGCGCCGCCGCGGTGTCCGGCGCTGCGTCCGCTCCCGATTCCGCGTCCAGCCCCGTGCCGCCGCCGGTCACATTCCCCTGCGCACCGTCCGGGTCCGCCGGTCCCGCCGCCCGATCCCCTTCGCTTCCGACCGGCAACAACGCGTAGGCCGGACGCTGGCGGTAGAAGTCGCGGAAGGCGCGCTGCAGGTCGCGCACGAGCGTGCGGTCGAGTTCCTCCATGCGCCGGCGCTCGAAGCCTTCAAGCATCCGCTCGAGCACGAGCCGAGCGCGCGCGAGTCCGCGCACGAAGGCCTCCGCCGATTCGTCGGGCACGATCCCGCGCCGCGTGCCGGGCGCGACCTGAAAGCCCGAGTACTCGATGAAACCGGTGAGGCGCGGGTCGATCCAGGGGAGGTGGTCGAGTCCGAGCGCTGCCAGCTCGTGAAAGCTTTCGGCGACGAGCGATCCCGCGCAGTAGAGCGAGAGCGGGCCCTCCTCGGTCGTCCCGATGGCCGCTCCGGTGTAGTAGATCTCGAAGTGGATCGGAGGGTGACCGGGCACCTCGATCGGGCCGACGCCTTCCAGGCGTTCGCCGAGGAAGCGCCGCGGCCGGACATGCACGCTGCGGCGCGCGCGCCCCCGTGCCATCGCGTCGTCGACGACCAGATCGACCTCGCGTGCGAGGAGCTGTCCGCGCAGCTCAGCGGCCAGATACTCCTTGATGCGTCCCGCCACGACGGCGCGCGAGGCCTCGGGGTGGAGATTCGCGACGACGACCTCGGTCCAACAATCCCCCAGCGGCAGCCGCCCGCGCAGCGGCTCGATGGCGTAGTCGGATCGATCGCGGTAGAGGATCAGCCGGTGTGGCGTCTGGCCCGCGACGGCGCTGCGGATCTCGATCGACTGGCCCAGGCACCAGAATCCGAGCAGCCCGATGCCGTACTGGCCCTGCGTCATGAGCGCGAGCCGCTCCTGTGGTGACAGCGAGCGCTTGCGGCTGTGGCCGATGTGGGTCGCGATGTAGCGCAGCGCATCGGGCCGGTCCAGCTCGGGGATCACGCCGCGTCCGTTGTCGAACACGCGCAGGCAGGGCGCGCCACGATGACGGAAGCGCACGACATGGACCCGCTCGGAATCGGCATCCAGGCTGTTCTGGACGAGTTCGGCCAGCGCCTTGCGCGGATCGGTCTGACTGAGCGCGACCATGCGGATGAGTTCGAAGGGATCGTGCGCTTTCAGGCGGCCCTTGATGACGTCGGAGGATGCGGAGCGCTTGCGGCCGGTGGTCCTGCCTCGCGCCCCTGCGCCTCCCGCGCGGCCACTGCCCGAGTCGGGCTTTCCTGTGCGTGATGATCTCGGCATGGCGGTCGAGGATAGCAGCCCTGCCCGGGGGCGAGCAACTACGAGCCGGGCCGTGTGAGCCTGCCGTGTGTCCCCGTCCACCGGTCGCCGATTCTCCTTCTCAGAAGGACGAATCTGGCACAGATTCTCCTACTCGGAAGGAGAAATCGAGCAAGCGATCCGCGGCGGCCCCTCACCGGCAGCAGAAATCGGGCGAGCAGTAGCGGGCGGATCGTCCCAGGCACGAGACTCCACAGAGGCCTCCGCCAACGACCGAGGCTGGAGGAAGGAAGCGCATCCGATGACCGTCCACGACCAGCCCACGCCCGCCGATCTGCTCCGCACCCTCTTCGGCTTCCCCGTCTTCCGCCCGCATCAGGAGGAGATCATCCGGGCCATTCTCGATCGCCGCGACGCCTTCGTCGTGATGCCGACGGGTGGCGGCAAGTCGCTCTGCTATCAGCTCCCCGCGCGCATCCTCCCGGGAACCTGTCTCGTCATCAGCCCGCTCATCTCGCTGATGAAGGACCAGGTCGATGGGGCCGCGGAGACCGGCCTGGCTGCCGCCTGCCTCAACAGCGCTCTCTGCGCCGAAGAGCGGCGCAGCGTCTGGCGGCGTCTCCATCACGGCGACCTCGACCTCCTCTATGTCTCGCCCGAGCGTTTCGCGATGCCCGAGTTCATCGAACGGCTGAAGGCTGTTCCCATCTCCTTCGTCGCCGTCGACGAGGCCCACTGCATCTCGGAATGGGGGCATGAATTCCGCCCCGACTATTTGAATCTCTCGCAGATCATCCCGCAGTTTCCGAACGTCCCCGTCGCGGCCTTCACGGCGACGGCGACGCAGCGGGTCCAGAACGACATCATCGCGCGTCTGGGCCTGCGCGATCCCCACACGGTGCGGGCTTCCTTCGACCGCCCGAATCTGTTTTATCGCGTCGTTCCCAAGAGCGAGCCCGCGCAGCAGATTCTGCAGTTCATCCGCCGCCATCCCGGCGTCTCGGGCATCGTCTATCGCACTTCGCGCAAGAGCGTCGAGTCGACGGCCGAGCTGTTGAACGCGCACGGCATCTCCGCGCTGCCCTACCCCGCCGGCCTGGACGACACGACGCGCGCCCGCAACCAGGAGGCCTTCAACCGCGACGAGATCCGCGTCATCGTCGCGACGATCGCCTTCGGGATGGGCATCGACAAGTCCGACGTGCGTTTTGTCCTGCACGGCGACCTGCCGAAGAGCGTCGAGAACTACTACCAGGAGTCCGGCCGCGCCGGCCGCGACGGGGAGCCTGCCGATTGCATGCTGCTCTACTCGCGGGGGGATTTCGCCAAGCTCGGGCGCTTCATCGACGAGATCGAAGACGAACAGGAACGCGCGCGAGCGCTGCAGCGCCTGTGGGCCATGGGGCGCTATGGCGAGGCCTATGCCTGCCGGAGGGGATCGCTGCTGCGCTACTTCGGGGACGAGGCGACGGAGATCCAGCCGATCACAGATCCCGCCTCCGCTGCGCTCCCCGGGCGAGAATCCTGCTGCGACATCTGCGCCGGGCTGGTCGAACGCATCGATGTGACACGCGAAGCCCAGATGTTTCTCTCGGCCGTGGCACGCACGGGCCAGCGCTTCGGCATCGCGCACGTGATCGATGTCGTAACCGGGTCGACGACGACGCGCATCCAACAATGGCGTCACGACAAACTAAAAACCTTCGGCGTCGGCCGCGAGCAGAGCAAGCGTTTCTGGCGTTCGCTCGCCGACAACCTCCTCGCGCAGGATCTGATCGAGCAGGCGGGGGAGTCGTTCCCGGTGCTGAAACTCAAACCGGGAGCGGCGAGCGTGTTGCGCGGCGGGGCGGAGGTCCATGGCGTGCGCGTCAAGGAGCCGAAGCCGGCCGGGCGGAAGAAGAAAGGCGCGGCCGGGCTGCGCCGCGCCGAGTCACTCGACGACTCCTTCGACGAGGCCCTCTTCGAACGGCTGCGCGAGCTGCGCCTGCGCCTCGCGCGCGCCCAGGGCGTGCCCCCCTACATCGTTTTCTCCGACCGCACCCTGCGCGAAATGGCGGCGTCGGCGCCGGCCGACACGGAAGAGCTGTCGCGCGTGACGGGTGTGGGGAGCTTCAAGCTGGGGAGGTATGGGGATGCGTTTCTGGAGGTGATGCGGGAGTATCGCCAAGGGGCGCGACGGCCGGATGACGGGGTGCCGCCGGCGGGCCGGGCCCCGGGTCTGGACCTGTGACACAGCGAACCAGAGCTTTTCGCCTTTTTGGGCTGATTGAGACAATATCAGCCTTTTGGGGCGAAAGCAGAGGGGTGGGCTTGCTCCTCCTCCCCGGCGGGAGTCACACTCCATCAGGAGGAGTTGAGGGCGAACTGGGATCGCGCCCCGGCGGGGGGTGCCCCCTGAACTTGATCCCGCCCCTTGACTAGCAAAGGAGGCCCCAATCGTGATACCCCGCGTGAAGACCGTCGCTGTAGCCGGGCCACATTCCCTCGAGCTTGTCTTCCGTGATGGCGTGAAGAAGGTGGTGAACCTCCTTTCACTGTTGGATGGGCCCGTATTCGAACCCCTGCATGATCCCGCGTACTTCAGGCGAGTTCTCCTCGACCCCGTTGCCGGCACCGTCGTCTGGCCGAACGGAGCGGACATTGCGCCCGAAGCGCTCTACGCATTGCCGGACGAGGTCCAGGGCGGCCGGGTAGCCGGAAGGGGGTCGCCCCGCAGAGTGCCGAAACGACCGGCGGGAGCTGTCCGAGAGGCAGTGGAGAGGAAGGCCCGGCCGGGAGGCCCCTGCCGGGGGTGACGGCCGGGGGACTTGTGTCCATTGGTTGCTCCCCCCGCCAGCCAGTCTTCCGCCCGATACCGCTCCCCCTTGTCGGCCCACCCTTCCCCTGGCATGATCCAGTCGCACTTCGGTACGCGGCCAGGAGCTTCCTGCCATGCGAGCATTCGTCGGCGTCACCGACAACGACTGGTTCCGCTTCCGCGCGGCCAGCCGGACATCGACGAGGTCAACTTCCCCCTTCCTCACCCTCGAGGACCCCAACGCCAAGGTCCGCGGCTCCCGGGATCTGGTCTACCGCGTCTGGCGCAAGAACGCCGAGAAGCAGCTGGTCGCCTTCGCGTTCGACGGGCGGGACCGCTTGATCGGTCTCGTCGAGCATCCGATCGCGACCATGTCGCCCGCGGAGCTCGCCTTCTATGTCGAATTGCTCGCGCGGGAATGCGACCGCTTCGAGTACGTGCTGAGAGGGGAGGATGAGGAGTAAGGCTTCTCCAGGCACTCCCGCTCTCACGCGCGACGACATCCGCGGACCGGAAGCGCCTGGCGAGAGTCGACCTGCGGGCAGGCGCTCCCCGACAAAAATTGAGTGGTATTACCACGCGCTCGCGTGGTATAAGAACGCGTTATGAACGCATTATTGGATCTGCTCGGCTCCAGGGTCAAGGCGGAGGTCTTCCGCCTGCTGTTCGGTGTGGGCGGGGGCGAACTCCACGTTCGCGAGATCGGACGGAGATCAGGCCTCAACGAGGCTACGGTTCGGCAGGAGCTGCGGAAGCTCAGTCGGATCGGCGTCGTCGTTGTCCGAAGAGACGGCAACCGTGCCTACTATAGCGCGAACACACTGCACCCATTCTATTCGGACATCCACAGCCTGGTCCTGAAGACCAGCGGACTGGTGGATCTCCTGGCGGATGCGCTCCGGCATCCGGACGTTCGACTCGCGTTCGTGTTCGGATCCATAGCGACAGGCGACAGCAAAGCCGACAGCGACGTGGATCTGCTGGTTATCGGGGCGATCAGCTTGCGTCAGCTCAGCCGGCGGCTCTCCGGAGTGGGGGCTCAGATAGGCCGTGAGCTGAATCCTCTTGTTCTCGCGCCCGTGGAGTTCTCGCGACGAAAGCGCGCCCGTGACCATTTCCTGACCAGTGTGCTTCGCGGCTCCCGGCTGTGGGTGATCGGATCCGAAGATGAGCTTGCAGCAATGGATGGATAACGGCTGGCTGCGGCCGCACGCGTCCAGTCGAGAGGAGATCCAAGGCCTCTTGTCGATCGTGGACCGCGACCTGCACGATGCCGCCCCACGCTCTGTCCGCCGGCCGACGATTGCGGACGAGAAAGACCACGAAGATTCCGTCTCCCGCCCCTTCCGTTCCGTTCCTGCCTTGCCGATTATTATGCTTGAGAAACATAATGTTTCTGCGACATAATCTTGACCGTCGGCGGCGCCCGGCGCTACCGAGGCCGCTGCGGCCCGCCCGCTCCCGGGGCGCCGCGACTCGCTCAGAGCAGGGGAGGTGCGCAATGGTCCTGCCCTTTCTCGATCGTCGCGAGGAGACCGCACGTTTGCGGCGCTTGTTACGCCGACGTGAGGGCGGCTTGGCCGTTCTCTATGGCCGCCGCCGCTGCGGCAAGTCGCGGCTTCTCGGCCAGGTCCTGGGCGCGGGCCGCTCCATCTACTACGTCGGCGATGATCGCGAGAGCGTGCTGCAGCGATCCGCACTGGCGACCGAGATCGGCCGGTTATTGCCGGGGTTCGATCGCGTGACATATCCCGGTTGGGATGGGGTCTTCGAGCGCTTGTGGAGCGAGGCCCCTGCCGGCACGGTCGTCGCCATGGATGAGTTCCCCGCCCTGGCCGCGGCGGCCCGCGAGATCCCGGGGCTGTTGCAGAAGCACCTGGATCGCTCGGCGCGGCGGGGGGTGCACCTGTTGCTGGCCGGGTCGTCGCAGCGGATGATGCAAGGGCTGGTGCTCGACCGCACGGCGCCGCTCTTCGGGCGCGCCGTCGAGATCCTGAAGATCACGCCGCTTCCCGCCGGCTGGATCCTGCCGGGGCTGAGCCTGCCCGATGCCGTCGCGGCGATCGAGGCCTTCGCGGTGTGGGGTGGGGTCCCGCGCTACTGGGAGCTGGCCGCTGGGTATCCAAGCCTGGACGCTGCGGTCCGCGAGCTGATCCTGAGCCCCC
>JAZDGX010000173.1:0-14263 GCA_043806645.1 Candidatus Eiseniibacteriota bacterium | reverse complement strand
GCGGGCGAGAACATCGGCCAGGTTCGGGATCTGGTCGTGGACACCCGGGGCGGATACCTCACCTACGCGATGGTCTCCGGTGAGGACTACCTGGGCACGGGGGCCGACGGGTACCTGGTTCCCTTTCCCGCGCTCAGTTTCTCCTGGGGTACGCACAGGTCCGGAATGCGGCCGGGATCCGCCATGGGCACGGGGCGGTCCGAGGGCCTCGAGTACGGGACACGCCACGGGCGGGACAAGGAGGCGCTGACTCTCGATCTGGATCGCGCCGTGCTTCAGCGCGCGCCGGTCTTCACCGGCCGCGAGACGCCGAACCTCGAGAATCAGGCTGAGCGCGAACGGATTCACGATTTCTACATGCGTGAAAGCCGATTCTACTCCGAACTCGGAGAAATGGGCGTGCGCGGCATGAACGTCTACGAAGGGGCAGGCCTGCCAGACTACTACCGGATCAGCGAGTTGAGTGGCTGGAAGGTCGTCGGGTTGCGGGAGGATCTGGGAAGCCTGAACGGGATCGCGATCGACATTCACAGCGGACGGCCGGTGTATGGAATCGTGAGTCACGGCGGCTTTCTGGGGATGGGCCGGCAGAGGGCCCTGGTGCCGTGGACGGCCCTGACGGTCGATTCCGATGGGGAGCGGCTTTCCTGCAATGCGACCCGGGACATGCTCCCGCTGCTGGCGTGGACGGACGGCCGGAGCCTGGACGACCCCGATCTGGCCCGGAGCATCTACCGGGCCTTCAATGAAGAACCGTACTGGGTGTCCTATGGATACGTCAGCCCCGACGAGCAGGAGTCCATGCGCATGGGGTCCGGCGGCACGGGCAGCGGCGGCAAGGCCACCATGCACGGGGGCATGGAGATGAAGCAGTGGGCAGGATGGGAGTCGGGCAGCGCCTATGCCATGCTGTACCGGCCGAACACGGTGAAGACGGTGGATGGCGAGGTGATCGCGGTCGAGGAATTCCGGCCGGCGCTCCAGTCGTCCGCGGGCCTGCAGATCAAGGTGCGAACCATGAATGGCCAGGGCTTCACGGTGCACGTCGGACCCAAATGGTTCACGGCGCATGAGGGGTTGCGGGTGGGAGTCGGCGACAAGGTCATCGTGAGTGGGTCCGTCGTCTCGATCTCGGGCAGTGATGTGCTGATCGCGCGTCGGGTCCAGACGGGCGGAAGGACCTACGACCTGCGCAATGAAATGGGTGTCCCGTTGTGGGATGAGGCCGGCAGGCCGATGGAGACTTGGCGGTAGGTAGAGAGCGGCATGACCAGAGCCTTCATCCTTCGCGCGCTCGGACGCGCGCGAAGGAACGCACAGGTAGGGCGACTCGGTCGTCTTGCGAGTGGGTGGTGTCGGAAGGCGATTGCGCGATTGCCCCGCGGCGGCGCAATCAGCCGGCGAAAGGGGGAGACCCATGGTTCAGTCAGGAAACAAGAGAGGCGCGGCGCGATTCTCGTTCCGGCCCGATTGGCCGGCCAAGCAGGTGGCGTTGGCGGGGGATTTCAGCCAATGGGAGCCGCTCGTGATGCGCCGGCAACCCGACGGCAGCTTCATTCGCACGATGGACGGCCTGCCGTGCCGCTGCGAGTACAAGTTCTGGGTCGACGGAGCCTGGTGGCACGACCCGGATCACGATCGGGTCGTCGAGAACGCCTATGGTTCTCTGAACTCGATTGCGGAGATCTGCTGAGTCGGAATGCTTGATCGACATGGAGACGGGATGGGAACGAGATGGCACCGCCAGCCCATCGACGGGTGGCGGTGCCTTCTCGTTGTCCTGCATGGTGCCGGCATAGACGGCCGGCCTGCCCGAGCGGTTTCCTCCGCAGTTGACCGGGCCCTTCCGACCGCCTAGAGTCCGCCCGTGTCCGCTTAGATGGGTAAGCGCAGAGCCGTCCCACCGCGCGGGGAAAGCGTCCGCACGGGATCACCGGGGGGTCGGGGGAGGGAGCGTGCCCGACTCGTCCAGGTTCCGCGGAATGAGGGTGGTCGCCCTTCTGACGATGGTGCCGATCATCCTCGCGGTCGCGCCCCTGGTCGGCTACGGGATCGGTCTTTTGTTGGACCGCTGGCTGAACACCGGACAGGTCCTGCGCATCGTATTCTTGATCCTGGGGTTCGTGGCCGGCGTGCGCGAGATGCTGCGTCTTCTTCGCCGCGCCCGACAGGACTTCGATGATCTCTGAGCAGCCGGTATCGTCGATGGCGCAGACCGCCCGCGATCTCGCATTCGTGCGCAGAACCCTGATCACCTCCGCCTGGTTGGGTGCCTTGGTCGCGCTGGTCTTGTGGGCGTACTTGGGCTGGCGCTGGGGCCTGGGCTTGGTCGGCGGCGTCTTCCTCGGGGCCTTGAACCTCGCCTTCCTGACGGCCCTCATTCCGGAGATCGTCCGCCCGGGGCAGCGCAAGCTGGGGAAGATCGCCGCCTTGCTGGCGCTCAAGATCCCGTTCGTCTATGGCGGACTGGCCGTGCTGCTGGTCACGAAGGCGGTTCCGGCGGCGGCCGTCATCGTCGGCTTCTCCCTCATTCTGGTCGTGATCGTTCTGAAGGCGGGGGGCCGCGCGCTTTTGCAGAGCGGGATCTTCACCTTCCAGGAAAAGAGGACGCCGTGATGCGCGTCCAGCCGTGGGTGATGCTCGTGCTGGTCGCCGCAGCAGTTGCCGCGGGGTCGGTGTGCGGACTGCCGGCTGCGCTCGCCGCCTCGCACGCCGAGACCGAGGCCGGGCACGGGGCCGCACCAGGCGCCGACCTCGCAGCCGGGCCGGGGGCCGAGACCGAGGCCGGGCACTCCGAAGCTGCGGCCGCCGGACACGGCGAGGACCACCCGCCAGAGCTGCCCAGCCTCGTCCATCTGCTGCATAAGGCCTTTACGCGCCCGGCCGCGCCGGGCGCCCCGCCGGTTGCCGCGCCGCCCTGGCTGCGCGTGCTCTATCGCTTCCAGGATGTCTTCTATGCGCTGCTTGCCGCGCTCGTCATCATCGTCGTCGCGCGTATCGGCAGCCGCCGCATGCAACCGATCCCCGGCCGGGCCCAGAACGTGGTCGAGGCCTTCGTCGACGGCTTCCGGACGTTCATCCTCGACATCCTCGGTCCCTCCGGCGAACCCTACGTCCCCTTCCTCGGCACGTTGTTTCTCTACATCTGGTTCATGAACCTCTTCGGGCTGATTCCATTGATGAGATCGCCCACCTCCGCACTCAGCACGACCGCGGCGCTCGCGATCTGCGTCTTCCTCTACGTGCAGTGGATCGGCATGCGCCGCCTCGGCCCGCTGCGCTATCTGCGCCACCTGGCGGGGGACCCGCAGGATGTCGTCGGGTGGGCGATGGTGCCGTTGATGCTGCCGCTGCACGTCATCAGCGAGATCGCCAGACCGGTCAGCCTCTCGCTGCGACTCTTCGGCAACATCCTGGGCGAGGACGTGCTGATCGGGGTTTTCGCCGGACTGGGCATCGCGGTGCTGGCCTTCCTGCATCTTCCGTTCGGCCTGCCCCTGCACCTGCCCTTCATTCTGCTCGCGTTGCTCATGAGTACGGTGCAGGCGCTGGTTTTCACGCTGCTCAGCACGATCTACATCATGCAGGTGCTGCCGCACGAGGAACACGCGGGGGAAAAGCCGGCGCCGGCCGGCAGGCGTGGGGAAGCCCGGAGATCTGATCCTATTCCGATACGGTAACGCAAGATCTGTGGATCAAGAGGAGGAACTGCGCATGGAAGCGTCGACTGCCCTGGGGTTGGCCCTGCCGCTCGGACTCGGGTTGGCGGCACTGGGATCGGGACTGGGTCTGGGACGCGCGATCTCCGCGGCCATGGAGGCGATGGGACGCCAGCCCGAAGCCGCGGGCAAGATTCAGGTGGCGATGATCATCGGTGCCGCATTCATCGAGGCGCTGACGATCTATGCCTTCGTCAGCGTCTTCGTCCTTTCGGGCAAGATCTGATGCGGGCGGCGCCCGAGGCGCCGGAGGCGAGAGGCGGGAAGCGCGGCTTCCGGAGATCCCGGAGCGCGGCCGCCCTTCCCGGGGGAGCGCTGCCGTGGAACTGATCGATCTACAGCTGCTGATCACGCATGTCATTGCATTCCTGCTGGTGCTCTGGCTGCTGCGTCGCTTTGCCTGGGGTCCGGTGCTGCAATTCCTCGAGCGCCGCCGCGCGGGGATCGCCGGGGAATTCGCACGCGCCGCCGAGGATCGCGAGCAGGCGGAGACGTTGCGTCGCGACTACGAGGGTCGCCTGCAGGAGGTCGATGTCGAGGCGCGCCGCCGCATGCAGGCGGCGGTGGCCGAAGGGCACGCCGCGGCGGCACGGATCAAGGAAGAAGCCCAGACGCAGCGACGGCAGCGCCTGGAGCGGGCCGAGGACGAAGTGCAGCGTCTGGAGGAATCCGCGCGGGAGATGTTGCGCCACCGCACGGTCGATCTTGCGATTCTGGCGGCCGAGAAGGCGATCGCAGAGCGCCTGGACGATCCCTCCCACCGGCGCCTGATCGAACGCTACATCGACGAACTGGATGCGGCCCCGCGGCAGGGGGATGTCTAGATGCTGTCGAACCCGGTCGCCCGCCGTTATTCCCGCGCGCTTTTCAGCGCGGCGGCGGCGCGCGATAGGCTCGACCCCGTGCTGCGCGATGTGGAGGCGGTCGCCGCCTTCTTGCGCACCGACCCCGGGGCGCGCCGCCTGCTCTTGAACTCGCCCATCAGCACGCAGGAGCGTCAAGCGTTGACCGTGCGGATGTTCTCCGGCCGCGCCGAGCCGCTCGTGGTGGAGCTGCTCGGGCTGCTCTTGGAGAAGAAGCGCTGCGGGTTGCTGGACGACGTGGCCGCGGATTTCCGGGAGCGCTACGAGCAGGAGCGCGGGATCCTGAGGGTGGAGGTGACCAGCGCCATCCCACTGCCGGCGGAGCTGGAGCAGCGGTTGAAGGATGCGCTGGGGCGGCACACGGGCAAGCAGGTGCGCCTCGAGCTGCGCGTCGCCCCCCATCTGCTGGGGGGCCTTCAAGTGCGCATCGGAGACCGGGTGATCGAGCGTAGCGTGCGGCGCAGCCTGGAGGCAATGCGCGCGACGTTGTGGGAGTCGGCGGTCCATGAGTGATCGGCTGCGGGGACCCGCCGTCCATGAGTGATCGGCTGCGGGAGACGACCGTCCGCGAGTGATCCGCTGCAGAAGACGGCGGTCCATGAGTGAAGGGATCACACGATGGCATTCAAGCCCGAAGAAGTGAGCGCGGTTCTGCGCCAGGAACTCGAGAAGTATGAGACGCGGCTGGAGATGGCCTCGGTGGGTCGGGTGCTCCAGGTCGGCGACGGCATCGCCCGCGTCTGGGGACTGCAGGAGGCGATGGCAAGTGAACAGCTCGAGTTCCCCCACAACGTGATGGGCATGGTTTTCAACCTCGAGGAGGACAACGTCGGGATCGTGCTCTTCGGCTCCGATGAGTTCGTCAAGGAAGGCGACACGGTGCGGCGCACCGGACGGCTGGTCAGCGTGCCGGTGGGGGATGGCGTGATCGGGCGGGTGATCAGCCCGCTGGGCGAGCCACGCGACGGCCGCGGCGAGATCGCCTTCCGCGAATACCGCCCGCTCGAGACGCGCGCGCCGAGCGTGGTCGAGCGCCAGCCGGTCAAGGAGCCGCTGCACACGGGGCTGAAGGCGATCGATTCGATGATTCCGATCGGCCGCGGCCAGCGCGAGCTGATCATCGGCGACCGCCAGACGGGCAAGACCGCGCTCGCCATCGACACGATCCTCAACCAGAAGGACTCCGGCGTCATCTGCATCTATGTCGCCATCGGGCAGAGGGAATCGACCGTCGCGCAGGTGGTGAAGACCTTCACCGAGCACGGGGCGATGGAGTACACGACGGTGATCGAGGCGGGGGCCTCGGAACCGGCGCCCCTGCAGTTCATCGCGCCCTATGCGGGATGCTCGATGGGCGAATACTTCCGCGATCGCGGGCAGCACGTCCTGTGCGTCTACGACGATCTATCCAAACATGCCGTTGCCTATCGGCAGCTCTCGCTGCTCTTGCGCCGCCCACCGGGGCGCGAGGCCTATCCGGGAGACATCTTCTATCTGCACAGCCGCCTGCTCGAGCGCGCCGCCAAGCTGAGCGACGCGCGGGGCGGCGGGAGCCTGACGGCGCTGCCGATCATCGAGATCCAGGCCGGCGACGTCACCGCCTACATTCCGACGAATGTGATCTCGATTACCGACGGGCAGATCTTCCTCGAAACCGATTACTTCTACGCGGGGATCCGGCCGGCGATCAACGTCGGGATCTCCGTCTCCCGTGTGGGAGGCAAGGCGCAGACCAAGGCCATGCGCAAGGTCGCGGGACGCCTGCGGCTCGATCTCGCACAGTACCGCGAGCTGCAAGCCTTCGCGCAATTCGGCTCGGATCTGGACGAAGCGACCCGCCTGCAGCTGCGACGCGGCGAGCGCATGACCGAGATCCTGAAGCAGGGCCAATACGTTCCGCTGGCGCTCGAGGAGCAGGTCGTGCTGATCTTCGCCGGGGTGAACGGCTACCTGGACGAACTGCCCGTGGACTCCCTCGGGCGCTTCGAGAAGGAATTCCTCGCTCGCCTGCGCGACCGGCATCCCGATCTGACGCGGGCGATTCGTGAGACGCGGGAGCTGAGCGCGGAGGTCGAAAGCAAGCTGCGCACGGCGGTCCAGGAGTTTGTGACCGGTTTCAAGAAGGTGATCGCAGAGGACGAATCCGCCGGCGCACGGACCGGATCGAGCGCGGCCGCGTCCGGCGGGCCGCGGGGGTAAGGGCAGGCCATGGCGACGCTCAAACAGATCCGCCGCCGCATCCGCTCGGTACAGAGCACGATGCAGATCACCAAGGCGATGGAGATGGTCGCCGCGGCGAAGCTGCGCCGCGTGCAGGGGCGCGCGCTCGCGACACGGCCCTACGTGATCGCGATGCAAGAGTCCCTGGCGCGGGCGGTGGAGGCGGCCCCGGCCGGGTGTCATCCGCTGCTGGAGCCGCGTCCCACGCCGCGGCGCGTGCTCGTCGGCGTCATCGCTTCCGACAAGGGGCTCTGCGGCAGCTTCAACACCCACATCCTGAGCGAGGCGGAGCGGCACATCCAGGGTTTGGGTCCGCTGGAGGTCGCGCGGTTCCCGATCGGCCGGCGGGCCTGCCGCTACTTCGAATACCGCCACAGCGCGGCCTGGCGCGCGGTCGACCACCTGGGCGACCAGCTCGATCTCGATCTCGTCCGCGAGATCGCGGGCCGCGTCATGAACGCCTTTATCACGGGCGAGGTGGATCGGGTCGAGTTCGTGCACTACCGGTTCATCTCGACCGCCCGGCGTGAGGTGGTCGTCGATCCCCTGGTGCCGCTGGCGCCGGCGGACTCCGCGGGGGGCGGGCGCCAATACATCTTCGAACCCGACGCGCAACGCGTGCTCGGCACCCTGGTGCCGCGCTTCATCACGACGCGGGTCCTCTCCATGCTCGCCGATTCGCTCGCGGCGGAACACTCCGCCCGGATGATGGCGATGGGCAATGCGACCCGCAATGCGCAGGAGATGATCGATGCGCTGACGCTCAGCGCGAACAAGCTGCGCCAGGCGACGATCACGCGCGAGTTGATCGACATCGTCGGCGGCACGGCGGGAATGGAATAGGAGCGGGTTCCATGGAGCAAAAGGTCCAGACGGGCGGCAAGGTACTGCGGGTGATCGGACCGACGGTGGATGTCGAGTTCCCCGAAGGGCAGCTGCCCGAGATCAATAGTGCCCTCTTGATCGCGGATCCCGCGCGCGAGATCCGCGTGGTACTGGAGGTCGCCCTCAATCTCGGCGACGGCATCTGTCGCTGCGTGTCGATGTCCTCGACCGACGGGCTCGTGCGCGGCATGCCGGTCGTCGACACCGGCGGGCCGATCACCGTGCCGGTGGGCGAGCAGTGCCTGGGGCGGGTCGTGAACCTGCTCGGCGAGCCGATCGATCTGGGCGAACCCCTGCCGCATCCCGACCAGCGCATGCCGATCCACCGCGAACCCCCCGGCTTCGTCGATCAAAACACCGATACGGCCATGCTCGAGACGGGCATCAAGGTCGTCGATCTGCTGGCTCCCTATCCGCGGGGCGGCAAGATCGGCCTCTTCGGCGGTGCCGGAGTGGGCAAGACGATCGTCATCCAGGAACTCATCCGCAACATCGCCACCGAACACGGCGGCTACTCGGTCTTCGCCGGGGTCGGCGAGCGCACGCGCGAGGGCAACGATCTCTGGCTGGAGATGAAGGCCTCGGGGGTCATCGCGAAGACTGCGCTGGTCTATGGACAGATGAACGAGCCGCCGGGAGCGCGCCTGCGCGTGGGACTGACCGGGGTGACGGTGGCCGAGTATTTCCGTGACGAGATGGGTCAAGACGTGCTGCTCTTCATCGACAATATCTTCCGCTTCACCCAGGCGGGTTCGGAGGTCTCGGCCCTGCTCGGGCGCATGCCCTCCGCGGTGGGCTACCAGCCGACGCTCTCGACCGAGATGGCCGAGTTGAAGGAGCGCATCACCTCGACGATGAAGGGCTCGATCACCTCCGTGCAGGCGATCTTCGTGCCCGCCGACGACCTGACCGATCCCGCGCCCGCCACCGCCTTCTCGCACCTCGATGCCACGACCGTGCTGTCGCGCTCGATCATGGAACTCGGCATCTATCCGGCGGTCGATCCGCTCGATTCGACCTCGCGCATCCTTGATCCGCGCGTGCTGGGGGAGGAGCACTACCGGACCGCCCGCCGCGTGCAGGCGATTCTGCAACGCTACAAGGATCTGCAGGACATCATCGCGATCCTGGGCATGGACGAGCTTTCCGAGGAGGACAAGCTCATCGTGCGGCGCGCGCGCCGGATCCAGCGTTTCCTGTCGCAGCCCTTCTTTGTCGCCGAGGCCTTCACCGGCCGCGAGGGCCGCTACGTGAAGATCGCCGACACGATCCGCAGCTTCCGCGAGCTGTGTGACGGCGTCTACGATGAGCTGCCCGAACAGGCGTTCTATCTGGTGGGCGGCATCGAAGAAGCCGTGGCGCAGGCCGAGAGCATGCGCGGCTCGGCGAAGCCGGGGGAGGCGTCGGCCGAGCAGGTCCCGGCGCCTGCGCAGCGGCAGGCCGCGCAGGCATAGCCCGCGCAGGGGCGGGAGGATTCGATGGCGGCGAGATTTCGGGTGCGGCTGCTGACGCCCGCGAGGACGGTCCTCGACCGGGAGGTCGTCTCCCTGCTCGTTCCCGGGAGCGAGGGCTTCCTTGGAGTGCTCGCCCATCACGCGCCCCTGATAACCGCCCTGCGTCCCGGACCACTCACCCTGCGCGACGAGACGGGCGCCGAGGATGTGTTTGCGGTGAGCGGCGGCGTGCTCGAGGTGTCCGGGAATCAAGCGACGATCCTGGCCGATGCCGCCGAGCGCCCCTCCGACATCGATCTCGAGCGGGCGACGGCTGCCCTCGGCCGGGCCCGGCTGAGACTGGCGGAACCCCGCCCGGAAACCGACATCAGCCGGGCCGAGGCTGCGCTCGCGCGCGCCTTGAACCGCCTGCGGGTGGTCGAGCGCCACGGCGCGAGTCGCTGACTGCCGCGGGCGGCCCGCCAAATTCCTCCGGGCGAAGCGTCTTGCGTCCGGATGGGTGAATCGCTCAGGATGAAGCCGTGATCGATCGCCATTCCGAGAACGACCCCGCGCGCAACGCCTCTGGCGACAGGGGGTGCGATGCGCGCCCGGACGCTCCCGACGCGGGGCCCGGCAACGGGCACGCGACGCTGGATTTTCTGATCCGCCTGCTGCGGTGGCGCAAGCGGATCCTGCTCAACACCGGGATCGTTGCGGTCATCGCCGTCATCGTCAGCCTGCTGCTTCCCAATTGGTACGCGGCCCACGTGAGCATTCTGCCGCCTCAAGAGGACATCCTGGATCTCGGCGGGATTTCGGGAGGGATGGCCCGCGCCATGGCGGCCATCGGTGGGGGCGGGCTTTCCTATTCCGGCCGCATGACGCTACCCGTGTGGGCGACCGCTTCCGATCTCATCGCCGGAATCCTGCGCAGCCGCAGACTCGCGGAACAGGTCATCGCCGAACATAGCCTGATCGAGGGATACCGCTGCAAGAACATGGATCAGGCGCGCGAGGAATTTTGGCGAAGGGTCCGGGTCCGGGTCGGCCCGGAAGGCATCGTGCGCCTGCGGGTGCTCGACCAGGACCCCGCGCGCGCGGCGGCCATTGCGGCGTCAGGGATCACGGCCCTCGACGCGATCCAGCGCGAGACCCGCCACGCCGGCGCGAGCCAGGTGCGCGCCTTCATCGCCCAGCGTCTCGAAACGACGCGGCGTGAACTTGCTGCGGCCGAGGAGTCGCTGCGCGTCTTCGAGGAGCGGCATGGGCTCCTCGTGCCCGAGGAACAAGCGCGGGCGCTGGTGGAGACGATCGCGTCGGTCGAGGCCGAGCGACTGGCGGCGGAGGTGGAGCGCGACGCGTTGGTTTCCCAGGTGGGGGACGCGCATCCGGAGGTGCAACGCATCGAGGCGCGTCTGCAATCGCTCGCGCAGGCGCGCGCCGCGCTGGAAGGGCGGGAGGGTGATGCTGGCGCAACCGCGGGAGAGCGGCGGGCGGGGGAACGCGCTCCCGAGCGGGCGGGGATCATCGATCTGGGGCGGCTCCCCGAGCTGAGTTTGCAGTTCCTGCGGCACTTTCGCGCCGTCGAGGTTCACGAAGCCCTGCATGTGCTCCTGGCCCAGATGCACGAGCAATACCGCATCCAGGAAGTGCGCGACACACCGACGATCCAGCTTCTCGATCCGCCGGCGGTCCCCCAGCAGAAGGACAAACCCCATCGGGCGGTGATCTGCATCGTCGCCACCTTGCTGGCCCTGGCGGGCGGGATCGCGGTGGCGGCCGGCGTCGAGAGCCTGACCCTCAGGGCGGAGAGGGATCCGGCCGGCTACGCGCGGCTCGCCCGGCTTCTGCGGGGCATCGGTCTCGGCGTTCTGACGCGCCGCGGATGATGTGCATGCCACCCGCTCCTGGTGGATCGGCGTGAATACTGCCAACGGCGAGACGCTCATGCTCACGGCTCCGCAGCGCGACGGGCCGGCGGGCGCCGCGGAGGCGCGCGGCTTCTGGATCGTGCTGCTGCTCTTCGATGCCCTGGTGCTCTTGTTCCTGAGCCGTATCGGGTGGGTTGCCGCGGGGATTTTCTGCGCGGCGGCGGTCGTGCTTTTCGTCGCACGCGTCGAATGGCTGCTCGCCTTCGTCTTTCTCGGCACCCCGCTGCTCTGGCCGCTCGCCCTGCGACCGGACGCGCAGGCCGCCGCCATCCTGGGGACGCGCCTGCTCTTGCTGCCCGCCTGGTGGTGGAGTTTCACGCGCGCCGCGGCCGGTCCCGTTTGCGGCCCGCGCCATCCGGCCGTGGGACGCATGCGCGCGATCATCCGGTGGATCCGCGAGCCGGCCGTGCTGTGGATGATGGCCCTGGCCCTGCTCCTTTCGCTGCGCCTGCCGGCGAGCCTGGCGCCGAAGTACGGGTCGGCTAAGCTCACGGCGTTTTTCCTCGAGAATGTGGTGTTCTTTCTGGCGCCGGCGTTGATGTGGCCCTATTGGAGGAATCCCCGACATCTCGACCGCCTGCTGCGCGCGCTCGTGATCGTGGGGGGCATCTTTGTGGCCGGGGGCCTCGCGCACGTCGTGGGCTTGGCCGGCGGGATCGGCTGGAGCGATGCCTCACGCGATCCGGCGACCGGTGTTCCGGGGAGGTTGGGCTGGCTCGGGACCGATCCGATCTGGACCGGCCGCATGCTCGGGATCTGGCTCGTGCTTTTGGGATGGGCGAACGCGCGGCGCCTCCTCAAGCGGCCCGCGCTGCTCTTGCTTGCGATTCCCGCGTTCTGGTTGCTGCTGCGGACCGGATCGCGCGGGCCTCTGGCGGCCTTGCTGCTCAGCCCCCTGGCCATCCTGGTTCTGCCGCGCGGGGTCGCGCCGCGCGGGCGGCGCGCGTCGGTCGTCGCGCTACGCGCCCTGTGCCTGATCGGGCTCGTCGCGGCTGCCGTGGCGCTACTCCCCGATTCCGAACGCGCCAGGCTGACCGCCACGCTGTTGCGCACTCCACTGGGGACGATTCTCGGTGCCGGCGGCCCCCATCCCGGAGCGACGTTCGAGGATGGCGTTCTGAGCGATCCCTCCGTCGCGTACCGTCTGGAGGTGGTCCGGCGCGGGGCGGCGCTGCTCGGCGAGGTTTTGCCCTGGGGTGCGGGAACGGGGAGTTTCCCGGGGCTGCTCTTTCTGCGCGACCTCCGGCTCTATCCTCACAACATTGAAGCCGAATTGTTGATCGAGCAGGGCCTGCCGGGGCTGCTCCTGTTCTTGTTCTTTCTGCTCGCGATCGTTCGCAGCGGGCGCAGGCTGGTCGCGGTGGATGCGACGCACGTGTGGATTCTGATTCTCCTGGCGATGGCGTTTCTGAATGCGCAGGTCAGCGGCGACTTGAGCGGCAACGGGGCGCTCTGGTTCTGGAGCGGCCTGCTCTGCGGCCTGCATCTGGCGGCGTTTCCTCGGCGGGGATGCGAACAGAACCCATGAAGGGAATCGGTCGGGTATGCAGAGGAATCGACCGGGCGTGCAGGAGGATCCGCCGGCCGTGCCGCGGGATCGAACATCCGCCCGCATCGTCGCCGCAGCCGCGGGCATCGCCGGCCGGTGCTATCCGATCCTGATCTGGCTCGCGATTCCGGCCGCGGTTCTGCCCGGCCTGCTCGACGGTCGGCGTGCGCTCGCTCCCGACAGCTTCCGCTACCTGAGTCTGGCCCGTGGCCTGGTTGTGGAGCGCTCCTATTCCAACGCCGACGGCACGCCCCATGTCACCACCCCACCCCTCTACCCTGCGGTCGCGACCCTCGCCGTGATCGGCAAGGGTGCGAAGGCGACGCCGGCCGATTCCGGAAAAGGCGCGCCCGTGACGCGACCCGGTGCTGGAGCAAGTGCGCGGGTGGATCCTCACGGGATCGTGGCGCTCTGTCTGCTCCAGGCGTTGCTCTTGATCGGGTCGGCCGGAAGTCTGCGCCGAATCAGCGAGTCCTGCGGCTATTCTCCTCCGATCTCGCGCGCCATCGCGTTGCTCTATTGCCTGTCGCCCCTGCCGTTGCTCTACGCCGGACGCGTTCTCTCGGAGACGCTCTTTGTCGCGTTGCTGCTCGGCGGCGGGTCGCTGGCGGCTTCCCTGTGGGCCGGCCCCGGGAGATGGAGCGGCGTGAAGGCCTTCGGCGCCGGGGCGCTCTGGGGCCTTGCCGCGCTCACGCGCGCGATCCTGCTGCCCTGGATCCTCATGGTGCCCCTGCTTGTCCTTTTCTGGCGCGGGCGGCGGCGCGAGGCGCTCGTGCTCCTGTTGGGTTGCTTCTGTGTGCTCGCGCCCTGGTCCCTGCGCAATGCCGCGCTGGGTGCGAAGCGGGCGGACCTGCCCTGGGGGATGGCGGCTGCCATGGGCTCGAACGCGCTCGACTACGCCGCCCGCCTGGTCGCTTCGCCCGAGCAGATCGATGCGGCGCTGGCTGCCGCGCGCGGCCCGGATCCGTTGAGCGGTCCCTTTGCGGAATCGCGGGCCCGATTCCGGGCCGCGTGGCATCTGATCGCGGATCGGCCGGGGCGTTTTCTGTCGCAGGCGGCGCGGACCTTTCCGGCATTCTGGGCCCCGCCCATCGGCGAGCTCCGGCAGACCCTCGAGGGAGATCCTCATGGCCGGGGCACGCTGGAGATTCTGCGGGAGCGAGGCCTGCGAGAAGCCGTGCGCCACACGCTGCGGGACGGACTCTCCCCCGCGGTGCTCGTTCTCGGCGCTTTCGATCTCGCGATCACGCTGGTCGGGCTGGCCGGGGGAGCGATCCTGGTCCGGCGGCGCTTTCTCGGACGGCGCGCAGGGCAGGCTGCGTTGCCTTCCGGCCCGAGCGCCTCACCGTCGCGTGCGCGCGGCGTCTCGATACCGGTCGTGTGGCTGGTGTTGTCGGCGGTGCTGTGGGCGGTTCTCCTGATCGCGCCGCTCGGCGCGTATCATCCGCGTTTTCGCGTGCCCCTCTCGCCCTGGATGGCCCTGTTCGCCGCGGGATGGTTCGCGCGGCCGCGTCAATTGGAGGCCAGGGCGATCAGCGAGAAGACCACCGCCGCCGCGGTGCCCAACGGAGCGAGGAAGGCCGAGATCTTGTGAGTCCGCCGTTCGGGGATCCAGATGCGGGCGCCGGCCTGCACGGTGTCGGCCGGCGCGCAATCGCGC
>JAZDGX010000172.1:0-8853 GCA_043806645.1 Candidatus Eiseniibacteriota bacterium | reverse complement strand
GCGCGGCGCCTGGTGCATGTCGCGCTGCCGGTGGCGGGTGGACTGATCCTCGCCGCCAGCCTCCTGCTCGCGGGCGGCTACAGCGCCCGCTGGTTCCAGCTCGACTTCCTCACCGGGCGTGAGAGTCATCCCTTTCTTGTTCCCGGTCGGGAGCTGCTCGACCCGCGGCACTGGAAGGACATCCTCAACCTACTCATGCTGCTCGTCCCGGTGCCTCTAGCCATGACTGCCGGGCTGCTTGCGGGATGGTGGCGCGGCCGTGCGGGGAACCCGCGCGACGGGCGGGCGATTGCGATCTTGCTGGGTGGATGCGGGTGGCTCGTGTTGCTCATGGTCGTGCTGCATCAGCGCCTGGGGATCGTGCGCGATTGGGACCTCTTCGCCGCACCGGCGGGGATCTTTGCCCTGACCGCGATCCTGCTCTGGCAATCCCGCATGCCGGGCGAACGGGGAAGCGCCCAACCTGCAGCCGCCGGCCGGGCCGGGGAAAGTGCGCTCGTCCTCGCGGCGGCCGCCCTGCTGATCTCCGCTCCTTGGTTCTGGCTGAATGCGGGGGAGGCCCGTTCGTTGGCGCGCTTCCGCGATGTGATCGAGGATCTGCCGCGCTTCCCGCGCGCGTATGCGCATGAGGAGATCGGGAAGTACTTCCGCAAGGCGGGGAACTTGACCGAGGCGCGCCGGGAGTACGAGGTCTGCGTTTCCATCCATCCCACCAATCCCCGCTTCCACGCCCTTCTCGGCAGCATGCTCTATAATCAGGGAGATGCCGACGCCGCCCTGCCGGTCTTCCAGCGCGTCTTCGAGCTCGACTCGACCTACACGACCGGGCTCGAAATGCTGGCCCGCATCCACATCGAGAGGGGGCAGCATGCGCAGGCGCTCGAATACGCGCGCCGGCTGGCGGGGAAGCGCGGCGAGCGGGCGGCCGCCGCGGTGCACCACGGCATCGCCGCCGCCAATCTCCAGCTCTATCCCGAAGCCGCGCAGGCCTACGAGCGCGCCCTGCGCCTGGAGCCGGGCAACCCTTCCCATCTGGAGCGCCTGGGGGCCATCCTGCTGATCTCCGGAGATGCGGCCCGCGCGGAGCAGGCGTTTCAGGCCCTGCTGAGCAAAGATCCCGCCAACCGCACCGCCCTCCTCGGCCTGCTGACCGCCCTGTGGCTTCCCTGCGAACTCGATCCTTCCTCCGCCATGGATGCGCGGGGGCAGGGGCGCTTGAAAGAGGCCCGGGCGCTGGTCGATCGTCTCGCGTCGGCCGGGGAGTCCGAGGAGAATTTGGCCGAGTGGCGGGTGAAGATCGCCGCGGTGTCGGACCGCGGTGGGGCGGCGGCACCACGCCCCTGAGCCCGCGGGGGGCAGGAACCCATTCCCCCGGGGACGGTTGAATCCAGGAGCGATAGCGAGTAGGTTCAGGGTTCGGGGCGCGGCGCACCGGATCGGATTTGCGCGCACCGGTGTGCTGCGCGCGAGCGCGAGCGGGGCAGAGGAGTATTGAATCGTCATGTTTTTCGATCCGGTCTATTTCATGATCGTCGGTCCGGCGCTTCTGCTGTCGGTATGGGCGCAGATAAAGGTTAAGCGCACCTTCGGACGCTTCTCGCGCCAGCCCACGCGCGGCGGATTGAGCGGCGCCGAGGCGGCGCTGAGCATTCTGCGCGAGCATGGGGCTGGAAGCGTCGAAGTTCAGCGCACGCAGGGGGTCCTGTCGGATCATTACGATCCGCGGACCCGCAAGCTGCGCCTCTCGCCCGGCGTGTTCGAGGGGCGCTCGATCGCCTCGATCGGCGTGGCCGCGCACGAGGCGGGACACGCCCTGCAGCACGCGCAGGGCTACTTTCCCCTGCAGATTCGATCGGCGCTCGTTCCGGTGGCTCAGATCGGCTCCTGGCTCGCCTGGCCGATGCTGATCATGGGGTTTCTCTTCAGCGCCCTTTCGCTCGTCAAGCTGGGCGTCATCTTTTTCGCGGGTGCGGTGCTGTTCCAGATCGTGACTTTGCCGGTCGAGTTCGACGCTTCCCGTCGTGCGGTTGCGATTCTGGGGAGACAGGGCATCTTGACCACCACGGAATTGCAGGGCACTCGCCAGGTCCTCAACGCAGCCGCCCTGACCTACGTCGCGGCGGCGGCGGCGGCGGTGCTGCAGCTGCTCTATTTCCTTTTGCGGGCGGGCATGTTGGGCGGTCGTGACGAGTAGTCCGAGTACGATGCTGTCCGCGGGCCCGGGCGAGAGACGTCCCTGCGAGCCGCGGGCCGATGCACCGCGCATGAGGAGACCATGCTGACGATTCTGGCCTTCATCCTCGTGATCGGCGTGATCATCTTCGTTCACGAGCTGGGGCATTTCCTGGCCGCGAAGTCGGTCGGTATCCGAGTGGAGGTCTTCTCGCTCGGGTATCCGCCACGGATGATCGGACGGCGCCGCGGCGAAACCGAATACCGCCTCGGATGGGTGCCCTTCGGGGGCTACGTGAAGATGGCGGGCATGATCGACGAAAGCGGTGAGGGAGGACAAGCGATCACCGGGGCTCCCTGGGAGTTCCAGTCGAAAGGCATGCTGCAGAAACTCTGGGTGATCAGCGCCGGCGTCCTGATGAATCTCCTTCTGGGTGTGTTGATCTACACGGGGATCACGGCGGTTAAGGGAGTGCCCGAGCCGAGCGGCGAGCCGGTGGTGGGTGAACTGACCCCCGGCTGGCCGGCCGAAGTGGCGGGGCTGCGTCCGGGGGACCGGATCGTCTCGGTCGGTGGGGCGTCGATCGAGTCCTGGGACGATCTGCTCGCGCAGATTCACCCTCGCGCGGGCGAGTTGCTCCAGGTCCGCTACCTGCGGGACGGCGAGACGCAGGAAGTGCTGCTCACCCCGCGCGCGGAGTCGACCGAGATCGACGGCGAGACGCGGGAAGTGGGCTTCATCGGAATCGGATACGAGATCGTTTTCAGGCCGGCGGCCGTGGACGAGGTCTTGCTTTCCGGGGTTTACGGCACCGCCAACGTGGTGGCGCTGGTGGCCACCAATCTCTGGAAGCTCGTCAGCTTGCAGGTGTCGATCCGGGAGTTGGGCGGACCGCTGATCATCGCGAAGATGTCAGGGGAAAGCGCCCGGCGCGGATTGGTCTACCTGGCCAGCTTCATTGCGCTGATCAGCATCAATATCGGTGTTCTGAACCTGCTCCCCATCCCCGCGCTGGACGGCGGCCACATCATGATCATCCTGGGAGAGGGGATCGCCCGCCGGCAGATGCCCGTTCGCGGGCGCATGGCCCTCCAGCAGGTGGGCATGCTGCTGCTGCTCGCCCTGATCGTACTCGTCCTGGTGAACGACGTTCAGCGCATCGTCGACTTCACCCGGCTGAAACAGATCTTCTGATCCTCGATCTCGAGCCTTGCATTCGCCGCGGCGCGGGGTATCCTGCCAGCCGTCTGTCGCCCGCATTCCCGGCGAGCGGCCGGCCGGCAGGGAGCCCACGGAAAGGGGACGGAGCCTTTGAATCGCTCCGCCGCGGCAGGCCGTGTCCTGGTCTGGATGCGCGACCATCGTCTGGCGCGACAGCTCTGCGCTGCCTTCGAACGGAGAGGCGTGGAAGCGGTATGGGCCGCGGCGTTGCCCGAGGCGATTGCCGCCCTCGATCGGGAGTTCCCCGCTGCGATCGCTTGCACGCTGACCGGAACCTCCCCGTCGCTGATCGATCTGGAGACCGTCGTCGCCTATCAGGCGCTCGGCCATGCCGCCGTTTCCCTGTCCCCTCCGCCCGTCTGGGCGTTGACCGACGACGCGCGGCGCTATGCCTCCGAGATCGGAGACCTGGGGCTGGCGGTCCAGTTGATCCCGCGCGAGATCGGACGGGAGGAAGTCGTCGCGCGCGTCATGGATCACGTGCAGGGAGCGGGAAGGCCTGCGATTCCCGGAGAGGGACCGGTACCGGTGATCCTCTTCGAGCGGCCGGCCGAGGCCGCCTTTCTGGCCCGCCATCTCTGCGCCCGCGGCGTATGGGCGCGATCGGCCGAGACCCCGGTGATCGCTCTCGCCGCGCTCGCCCAGCGGAGTCCCGCACTCCTCGTCTGCGAGGATTACACGCTGCGGCGCGGAGCGGGGACTGAGCTGTGGGGCTGGCTGGCCGGCCCGGGGCGCGACACGCGGGTCATCCTCATCGGCACCGACGCGGAATGGCTGACGCACGTCTCGCCGCTCGGGCTGCCGCACAACGTGGTCTGCATGCTGAGCAAGCCCATCCAGGCGCGGGCGCTGGAGGCGACGCTGCGGCGGCTGCTGCGCATTGCGGCGCAGGAGCCGTGCCTGACGGCAGCGAGGCACGGGGCCCTGCTGCAGGGCTGATTTCCAGGAGTCGCTTGATCCTTGACCGATGAGGGCCGCCCGGATCCGGCTCGGAGTCCCGCGGGACCGGCGCGCGCTCGGGGAATCCCAATCTCCTTGGCGCGCGCCTTGACTGCGCACGCACAGCACTTCACGCGCACATTCCGCATGCCTTGCCGTGTGCGCGCGCAGACATCCCGAGGGACCCCGAGCCGGATCCGCGCGGCCCCGGGCGGCATCGGGCGGATGAAGTCGGCCGCGACCAGGGGGCGGATCAGCGGCCGGCGGACGGGGCGGCGGGGGGCGCGGCGGCGGGAGATTCCTCGCGCAGCGTCGCGAGATCGCGCACCAGTGTTCCCAGGCGGCCCTTGCTGAGCAGAAAGACCGTCTCCCTGCCGGCGGCGGCCACGAAGATGCGGTCGCCCTCGGTTTCGCGGCCGATCAGCAGCGTGCGCGCCCCGCCGTCTTCGAGGTCGACACGAACCTGCTGGAGCGGGGGCGCCAGACCGGCTTCTTCGAACGAGATCGCCGCGGCGGGGAAGGCGTCGGCGCGCAACGTGGAGAGCGCGCGGATCGTCGACTCGACGAGACTCTTCTTGGCGGGCACGCTGTCGGCGGCGGCGATCACGAAGTCGCCCGCGGGCGTCCGGTGAATGTCGATCGGCGCCGCTTCCTCGGGCTGGATCATCAGGCGCAGGGCACGCTGCGGATCGAAGGCGAAGATCGTCCGGTCGCGCCAGGTCGCCCGCGCCGCGTCAAAGCTGCCGCGCAGATAGTCGGGGATCAGGAAGACCTCCGCAGATCCGGTGGGACGTACGTACTGGCTCCGGAAATCGGGGCCGTTCTTGCCCAGGCGAAAGTGGGCCAGCGGCTCGCTGCGGGCATCACGCAGAAGCACTTCGGTGCCGGAGGCATCGTCCACCTGAAAGGTCGCCTGCGTGGCCGGGTTGTTCGAGACCAGATGCCGGCGGTCGAAGAGCTCCAGCTTCTCGAGCAGACCCCGCACGGCGGCCGTGTCGGCGGGATGATCCCCTTCGGTCGCGACGAGCCACTGGCCCGCTTGCTTGTAGAGCCTGACGGTGTCGTCTCCGGCGGCGAGCTGGATGCTCGCCGCCTCCGTCCAACGCGCTCCGGGAAAGATCGGCCCCGTCGCGAGGCTCTCCTGCGAGCGTTCGGCTCGCCGCGTGGCGAGGGCGATCACGGCCAGAACTGCGGCGATGACTGCCAGGGCAATCGTCGTCCTCGTGCTCATCAGAACAGAACCTCCTCCGGTTGGGCGAACCCGCGCGTCTGGCCTGGGCCGCCGCCGGGCCCGCCCGGGCACCCGCGTCGCGCGGTCCGCCGATGGTCCTAGCTATCGCGCACGGCAACTTCCTGCGCGCTCCAGCGACGTCGCCGGACCGAGAAACGGATCAACCCGTAGAAAATCACCACGAGCGGCGTGCCGAGAATGACGGCCAGCTTGATCATCGACTTGGTCGCGTCCGAAACCTGCTTGAGCGGCCGGTCCGTCGCGCCGCGCGAACGGATGCTGATCAAACGGTCCCCGAGCGTCATCCAGTCGATGGCGTTGAGCAGGAAGAGCGAGTTTTCCGGGAATTGATTGAGAAACCCGTCGGTGGCGAAGAGCGCGTTGCCCGCGACGATCAGATGCGTCTCGGGGCTCAGCGGAATCGGTGTTCCCAGGGGACTCGCGTCCACCGGGGCGCCTTCCACGCCCGCTTCCGCAGGCGGGGAGAGGTGGGGCACTTCGCGGTTCTCATAGAAGCTGGTGAAGCGCCCGCTGAGCGCGGCGGCGATGATCTGGGGCGCCATCTGTCCGGGAAAGAAGTTCTGCTGCGGGTCGAGGTTGTAGCGCCCGCTGACACTCCACGACTTGGGCGACGTGCGCGCCAGCACGCTCGCCAGCACCTGTGCCGCGCCGCCGCCCGCGTCCACGGCCGCGGCGGCGGGGACCTCCGCGCCGGCGGCCTGCCCCGCTTCTTCCGGGGGCAACTCGACGCCCAGCTTGCGGGCCATCTCCTGGCGGGCCTCCCGCTCCGCCGCGGTCAGCTCGGAGATTTTCTCAAGCGGGTCGCCCGGCCCGATCGGGACATCGAGCTCGAGCGGCGCCACCCAGGGAAAGACCAGCGACTCGAGGCGATTGGTGATCGGGTTGGCCGCGTTCAGGAGTTCCGGGACCATCTTGGGCCAGTAGGGATAGGGCAGCGTGTAGCGGATGAAACCGCCGCTGAAGCTGGCCTGGGCATTGAGGGCGCGATCCACCACCAGCGCCTGCTGCACGCGCACGCCGTAATGGGCCAGCAGATCCTCGATGCCCGATTCAAGCGGCACCGCCTGCAGACCGCCTCCCTCCGGCAGGCGGATCGCATCGACGAGGAAGATGATCCGTCCGCCGCGCATCAGATACTGGTCGATCTGGTATTGCAGCGGATCGGGAACCTGCGACGGACCGGCGACGATCAGTAGATCAATCTCCTCCGGGACCGGCTCGTCGCCCGCGCCCAGGTTTACGATCTGCACCTGGTACTGCTGCTGCAGCAGATCACGCAGGCCGGTCAGAGTGCGGGCGGGATCGTGCACGGTCGGCCCGCTCAGCAGGCCGACGACGTAGTCCTCGCCGCGGGAGACCTTGACGATGGCGGAGGTGAGATCGTATTCCAGCGTGTAGGTGTCCTGGACGACGGGGAGCACCTCCTGGCGATCCAGATAGCTGATGAGGATGCCCAGGTAGACGTTGACCACCTGGAGCTGATCGCGCTCCACCGTCTGCGCCATGATCTGGGGAATCCCCAGCGTGCGCAGGCGCTGCTCGAGCTCGGGGTCGGCGCCGGGATCCACGAACTCGATCTGGACCTTGCCGCGGCCGTAGTTGCGGTACTCGTCGAGCAGGTCTCCGATCTGCCGCCGGAGAGTGGAGAGCTGCGGCGGCAAATCCTCGGTCATGTAGACCGTGATCGTCGCGAGATCCCGCAGGTCGCCGAGCACATCCTTGGTCGCACGCGAGATGGTGAACTCGCGGCCCTCGGTCAGATCGAGCCGCAGCGGCACCCCGGTGAGAATGATGTTGACCAGGATGAGGATCGCGGCGATCAGCACGACGCCGACGATCGTGTTCGCCGACCGGCGGCCGGCGCGGGGCGTACCAGTCATCGCTTTGCAGTCCTTTCTCTCCGTCGGCCCGGCGATCGTCCGGGCCCCGTGTGCCGGCCGTCAGGCGCCGCGGCGCGCCTCGACGGAACGCACGTTGAGAAACAGGAAGAATCCGATCATCGACACGTAGTAGACGATGTCGCGCAGGTCGATGACTCCGCGCTCGATCGAGTTGAACCGGCTTCCCAGCGCGATGCCCTTGAAGAAGGGCACGCTCCAGCGGGGAAGGGCGGTCAGAAAGATGTCCACGCCGATGATGAAGAGGATCAGGCAGGCCACCGCTGCCAGAATGAAGGCGACGATCTGGTTCTCGGTCAGGCTGGAGATCCAGAGACCGATCGCCAAATAGGTGGCGCCCAGCAGGATCAGGCCGAGGTAGCCGCCGATCATCGCCCCCGCATCGGTATGGCCGAGCAGCGACACCGTGAGGGGCAGGGGAAAGGTAAGGGCGAGGGTGATGAGCAGGAACAGGAACGCGGCGATGAACTTGCCGAGCACGGCTTCCCAGTCGCGGATCGGCAGCGTCATCAGAATCTCGAGCGTGCCCAGCTTGCGCTCTTCCGCCCACATGCGCATGGCGATCGCCGGCACGAAGAATAGAAAGACGATCGGCACGAGCCCGAAGAAGTCGCGCAGCGTCGCCTGTCCGATGACGAAGAACTTCTGCAGCTCGAAGAAGAGCAGCCCCGTCAAGACGAGAAAAACGACCATGAAGATGTAGGCGATGGTCGAGCTGAAGTAGCTGCGGAATTCCTTCTGCGCAATGGTGAGGACATTGCTCATCTGCGTTCCCTCTCTCGGCCCGGTCCGTTTTTCCGATTCCGTCTCAGTTCGCTCAGCGACGCGATCCCGCGCCGCCGGGGGTCCCGCCGCGGACGTCCGCCCATCCACCTCGGTCAGGGCTGCGGGGCGGCCGCTTCCCGTGTCGTCAGCCGGGTGAAGACCTGCTCGAGGCTCACCGATTCCCGCTGCAGCTCGCTCAGCACCCAGCCGTGCTGAACCGCAAGCTGAAAGAGCTTCTCCGCGGGTTCCTCTTCGGCGCTGCCGATCGCGTAGCGCACCTTGCCGTCGAAGGTGTCGACCAGACGCAGATCGGTGGCGATGCCGCTGCGGCGCAGCACCGGTTCGATCAGCTCGGGCGCACCGCGAACGGTCAAATGGACCTTCGCATCTCCCTGGGACTGGGCCGCGAGCTCGCCGGGCGTTCCGCTGGCGACCAGGCGCCCTTCGTTGATGATCAGCACGCGGCTGCAGGTCGCTTCCACTTCGGGCAGGATGTGCGTGCTGAGCACGATCGTCTTCTGGCGTCCGATGTCGCGGATGAGATCGCGGATCTCCACGATTTGGTTGGGATCGAGGCCGGTGGTCGGCTCGTCCAGAATCAGGAC
>JAZDGX010000171.1:0-22718 GCA_043806645.1 Candidatus Eiseniibacteriota bacterium | reverse complement strand
GCGTGCGCAGACATCCCGGGGGAGCATCACACCCCCCTCACCACACTCTCCAGCACGACATGAAAGCCGCCGCGCCAAAGCCGCGCGGCCCCACGCTCGCAATCTCCCTCCGGGGCTCGGGCGCGGGGGGCTGGGTGGGGGCCGCGGGATGTTAGGGCCGCGCACTATGCACAGCCTTCAGGAAGCACGGAGCCCTTCGCGCGGCCCGCTCAAGGCGCACGCCCCCCCGTAACTTTCTCTTTGCGCGCGCCGTTCCCGCGGACCCCACCCCGCCCCCCGCGCCCAGTCCGTGCACGAGAATTGCGGGCAAAGGTTCAGGCCGACGCCGCCGCAGGAATGAAGCGCTCGAGGAAGCGCTCAGCGAAGGAAGTGTTGTAGCCCCCCCGGCCGAAGGTCTCGTCTTCCATCACCTTCGCATGGAAGTGAGCCGTCGTGGAGACCCCCTCGACGATGAGTTCCTCGAGGGCCCGTTTCATCCGGCCGATCGCTTCCTCGCGAGTCTGTCCCCGCGCGACGATCTTGCCGATCAGCGAATCATAGTGGGGCGGGATGGCGTAGCCGGTATAGAGATGACTGTCCACGCGTATGCCGGGGCCGCCCGGGGAATGGAAGAAGCTCACCGTGCCCGGACAGCCGCGAAAACCGTTGGCCGGATCCTCGGCATTGATGCGGCATTCGATCGCATGCCCCGTCAGGCGGATGCGTGATTGGGTGAGGGGCAACGGGCGACCCGCCGCGATCAGGATCTGCAGCTTGACCAGATCGAGACCGGTCACCTCCTCGGTGACGCCGTGCTCGACCTGCAGACGCGTATTCATCTCCATGAAGTAGAAGCTGCCGCGCGCATCGAGCAGGAACTCCATCGTGCCTAGACTCTGGTAGCCGATTTCCTCGGCCCCCCGGACGGCCAGCCGACCCAACTCGACGCGGGTCGCCTCGTCCAGCGCGGGGCTGGGCGCCTCCTCGATCAGTTTCTGATGGCGCCGCTGCACCGAGCAATCCCTCTCGAAGAAATGCACCACCCGGCCCCTGGAATCGCCAGCCAGTTGAACCTCGATGTGACGCGGCTCTTCAATCAGCTTCTCGAGATAGAGCTCGCCGTTGCCGAACGACGCCAGCGCCTCTGCCGAAGCCATCTCATAGGCGCTCGCCACGCCGCCCGGCTCGCGCACCACGCGCATGCCCTTGCCGCCGCCGCCCTGGCGCGCCTTGAGCAGAACGGGAAAGCCGATCTGCTCCGCCATCCGCTGCGCCTCTTCGATGGAGGCGAGCGCATCCTCGCTGCCGGGAATGACCGGGACGCCGGCCGCGCGCATCGCGGTCTTGGCGGCCGACTTGTCCCCCATCCGGCGGATGACCTCGGGCGGAGGCCCGATGAATGTGAAGCCGGTCGCCTCGCAGGCTTCGGCAAAACGGAAGTTCTCCGAGAGGAACCCGTAGCCGGGGTGCACCGCATCGACGTTGGCGATTTCGCAGGCGCTGATGATGCGGGCGATGTTGAGATAGCTTTCCTGGCTCGGCGGAGGACCGATGCAGACCGCCTCATCGGCGAGTTTGACGTGCAGCGACTCCCGATCGGCTTCGCTGTAGACCGCTACGGCCGTCATGCCGAGCTCGCGCGCGGCGCGGATGACGCGCACGGCGATCTCTCCCCGGTTCGCGATCAGGATCTTGCGGAACATCCTGCTCCCCGACCGAATCCGGACCTTCGGTCCGCGACGCCCGCTCGCGCCGGGCGCTAGGCCCCGCGGGCCCTGCGCCCGGGCTTCTCCGTGCGGCTGGAATCGCTGTGACCGCCGGGGGGCGGCGCGCCCCGGGGCTGCTGCAGATCATCCCCCCCCTGACGGTGCTCGAAGGCATCCCAGCTCGCGTCACTGGTGGCATGAATCCCGCGCAGGCGCAACTCGAATTCGGTCGGCGTGGTCGATTGCTGCAGCGCTTCCTCGAGGCTCACCAAGCCGCGCCGGTAGAGGCTCATCAGGGACTGGTCGAAGGTCTGCATGCCGTACTGGCTGAAGCCGTCGGCGATGACATCGCGCAGCTGAGGCGTCTTCTCCGAGTCGCGCAGGCACTCGCGCACCGTCTCGGTGTTGATCATGACCTCCACTGCCGGCACCCGGCCATGACCGTTCGCATTCGGCAGCAGGCGCATCGAAATCACCGCCACGAGCGAGGCGGCGAGCAGGAAGCGCACTTCCTCGTGCTGATGGGGCGGGTAGAAGGAGATGATGCGGTTGACCGTCTGGGCCGCATCCGTCGTGTGCAGGGTGCTGAGCACAAGATGTCCGGTGTCGGCCGCCATCAGGGCCACCGACATCGTCGCCTGATCGCGGATCTCCCCGATCAGGATCACGTCGGGATCCTGGCGCAGGATGTAGCGCAGCGCGGCCAGATAGTCGGCCGTATCCTGACCGATCTCGCGCTGGCTGATGATGGACTGGTGGTTGCGATGGAGAAACTCGATCGGGTCCTCGACCGTGATGATGTTCTTGGCCGAGGATCTGTTGATCAGGTTTATCATCCCGGCGAGGGTGGTCGACTTCCCGCTGCCGACCGTGCCCGTCACCAGGATCAGCCCGCGCGGCCTGCCCGCCAAGTCGCTGACGATCGGGGGCAGATTGAGCTCGCCGATCTCCGGAACCGTGAGCGGGATGCAGCGGATCGCCCCGGCAATCGTTCCCCGCTGGTAGTAGAAGTTGGCGCGGAAACGGGCCAGCCCGGGAACACCGAAGGAGAAGTCGACCTCGTGGGAATGCGTGAAGCGCTCCTGGAGATCCTGAGGAATGATGCGCCGCGTGATCTCGTCGACATCCTCGACTCCCAGCGGAGGATGGTCCAAGGGGGTCAGCGTGCCGTCGATCCTCAGGACCGGCGGCGCGCCCGCGCGCAGATGCAGGTCCGAGGCGCCTTGAGCAATCATCTTTTCGATGATGCGTTGGAAATCCACGGTTGGCATTGCGGTCCTCCCAAGCTGCCGCCGGGGGGCGCCCCTCACCCGGGGATGCGGCGCGCGCTAGACCCGATCGGGCCTGACCAGGAACAAGGGTTGGTTGAAATCGACGCTGCGCCCGTTTTCCACGAGAATGCGGACAACTTCACCGGACACTTCCGACTCGATCTCGTTCATGTGCTTCATCGCCTCGACGATGCAGACCACCTGGCCGACGGAAACCCGGCTGCCCGGCTCCACATACGCCGGCGCGGCAGGGGAAGGCGCCTGGAAGAAGGTGCCGACCATCGGGGAGCGGATCGCGATCAGCCCGGCATCCGCGTCCGCGGCTTCGTCGGGTTCGCCCACCAGTGCGTGCGCGGCGGGACCCAGGGGCTTCTGAGGTCCGGTCTCTCCCACGGCCACGGGGCCGCCGCCTCGGGCGTGCTTGCTCAAGCGAATGGACCTGCCCCATTCCCGAATCTCTAGTTCGTCGATCGAGCTGCGCTCGAGCAGCTCGATAAGCTCCCTTATTCTATCGACCCGCATGTACGGTCTCTCCACAGGTTTATCGGGAGACGCGCTCGATGTACTCCCCGGTGCGTGTGTCGATCTTGAGGGTGTCGCCCACATCGATGAAGAGCGGCACCGCCACGGTCAGACCGGTCTCGAGCTCGGCGGGCTTGTTCGCCCCCGTGGCGGTGTCTCCCCGCAGGCCCGGTTCGGTCTTGGCGACCGCGAGAGTCACATGCGGCGGCAATTCGATCAGGAATGGGCTCCCATCCCGGGTCAAGATACCGATGACCTCGTTTTCCTTCATGTAAAACCGCGCGTCCCCGACCTTGTCTACCGTGAGCGCGAACTGGTCGTAGGTCTCCATGTTCATGAAGTGGAGAAGCTCGCCGTCGGAGTAGAGATACTGTGCGTCGGACCGCTCGAGGCGGATTTCGTCCACCTTTTCGCCCGCCCGCAGGGTCCTCTCCAGGACCGCCCCCGTCTCGACGTTCTTCAGCTTGGTGCGCACGAAGGCGCCCCCCTTGCCGGGCTTGACATGCTGGAAATCAACGATGCGGTAGGCATTGCCGTCGATCTGGATGATCATGCCCGTTCGGAAATCGGCCGTGGTCGCCATAGGATGCCCCTGTCCTCCCAGATTCCCCACCGATTCCGGCTGCACCTGCCGCCCGCCCTGCCAAGGGGCCGGCCGCCCGCCGCCGGAGCCTTCCCGGTCGAACGATAACAGATGCGTTCCGGGGTGTCACCTATGCCCGCGCAAGGCTAGGCTTTGCCTGGAGTTATCCGGAGCGACCGCGCAATCGCTTCCAGTATCCTGAGTTGCGGGAGTTTGTTTCCGGGCGGATTGAACACGGCCAGATCGATCACGTAGAGCCGCCCGCCTTCATGGAAGCAGTACATCTTGAACGGTCCGCCCATGGGCGGGCTGTCGTTCTGGTAGAGACCATAAAGCTGGAGCGCGCGGCGGCCCTGGAAGTCGACCCATTCCGCCCGCGTGCGCGAGGGGTCGACCCGGTCGCCGCCGAAGTAAGCCGAGGCCAGCGTGTCGCGAATCGCTATGCAGTAGGTCGCCAGCCGGGGATCCTCGTCTTCGAGTTTCTGGGCCTCGTAGTAGACGAAGAAGAAGGTGACCGGCTCATCGGGCACGATCCGCTTCATGCGGACGAAACGATTGGCGGCGTCCTCCTCGACGAGGAAGTCGCGCGGAATGCGAAGGTGCAGGCCGTGGCGCTGCGCGATCCCGGCGGCAAGTTCGGTCTGTTCGCCCGAAAGGAAGAGAGTCTTGGTCAGGCCGGCGACGATGGCGTCTTCGAAGCGGGCCAGCAGCATCTGCCCTTCCTGGGCGAGCATCGCGCCCAGCGCTTCCGCAGAGCTCGCGTGCACGATCAGCATCGTCTGCCCTTCGGCGGAGGCATCGGGCAGGATCACGAATCCGGCCGGTTTCGCGGCCAGCCGTGCATGCGCCTCGGGACCGAGAAGCCCACGGCTCTGGCGCGCCGCCCACGCCCCACCCGCCATGTTCCCCAGCAGGACCAGATTGCGCCAGTCCCTCATCTGCCGGTAGGAGGTCGAGTCGGCGCGCAGTACCTTGAACGGCCGCTCCGCGCGCACCGGGGTTTCGACAGGCCGGGTGAGAAGCTCGATCAGAAGCTGGGTGCGCGCATCGCCGCCCGCAAAGTCGGAGAAGACTTCCACATCTTCATTCGGCCCCACCGCGGCCCGGAAGGACCCTCCGCAGCCCCCGGCGACGAGCAGGATCGCGGAGGTCAGCGCAGCAAGGATCGACGCGGCCCGGAAGGCGGCAGCCGCGGGTCGGCCGGAGGCGAGCATGGCCCGGCGGGACGCAAACATGGGCGGGCAGGCGCGAGCTTCTTGATCGTCGCGAAGTGAACCGGTTCGGGAAACCATGGGGCCCTCCTCATTGGCCGAATCACGCAGCCCGGATTCGGACGAGCTGCCGCCGACAGCCTAATCGAGGATCCTCGCACGATCCAGTATAGCCACGGAGGTCGCGGGAGGTGCGGGAGCGGACGGGCGGCGGGGCTTGCGCGGAGACCGTGCCGAGGCGGCGCGGGCCGGTTGAGCGGATGGCCGCGCCATGGCGGCCCGAAGATCACCTGCCGGTGGGTTTCCCGCCGCCGGCATCCTTGGATCGGCCGGGATCCATGCCCCGGAGTTGATCCCGCAGCAACTCGATTCTCCCCTGATACCACCGGATCTGTTTGTTCAGGGCCTCGCGCTGGAGGTTCTGGCGGGAACGGCGGGCGATGGCCATCTCCTCGGAGGTCCGGTCACCGATCTGCACGCGGATCTTGTGCGCAACCCCGTGGCGGAGGATATCCAGTGTGGCCGTCGAGCCGGGAGGAGTCTCGGCCACCATTCGCGTGAGCTCCGTCACCTCGCTGACCGGGCGGTCCTGGTATTGGAGGATGACGTCCCCGGGAATGATGCCCGCGCGGTAGGCGGGGCTTTGTTGCAAGACTTCCGAGACGACGACCCCCGGCCCATGCCGCAGGCTGTCGCGCTCCGCCTGGCCGGGGCGGTAGGTGCTGACACCCAGAAACCCAAGCGTGGGCACGGGTCCCCGGCAGGAGTGGATTTCTCTCACCGCCTTCATGACCAGCGTTGCCGGCAGGGCGAGGCCCGACTCCCAATCCCCCGACCCGCCGCCGGATCCCGCCTGCGCGGAGGCCGGACTGTCCCCGGATGCCAGCGCCCCGGTGATCAGACCGACCCACTGCCCATCCAGCGTGACCAGCGCCCCGCCGCTGTTGCCGGGATGGAAGGGCGCCTGAATGCGCCAGATGCACTCGAGGGAATCCCCGCAGGGAATCGTCGCGGTTTCTATCGCATCCCGATGGGTCAGCGTCAAGGCGGGCTTGCCGGGGGCGAGCCCTTGCCACGGACCATGGGCGATGGCGGCCATCCATTCCGGAAGCGGCCCGCCTTCCCACTCCATCCACCCGTGAAGGGCGGGAAAGGGTCTGGCGCCCTGCAGCTGCAGAAGGGAGACATGAATGGCGTCATTGGCGCCGACGAATTCGGCGGGGACCCACCTGCCGTCGGACAGACAGACGAGGATGCTGTCGCCGGGTTGGGCCGCGCGGTTGCTCGTGACGAGGCATCCCGCCTCATCGATGATCAGACCCGTGGCGATCAAGCGCCGGTGCGAGACGCGCCGGCGCTGCCCGGTGCGGTTGTCGACGATATCCTGGCTGCGATGGCTGACGATGCTGACGACCGCCGGGCTGATTTCGGAGTACAAGCTGCTTAGCCCGGCCTCGAGACAGGGCAGGTCTCGCGGCACCGACGGCCGGGCCGCGACGGGCGTGGTCCACAACGAGACCCACAGAAGCCACGCGCCCCAAGGAGCGAGCTTAGAAGGTAATGAAGACGTCACTTGAATTGTCCATCACGGGCTGCCCCTGTAGATCGGCGGGAACGAGTCCGCGCTGGCGGTCCGTCAGATAGCGCTCGAGAACATACTCGGTTTCACCCTCAAGATGGACCGTGTCGGCCATCGCGGCCAAGCGGTCGAGATCGATGTCGGCTACCGGGCTGCGGTACTCGCCACCGGCGGCGAGGCCCTCGGTACCGGATTCGACCTCGGAGACCGAAGACGACGCGGGCATCCGCGATCCGGGCTCACCGGCCAGCAAGCGGCCGACCTGCGGCACCTGAGTGCCCACCAACAAGCCGATGGCAATCCCGAGAAAGGCCGCCCCGAAGGCTGGGCGCAGTAACGCCGGGCGCGGCAGCGCCGGCCGCAGCCACCCGCCCACGCGACCAAGCCAACGGCCGATGGCCGACGGCTCCGACTCCTCGATGGAACTGCCTTCGGTCTGGATGCGGCGGCGGACGGCGGCGTAGAAATCGGGGCCGGGATCGCTTTCGGGCAGATCCTCCAACAGACCCAGCATGCGCTCGAAGCAGTCGAACTCGCGCGCGCACTCGGGACACTCGCGGAGATGCTCTCGCAGGCGGGCTTCTTCAGCAAAGGACAGGTCGCGGTCGGCGCAAGCAGAGAAATGCTTGCACATGCTCTTGCACTTCATGATGTCTCCCTCCGCCCCAGGATCGGCTCGAGTATCTGCTTGAGCGCGCTGCGTGCGCGGTTGATCCGGCTGCGCACCGTTCCGCCCGGGATGTTCAGCACCTGCTCGATCTCTTCGTACGTCAGCTGCTGAATGTCCCGGAGCAGGATCACCTCGCGATACTTCGGGGGCAATTGTTGGATGGCCGCCATGACCGTTTCTTCGACTCTGTGCTGATGCGTCTGCTGATCCGGGCTGGGCTCCTTGTCCGCCAGGTACGCGCCCGAATCTCCGGCGATCTCCAACAAATTGTCCAGACTCGTCACCCCGCGCAGGCGGGACTTCCGCCGAAGTTCGTTTTTCGCCAGATTGACGGCGATCGTATAGATCCAGGTGCTGAACCGGCCGCTGCGCCGATACCGTTTCCGATGGAGGAAGACACGCAGGAACACCTCCTGCGCAATCTCCACAGCCCGGTCGCGATCGTAGATGAAACGGTGCACCAGGTTCGTGATCTTGGCCTGGTACCGTTTCACGAGAAGCTCGAAGGCCAATTCGCTGCCTTCGACGATCTTCTCCATCAGATCTTCATCGGCCAGACTCGACAGGGTCTCGCCCGGCTTCTCGTCGACCGGCTGCATGCATTGTCCTCTACATCGTACCCTGGCAAGGGGCGGCAGTTCCGCTCTTCTCGCCGCCGCAACACGTTGGCCTGCCAGGAGCTACCTATCGTACTCCCAGGCTGTCGAGGAGCTCTTGCAGCTGCGCCGCATCCGGCGTCAAGGCCAGGCCTTTGCGCAGCGTCTCGGCCGCGGCTCTGTGCCGGGCCCGCTCGATTTGCACCCGCGCCAGGTGCTCAAAGATCTCCGGGTGACGTCCCCCACCGTCCACGGCCTTCTGAAGCCACTCCTCAGCCCGAGGCATATCGCCCTTCTTGTACCAGAGCCACCCCATGCTGTCGAGGATTGCCGGATCTTCGGGATCCCCCTCGAGCGCCCGGCGGATCATGCTCTCGGCCTCCGGGAGACGGAGACCATGATCGACCAGCATGTAGCCCACAAAATTGAGGGCCCGGGCATCGGCCGAATCGGGCTGCATCAGGGGCAGGAGGACCGATTCCGCTTCTCCCAGGCTACCCGCCTCCTCCAGAAAGGACGCGTATTCGAGCAGGACATCCGCCTTCCGCGGCTCCCGGGCCACCGCTTCCCGAATCGCAAGAAGCCCTTCATCGTACTGCCGCCGGGAGCGATGGATGCTGGCCATCAGCAGCCAGGGATCGGCGTTTTCGGACTCGACCCCGGCCCAGGCATGCAGCGCCCGCAGGGCGGCGTCGAACTCGTCGCGTTCTACATGGCCCAGCGCAAGCACCCGCCAGGCCTCCACATCTTCGGGCTGCACCCGGAGCAGCCGCTCGGCATTCACCAGGGCGGAGTCGAGCATACCCTCGGCGAGGAGCAGCCGCATGCGCCAGCGCAGGATTCTGGGGGTGTCGGGGGCCAGATGCCACGCCTCTTCGAAGAGACTCAGCCCGCGCTGCGTCTCACCCTTGCGGTAGGCGACCAGGCCGAGATGCAACGTGGCCATGGGGTCTGCGGCATCACGGTCGCGCAACTCCAGCAGCTCGGTCTCGGCCTCGTCCCATTCTTCATCTCTGATCAGGGCCTGGATCAAGGACCAGCGGTAATCCGGGCGATCCGGGAAGCGTTCGACGAGCAGGCGGTAGAGGCGGATCAACTCCTCACCTCTCTCCAGCTCGGTCAAGATCCTCTCCAGGGACTCCACGCTGGCCGTCCGGGAGGGCTCGTCCTGGAGGATTTCCCAGTGGTCGCCGGCCGCCTCTTCCAAGCGTCCGAGGCGCTCCAGAAGCTGGGCCCTCCGGTAGAGCGCCGTCGGGCTGCTCGACAGTTCGAGAAGCCGCGTCAGGGGGGCCACCGCCTCTGAATGGCGTCCGAGGCGCTCGTACACATTGACCAGCATGTTGAGGGTGCGGACGTCCGGATGAAGCTGGGTCGATCGCGCCAAGGGCTCGATGGCCGCGTCGAACCGCTGCAATCCGACCAGCGAGGTGCCCAGGATCGAATGGGCCTCGGCCGACAGCGAGTCCCGCTCGATGGCCTCGCGTGCCGCGGAGACGGCTTCGGGAAAGTCCCGCAACTCCAATAGGCAATAGGCCTTGCGGACAAACAGCTCGGCGTCTGCGACGCCCATGGCTTCGGCCTCGCCGTAGTGCCTCAACGCCTCCTTGTAGTTGAGATCAAATTCCGACTGCAGACCCATGGCGAAGGAGGTCCAGGATTCGGTGCGGGGGGCGAGGCTGTCCGGAACGGGTGCACGGACGGGCATGGCCGGAGATGGACCAAGACCGAGCCAAAACCCCGTGATCACACCCGCTGTCAGTCCTGCAACCACTGCGGGCTTCCTCCTTCACGGTTGGCCCGGCGGGGCCGATGCTATCAGATAGATAGGTCCACCGCATGGGTCCTCTTTGACAGGCATCGGAACCAATCCGTATACTGCGCATAGTAGGATTGGCTTTGAAGCAAGGAGGTGGAGGCATGAACGTCAGCCCGGCACTTCATGAGCGGGGCGGGCCCCCCTACCGGGCGGTCGCTTTCGCCCTCATGGCCGCCTTCCTGCTTTCCGGATGCTACACCCTGCTGCGTCACCCGGATGCCGCCGATCCAACGGTATCGGCCTACGAGGAAGACTGCCTGCAGTGCCACTATGACAATGCAGATCCTGCCTCTTACTCTTACTCGCCTTGGCTGGAGTACTATGCCTACTCTGCCTGGCCCTGGATCAACTACTACGGCTCCCCATGGTGGGCTGAGGACAAGTGGGTCCGTTGCCCCGATTGCGCGTCCGCGGAGGATGAAACGCAGTCGGAGCTGTCGGGACGGCAGGCCTGGGTGCGCCGCGCTCGGGCTGGCGGCTCTCCGGGACCGGATTCGACTCGGGTCCGCAATCCCCTTCTTATTACTTCACCGATAGTCTCCGCTCCACCCGGGCCTGCCCCGACAGTGGGGGCGTCTCAAGGTGACTCGGACTCCCAGGCCGCTCCTCAAGAGAACGAGCAGAAACCGAAGCCCAAACCCAGAAAGCGTGGTTTGCGGCGATGATTCGCGGGAGATGCGGAGTCGACACTCCACGACAGGAAACCATTGGAGGATTGCCCCCTTGTTCGTTCCCGCCAGTGCTAGAATCCGAGCTGCCTCTTGCATGTGGGTAGCGACACCTATCCCGGTGATTCTCACTCTCCTGATCGCGGGGCTGGTTCCCAACGTCGCTTCAGTACGGGCACAGGAGGATGTCTGGGTTGCGGATATCCCTATGACACGGGACTTATCCACGTCCGCGCGGGCCCTGGGCATGGGCGGAGCGTACCTGGCGATCTCAGATGACGCCAATGCCTTGCGCTACAACCCTGCGGGGCTCGCCCGGATTCAGCGGGTCGAATTCCTGGGTTCCCTGAGCACGCTTGAGAGGACAATCGCAACGGAATTCCACGGCGAAGGACGGGAAGCCTCGCTTTCGGGCTCGCAGATCTCCGCACTGGCCTTCACCTACCCCTTTCCGACTTATCGGGGCAGTATGGTCATCGCCCTGGGTTACACGGCACCGTGGATCACTGATCGCAATTCCGAGAGAGCCTTTCGGGAATCCTCAAGAACCTTCCGAGAGTCTCTCAATGAAGAAGGCGAAGTGGGCGAATGGAGTTTCGGGTACGCCGTAGATGTGGCTCCAGAGCTTGCGCTCGGATTCCGAACAAGCTGGATACACGGGAACATCAACCAGGACTGGTTCTATCTAGATACGGAATACGGCTTTGACGATCACCAAGTCGTGGATATCGATGTCAATGGATTCACCGGTGCCCTGGGTGCCCTTTCGCGAGTCGGCGGTTGGGGTCGCCTCGGACTGACCCTCAATCTGCCGCGGTGGATCCAACTCGATCAGACCATCTCATTCCCCGCATTTCCCGACTATACCGAGATCCTGGAACAGGACCTTACACTGCCGTTCAGCGTGGGAGTCGGTTTGAGTGCAATGCTCCCGAATCTGCTTCTTGCGGGGGATGCCCGTCTGACCGACTGGACGAGAATCGACTACGATGGCCCGTTGCGGTACTATGAAGGACCATTGATTCCCAATGAACCAGAGACCCGACCCCGTCGGCCAGCGTATAAGCAGACGTGGGATCTCCACTTTGGCGCCGAATACCTTCTGGATGCCTTGGGCTTGGCAGGAATGCGCCTCCGTGCCGGAGTTGCCTGGGAGCCTGTGCCGTATCGGATTCTGCAGGAGTACCAGGAACTCGAGCCCGCAACGCCAGACCCCGACGATCCCCCACCCGAATCGATCCCGGTTTATTACTCGGCTAGGTTCGATCCCGATCGACTCAGCTTCACGGTCGGGCTGGGCGTTCTTCTGCAGGAATCGGTGACCGTGGACGCGGGTTTGGCGGTAGGCAGATTCCAGCGCAGCGGAATAGATCTCGTCGAAGAGGAATCGGATCAGCGCATTCTCGTAACGGCGGCATTTCGGCTGGACTGATCCCTTCTCCTTCGTTGCTGGATGACGGGGTGATGCGATCCGCGGGATAGGATATCCTTGGGCGCGAGCCTCAGTGGCCGACTGGATCCGGCAGTCGAGAAGAGACACTCTGTCAGGGATGCAGGAATAGGGGGATCACTCCCCGGCTTCGTCCTGCTCGTGCAGCCAGCGCGCGAGCTGTCCCGAGTCGAGCGCCTCCCGGGCGGCCTGCTGCTCGGCTTCCTTCTTGTTGCGACCCATCCCGCGGCCGAGCACGCTCCCGCGCACGACCACTTCCACGGTGAAGAGCTTTTCGTGATCGGGGCCGGTCTCGCTCATCACCCGGTAGCGCGGATGCACCCGCAGGCGTGCCTGGACCGACTCCTGGAGAATGCTCTTGAAGTTCTGTTTCTCGGTGTCGCGCAGGATGCGGTCGGCCTGCGCGAGCACCCAGCGTTCGACGAAACGCCGGGCCTCTTCGAGGCCGCGGTCGAGATAGATCGCACCCAGCACCGCTTCGAAGGCATCCGCCAGAATCGAGCGGCGTTCGCTGCCGCCCGCATCGCGCTCGGCTTCGCTCAGCAGGACGTAGCGCCCCAGGCCGAGGTATTCGGCGCGATCGGCGAGCACCGAGCGGCTGACCAGCACGGATTTCTTCTGCGTCAACTCCCCCTCCCGATCGAGGGGGAAGCGCTGAAAGAGATACTCGATCACGATCAACTCGAGCACCGCGTCCCCGAGGAACTCGAGCCGTTCGTTGGATTCGGGACCGTGAGCCTCCTCGCCGCCGAGATAGGAGCGATGGGTCAGGGCGCGCTGCAGGAACCGGGGGTCACGGAAGGTGACGCGGGCGTGCGACTGAAACGCATCCAGCACGGGACCGACGGTCGGATCGGCGGAGGCCCGGTCGGGTTTCCGCGGGCCGCCGAACAGGCGCTTGAGCCACGCCGGCCGGGGGGCACGCTTTATCATCGGGGTCGGCATTCCTTCCGTCCGCGCGGCCACCGGCGCGCCCCGTTCTGCCGGAGACCATCGCTCAGAGCACGGCGCCGCACGATCCTAGGATGGTGCCTTGACGATCAGCGAGACGTTGTGCCCTCCGAAACCGAGCGAGTTGGAGAGAGCCGTGCGCACCTTCATCCGGCGCGCCTCGTTGGGCACATAGTCGAGGTCGCAGTCCGGATCGGGAACCTCGTAGTTGATCGTGGGCGGAACGACTCCATCACGGATCGCCAGTACGCAGGCGATCATCTCCACCGCCCCCGCGGCCCCCAGCAGGTGGCCGGTCATCGACTTGGTGGAACTGACCGCCAGGCGGTCTGCCGCGGCGCCGAAAACGTGGCGAATCGCCTGGGTCTCCCCCTTGTCATTCAACTGCGTCGAGGTTCCGTGGGCGTTGACGTAGTCGATCTCCGCGGGCGCCATGCCCGCGTCTTTCAACGCCAGCGCCATCGCCCGTCCCGCGCCCTCTCCGGTCGGCGAGGGGGCGGTCACATGATAGGCGTCGGCCGTCGAACCGTACCCGGCCAGCTCGGCCAGGATGTCGGCGCCCCGCCGCCGCGCGCTCTCCCACTCTTCGAGGATCACCGTGCCCGCGCCTTCGGACATCACGAAACCGTCGCGCCCTTTGTCGAACGGGCGGCTGGCGTGGGCCGGATCGTCATTGCGCGTGCTGAGCGCATTCATGGAGCAGAAGCCGCTCAGGGCGAGCGGTGTCAGCGGCGACTCGCTGCCGCCCGCCATGGCGACATCCGCCAGGTCATCGACGATCAGGCGATAGCCCTCGCCGATGGCATGCGCGCCGGATGCGCAGGCCGAGACGGTGCAGAAATTGGGACCCCGCGCATTGAAGGCGATCGAGAGCTGCCCGCTCGCCATATCGGAGATCATCATCGGAACGAAGAAAGGGCTGACGCGCTTGGGCCCGCGCTCGAGCAGCACCTTGTGCTGGGCTTCGAGCGTCGTGATGCCGCCGATCCCCGATCCGATGATGACCGCGAAACGATCGGGGTCGGGCGCCTGACCATTCAGCCCCGCGCACAGGAAGGCCTCCTGCGAGGCCACCCATGCATACTGGACGAAGAGGTCGGTATGGCGCAGGGTCTTGCGGTCGATGACCTTCTCGGGATCGAGATCCTTGACCTCGCCGGCAATGCGGCTGGTGTATTCGCCGGAGGGGAAGCGCGTCAGATGCGAGATCCCGCCCCGTCCGGCGATCAGATTCGCCCAACTGGTCGGCACGTCGTTGCCGACGGGCACGACCATCCCCAGGCCCGTTACTGCAACACGCCGCTTCATCGCAAGCCCCCCCGGCCGAGCAGGCCCGCCGGCAACGGAACGGCCCGCCCGCTCAGCTGCTCGCCTTTTCGGCCAGCCGTTTCTTCAGGTAGTCGATCGCATCGCCGACGCGGGTCAGCTTCTCCGCATCCTCGTCGGGAATCTCGACGCTGAACGCATCTTCGAAGGCCATGACGAGTTCCACCGTATCGAGCGAATCCGCACCCAGATCGTCGACGAACGACGCCTCGGGGACAACCTGTTCGGGGGTCACTCCGAGCTGCTCCACGATGATCTCGCGTACCTTCTGCGTGTAATCTTCCATGATCCTACCTCCTTGCCTAGTCGCAGGAATGTCTAACCCATGCGCATCCGCTATGCAGCCCGCCGGCCGTCATGCGCGCGAAGGCCCGTGTTCCTTTCCGAATGCCAGCGGTTGCTCCACCGGGGTCTCGATGAACGCCCGCACTTCCTCCGCCGTTCCCAACGTGCGACAGGACGCATCGCGATCGGTCGCCCGCAGCAGCCCCTTCAGCACCTGCCCGGGGCCGATCTCGAGGAACTCGGCGGGGCCGAGGGCGACGAGCCTGCGCAGGGTGGGCTCCCAGAGCACGGGGCTCAGCAACTGCCGCACGAGCAGGTCGCGGATGCGCTCCCCCTCCTGCACCGGGGCCGCCGTCACGTTGGCGAATACCGGAATCCCGGCATTGAACAGCGTGACATCAGCCAGTGCCGCGGCCAGGCCGTCCGCCGCCGGCTGCATCAGCGGAGAATGGAACGCGCCGCTCACCCGCAATTCGACGATCTTGCGAACCCCCCGCTCTTTCAAGGCATCCATGGCGGCCTTGACCGCCGCGTGCTCTCCGCTGATCACGATTTGCCCGGGCGAGTTGATGTTGGCAGGCACGACCAGTCCCGGGGCGGCCTGACAGACTTCCCGGACCAGGTCGAGATCGGCGTTGAGCACCGCAGCCATGGTGCCCGGATTCTGCCTGCCCGCCTGGAGCATGAGTTCGCCCCGGCGGCGAACCAGGCGCAAGGCATCCTCGAAGGACAAGGCGCCCGCCACCACATGGGCGGTGTACTCGCCCAGGCTGTGGCCCGCAGCCGCGCGCAAGGTCGCCGTCCAGGCCGGCTGCAGGACCGACCAGACCGCCATCGAGTGGATCAGTATGGCAGGCTGGGCGTTGTGCGTCTCGCGCAGGGTCTCCTCGGGGCCTTCGAACATGATCCGCGTAAGGGGAGTGCCAAGAACCCGATCGGCCCGGTCGCACAGTTCGCGGGCAGCCGGAAACGCCTCGTAGAGGTCCCGCGCCATCCCCACGAACTGCGAGCCCTGTCCCGGGAAGAGAAGTATTTTCATGAAGTTGCGGCATTCCTCCCGTGGGACGCTCCTCGCGCCCCGACACGATGCCTACCCCGCGCTCAGGGCCGGCCGGCAGGCTGATTCAAAGAGGGTTTCTTTTACCCCGATCCCGAGCCCCTTGCAAGGCATTTCGGGCCGCCTCCCGGGCCTCTCGCCAGGCCCTCTGTCGCGTCTCGTCGAGCTTCCGGCGCTCTGCCGCGTCCCATCGCGCTTCCCGCGCCCTAGTGCGCCGACTCACCGGCGGCGGCCAGCCTCCCGGCCTCCTGTTCGGACAGGACCCGGGCGATCGACCCCTCCAGGTCGCCGCGAATGGCGCGCAGCGCCACCCAGATGGCATTGCGGATGGCCCGGGGCGACGAGCGCCCATGGCAGATGACCGAGATGCCGTGCGTCCCGAGCAGCAGCGCCCCTCCGTACTCCTCGTAGTTGAAGCGCCGCTTGAGATCCGACAGCGCGGGCTTCATCAGCAGGGCCCCCAGGCGCACGAGCGGGCTGCGCTCGATGGCGTGCGCGGCCATGCGCGAACCGACCGCGGCGATGCTGCCCGCCAGCTTGAGGATCACATTGCCGGTGAAGCCGTCACAAACGACCACATCCGCCCGGCCCGCGAAAATGTCGCGGCCTTCCACGTTGCCGACGAAATTCAGCCGGTCGCGGTCGGCCGCCAGAAGTTCGTGGGCCGCTTGCGCGAGCGCGCTGCCCTTGCTGGCTTCCTCGCCGATATTGAGCAACCCGACTCTCGGCTCGGCGATTCCCAGGACCAACTTCGCGAAGATCCTACCCATGTGGGCGAACTGAAAAAGATGCACCGGCTTGCAGTCGGCGTTGGCGCCCACATCCAACATGACGCACTGGCCCTGGGGCGTCGGGATGGTCGCGGTGATCGCCGGACGCTGTATGCCCGGCATCCTCCCGAGATTGAGGAGCGAGGCGGCGACGAGCGCCCCGGTGTTTCCCGCGCTGACGAGCGCTCCGGCGCGCCGGCGGCCGACGAGGCCCGTGCAGAGCGCAATCGACGAGCGCGGCTTGCTCCGCATCGCCTTGGGCACCTTCTCGTCCATGGCGACCTGGTCCTCGGCGTGCACGCTGAAGATCGGCAAGGGCCCCAGTTTCATCCCGCCGAGAATGTCCCAGATCCTGGACTCATCCCCCACGAGCAGGATCTCGAAGTCGCCGTCGATCGTGCAGAGCGCCTCGACCGCGCCGCGCACAATCACCTCGGGGCCATGATCCCCCCCCATGGCATCGACGGCGATCCGGATGCGCTCTCCGGGACCGGACATGGAGTTTCCTCGTGAGGTGCGTGGCGCGCGGGAGAATTCCGCACCGCGACGGCACGGCCGGCCCACCCGCCCGGGTCATGCGCCCGGAGCGCCTGCCGCGGCAGGCACACCGGGAGCGTTCAGGATTCCTTTACCAACAGGACTTCCTCGCCCCGGTAGTGCCCGCAGTGCGGGCAGATGCGATGCGGCCGCTTGACCTGGCCGCAATGCGGGCAGGAAACATGCGCCGCGACCGGGCTGGCCTTCCAGTTCGCCCGGCGCTTGGCCTGCCGCTGGCGGGAATGACGTCGCTTGGGAACTGCCATGTCCTCTCCTTTCCAAATCGCGATCGCGCCGATGTCTACTTTCGATCCTGTTTGCGGCCGGCCCCGGCCCCGGGCTGCGCATCGGCGCCGGCATGCCGCAACCCCTCCAGCCCCGCCCAGCGCGAGTCGCGGGCCGTGCTGGGTACACAGGCACACGGGCCCGCATTGAGATTCGCCCCACACTGCGGGCAGAGCCCTCGGCACTCCGCCCGGCAGACGGGCGCCAGCGGAATACTTAAGAGAATCAGTTCGCGCACCTCGTTGGCAAGCTGGATCTGTTCGCCGTCGTGAAGAATCAACCCTTCGGCCGGCTCATCGCCGTCCCGCTCGCTCCGCCGGCGCGCCACGATCTCGAGCCCCGTCGTCAGGGGACGCTCCACCGGCTCCAAGCAGCGCGCACAGCGCTGCCGGGTCGATACCCGGGCCGTGCCGCGCACCTGGAGCTGCTCGTCGGCCCGTATAAGCTCGAGTTCGATCTCGACGGGCCCCAGAAACTCCGCCTCCGCTCCTGCCTCGACCAGATCCAGTTCGTCCGCGCGCAGGTCGACCGCGTAGCGGCTCTCGCCTTGGGGAATATCCCGCAGTTGCAGTCGCAACGGGGCTTCCATGCTCAGACTCCCCCTTCACGATCCAGGGTCAGCCCGAAGAAGGCGATCTCGGCGGCCGCCGTTTGCGGCCCGTCGGAGGCGTGCACCGCGTTGTGGCGTTTGTCGATTCCAAACTCCCGGCGGATCGTCCCGGGGGCCGCCTCGGTCGGGTCGGTCGCACCCACCAGGGCCCGCAGGCGCGCGATGGCATCCTCGCGTTCGAGGACGACCACGCACACCGGACCGGAAGACATGTAGTCGACCAGCGCGTCGAGAAACGGCCGCCCCTCATGGACGGCATAGAAGCGCCGCGCCGCCGCGGGGCTCAGCCGGACCAGCTTGAGGCGCTGGAGTGCAAATCCCTCCGCTTCGATTCGCGCGAGGATCCGACCGGCCAGGCCGCGCTCGACCGCATCCGGCTTCACCATGAGCAGCGTCTGCTCGGCCATTCAATGCGCCTCCACGAAGCCCTTGATCAGCTCGGCCAGCGTGGGGCACCCGATCTCCTGCAGCTCGTAGCCGACCCGGCAGGCGGGCTGGCGGATTTTCACGATGCGGCGCAGATCGATCGGGGTCCCGATGACGACGGAGTCGCAGGGCACCTGGGCGATCGTCTGCTCCAGATCACGCACTTGCTGCTCTCCATACCCCATGGCGGGCAGCAGGGTGCCGATCTCGGGATAGGTTTCAAACGTCGACTTCAACTGGCCCACCAGGAAAGGCCGAGGATCGATGATCTCGGCGGCGCCGAATTTGCGGGCCGCCAGCGTGCCTGCGCCATAGGCCATACCGCCGTGGGTCAGGGTCGGGCCATCCTCGACGACCAGCACGCGCTTGCCGCGAATCGCTTCCGGATGGTCGACGCTCAGCGGCGAGGCCGCCTCCACGACGACCGCCCCGGGATTGTAGCGCCGGATGTTCTCGCGGACGAGATCGACCGAACGCGGTTCGGCGGTGTCGATTTTGTTGATCACCAGGATGTCCGCGGTCAGAAAACAGGTGCGGCCCGGATAGTAGAGCAACTCGTGGCAGGGTCGGTGTGGATCGAGGATCGTGATCGCCAGATCGGGCTTGTAGAAGGAGAAGTCGTTGTTGCCGCCATCCCAGATGACGACGTCCGCCTCCTTCTCCGCCTCGCGCAGGATCGCCTCGTAGTCGACACCCGCATAGCAGATCGTGCCGCTGACGATGTGCGGTTCGTACTCCTCCATCTCCTCGATCGTGCACTGGTGATCGACAAGATCCTTGAGCGTGGCAAAGCGCTGCACACCCTGGCGGGCGAGGTCGCCGTAGGGCATGGGGTGGCGTACGGCGACGGCCTTCTTGCCCAGCGCGTGCAGGATCTGCGAGACGCGCCGCGAGGTCTGGCTTTTGCCGCTGCCCGTGCGTACGGCCTGCACCGCGATGACGGGCTTCGAACTGCGCACCTGGGTCGCCGCAGTGCCGAGTAACGTGAAGTGCGGGCCGAGCGATTGTACCCAGGCGACGCGGGCCATGACCGCGTCGTTCGAGAGGTCCGAATAGGCCAGCACGACCTCCTCCACGTTGTGCTCGGCGATCAGCTCGGGCAGCTTGCCCTCGGGCGCGATCGGGATGCCCTGGGGATAGAGCTTCCCCGCCAGGGAAGGAGGATAGGAGCGCTTGTCGATTCCCGGTATCTGGGCCGCGGTGAAGGCGACCACCTCCACGGAGGGATCCTCGCGGTAGACCGTGTTGAAATTGTGAAAATCCCTGCCCCCGGCTCCCATGATCACGATGCGCCTGCGCCGCGCCGCCATGTCTCCTCCCTCTGCGCCCCCTCCGCGTAACGCCGAAGGAAGAGGCAAGTTGCCCCCTCCCTGGGAGGGCTGGACCAAATTCAGCCGGTCGTGCGCGACCGGGCTCCTGGATCCAAAACGGAACAGATTAGCAGATCCATCCGGTTAAGTCAAAAAGGGGTAGCCGGGGGTGGTCAGGTCAGGTCGGCGGGAAGGTCGATGGGAAGGTCGCTGGTACGCTCCTAGCCCTGCTCGCGGGACCGGAGCCGGTCCCGCAGCGACGTGCTGGAGTATCCCGCAACAAGCTGAATCCGAATCACTTGACCGCCATGGGCCTCGACGGCCTCCCGCCCGACGATCTCGTCCAGGGCGTAGTCGGCACCCTTGACGAGCACGTCGGGCAGGAGGGCTTCGATCAGCTCTCCGGGGGTGTCCTCGTCAAAGAGGACCACCCAATCGACCGGCCGCAGGGCGGCGACCAGCAAGGCCCGATCCCGCTCGGCAACGAGTGGGCGGCCGGGGCCTTTCAGGCGGCGCACCGAGGCGTCGGTGTTCAATCCGACGACCAGGAGATCCCCGTGGCCGGCGGCCTCCTCCAGGAGAGCGACATGGCCGGGGTGAAGCAGATCGAAACAGCCGTTGGTGAAGACGACCCGCCGGCCCCGTTTTCGCTCGGGGCCCAGAATCCGCAGCAGCTCGTCCAGCGCAACGACGCGCGCGCGGGCGGATTCGGTCTTCATGGAGCGTCCCGCCTGGACACGGGGCCCCGGCGGGCGCCGTGCGTGGCGCCGGCCTGGGCGTTTCCCCAGCTTTCCAGAATCTCCTCGCGCGTGACCGTGGCGGTGCCCAATTCGCGGATGACCCGCCCGGCCGCATGATTGGCGATCAGCGTCGCATCTTCGATCGATGCGCCGGCTGCGAGTGCGATTGCCAGCGTGCCCACGACGGTGTCGCCCGCCCCCGTCACGTCATAGACCTCCAGGCCGGCCGCCGGGATGTCGAGCCGGGGACGATCGCGCCCGAATAGCGACATCCCATCCTCCCCGCGCGTGATCAGCAGATACCGCGCCCCGAGCTTCTCGAGCAGGGCGCGACCGGCTTGCTCGAGCGAAGCCTCGTCGCGGATCCGCAGTCCGGCGGCGAAGGAGGCCTCGTTGAGATTGGGGGTGAGGATCGTCACTCCGCGGTAACTGTGGAAGTGCGTTTCCTTGGGGTCGACGCAGACCGGCAGACCCGTCTCGTTGAAGCGGCCGAGCCAGCGATCGAGCAGCGGAGTGCAGATGAGGCCCTTGCCATAGTCGGAGATCACGATCGCGTCGACCCGGCGCAGGACCGCTTCCAGACGCCGCGACAGCGCCTCGAGGACGTTGGCGCTGATCTCGTCGCCGCACTCGCGGTCGATGCGCACGACCTGCTGGCTGCGCGCGATGACGCGCGTCTTCTTGATCGTGGGACGATCGGGATCGAGGATCAGATCGTCGGGGGCGATGCCGCGCTCGGCCAGGGCGCGGCGCAGTTGCGCGCCGGCCTCATCGTCGCCGACGAGCGAGAGCAGGATTGGTTCACCGCCCAGGACACGGACGTTGTGGGCGACATTGGCGGCGCCGCCGAGCAGCGAGGATTCGTCCCGCACCGCGACGATCGGGATGGGCGCCTCGGGCGAGATCCGCGTCGTCTCGCCCCAGATGTAATGATCCAGCATCGAATCGCCCAGGACCAGTACGCGTCGCCCGTCGAAGCGTTCGAGCAGGTCCCGGATCCGCGCGGTCTCGGCGCTCACATCAATGCCCTCACGGGGAGCCTACGAGGACGGACGGCAGGATCGAAACCCGAGCGCGTCGCGCGCGGGGCCCATCCTTCATCCAAGGTACCACGCCCAGAGGCGCGGCCCGTATAAAAGCACGACCGCGGCCGCCGGGGCAAGGAAGCAGCCGAAGGGGAGCGCGCTCTTGGCCGTCGCCCGGCCGCGGACGAGCAGGCCGATGCCGATCGCCGAGCCGAGGAAGGAGCCGAGCACCATCGTCAGCAGGAGGCCCTGCCAACCCATGAAGGCGCCGAACGCGGCCGCAAGCTTGATGTCGCCGCCGCCCATGCCGGCCATGCCGCGCAGCTTCTGATAGCCGAGCGCGATCAAGAGCAGCCCCCCCGCTCCCGCCGCCGCCCCGATCACGGAATCGAGCCTTGAGAGTCCCAGCAGCGGCGCCGCCGCTAGACCGACGGCGATCCCTCCCAGGCTGATTTCATCGGGGATGATGCGGTGATCGAGATCGACGAAGAAGACGACCACCATCGACAGCAGGAAAGCCGCGCGGATCGCGGCTCCCGCCGGGGTTGCGGAAGCGAGGGCCGCGACGACGAGACAGAGGGCGCCGAGGAGCTCGACGATCGGATAGCGCAGCGGGATGCGCACCCCGCAATGCCGGCAACGCCCGCGCAGCAGCAGATAACTCAGCAGGGGGATGTTGTCCCAGGCGTGGATCGTCTGCCGGCAGCGGGGGCAGTGCGAGCGCGGCTTCACGACCGAGAGTCCCAGGGGCAAGCGGTAGATCAATACATTGAGGAAGCTGCCCAGGCACAAGCCGAGAAAGACGATCCCCAGGGGCAGCGCCGGCCAGGTATGCATCCACTGGGGCATGTGTCCCTATCCATCGTGGACGCTCCGTGCGTCCGGGATTGCCGAACGATGTGCATCCGGCCGCGTCCCGTATCCGGATGCGCCGGACGATATCGACCGCGGCCCCGCCGTCCGGCCGCGCGACACGCGGCCGGACGGATGGGGTCGCCCGTGCTGGTTCTTCGTCCCCGGAACTCTCGCCGAGGTGTCGCTTCCTAGTTCTTCGTCCCCGTCACACTCACCGAGGCGTTGCCGTTGAAGCTGGTGACCTTGACCGTGATGGCAACGCGTTCAGCCTCGCTGATCTCCGCGTCGTCGTCGAGCAGCACAGCGCTGAAGGTCGTATAGGCTTCGCTTTGCGTGTCGGGCAGGAGGACGGAGATGTCCCTCATCTAATCTGCGAGGCATTTCCCAACGGCATCCCGTTGGAGATTGCGAACGGAAGAGCACTGCACACGGTTCCGTTCCCCGGCGACAACGGCATCCTCTTTGAGGCAGTACCCGACGATGGCCAAGA
>JAZDGX010000170.1:0-5263 GCA_043806645.1 Candidatus Eiseniibacteriota bacterium | reverse complement strand
GCGATCCCGCAAGCGCGGCTATGGGAAGCGGACGAGGAGGAGCTGGCCAAGGATCTCGTCTACCGCCGCGAGCTGTTTCTCAATCCCGGCACGGAAGAATCGTGCGAGCTGCCCGCCAACGCGGAAGCACGCCATCTCATGGTGGCGGGCAACTTCTGCAAGGCCGAAGGCGACTGTTGGCGTTGGATCGCCCCCCTGCCGGAAAAGGGCAAGAACCTGAAGCTGCGCTTCGGACCGACCTGCATTCTCGAGGTCGCGGGCGCGGGAACGGGGAAGTGATGGAACGTCGTACGCGTGTGGTCTGGAGCGAGGGCCTGTTGCTCAGCCCTCAGCATTTTCAGTTGCAGGACCGCTTCCACGAGGAGCGCGGCGCTGAGCTTTATCGCGCGGCGCGGCTTTTCGGCCATGGCTTCTCCCGGCTGGCCCTCGACCGGGACGCGATCCGCAACGGGCGCGTGGTGCTGAACGAAGCTGCCGGAGTCCTTCCGGGAGGCATGCCCTTCGCGATCCCCGGGCGCGATCCCGTGCCGCCCGCGCGTGAGATCGAGAAGAGCTTCTCTCTGGAGACCGACCTGCTTCCCGTGCATCTAGGGCTGCGCCTGCCGCGGGAAGGCGAGATCGAGATCGGACCGGGCACCGATGCGCGTTTCAACACCCTGACCCTCGAAGCCTCCGATGGCACGGGGACCGGCGGCACGTTGCGGCGCAGCGTCGAGATCGCCCGCGCGAACTTCCGCATCCTCTTCCCCGGCGATCCGCTGGGCGAATACGAGACGCTGCCGCTGGCGCAGATCGTCCGCCGGCCCGAGGGCGGGTTCGACTACCGCGCCGATTTCATTTCTCCCTGCATCGCGATCGATGCCTCGGAGCGCCTGCAGCAGGTGCTGCGCCGGTTGCTCGAGCACCTGCTCGCCAAGTCGAGCGAGCTGGCGGACCGCCGCCGGATGAGCGGCAAGGGGGTCGCGGAATTCGGGCGCGACGACACGGCCGGCTTCTGGCTGCTGGGCGTGGTGAACGGTTCGATTCCGCTCATCTCCCACGCCCTGCGCAGCGGAGACATGCATCCCGAGGTCGCGTATCGAATCCTGATCTCGCTCGCGGGGCAGCTGACGACCTTGAGCGACGCGCAGGTGCGCGACCTGCCCCCGTACGATCACGATCGCCTGGAAAGCACCTTCGTCGATCTCATGGACCGCATTCCACGGCTTCTCGAAACCGTGCTCCCGCGCCACTACACGCGCATCCCGCTCACGCAGCGCGACGCCTATGTGCATGCGGGGACGATTCAGGACGACCGCTTGATCGACCCGGCCATGCCGATCTTCCTCGGTGTCTACGCCAATGCGCCCGCGTCTCACATCCAGTCGCTCTTCCCCGAGATGGCCAAGGTCGCCTCTCCCGATCGGCTGGAGTCGCTGGTCGCGGCCGCGCTGAAGGGCACGCCGCTACGGCTCGTGCAGACCCTTCCGGCCGCGCTGCCCGCGCAGGCCGGCTGGACCTATTTCCAAGTGGAGAAGTCGGGTGAGTTCTGGGAGGGAATCGCCGGCTCGAGACAGATCGCGATCTACGCGCCTCCCGAATTCCCCGGCATCCTCCTGGAGCTGATCGCCGTCCGCAACTGAACCCGCGGGAGTGCCTGAAGATGAGCACCAGACCGGAATCCTCTGCGATCGAAGCGCCCAGAGGTGAGGGGCCGCCATCGGCGCGCTCGCTGCCCGATTGTTTCGCGAAGCTCTTTTCCTTCGCCTTCGGATTGCGCGGCGCGGCCGATCTGGGTCAGGCGGAACCTCTGCGGCTGCGGCTGCTGGAGCAGCTTGAACAGGCCGCCGCGGCGGCGGTGGCCGCGGGGTTCGGCGCCCATGACGTCGAGGCGGCGCGCTTCCCCGTCGTGGCCCTCTTGGACGAGGCGATCCTCGCATCGACCTGGCCGGGCCGGGGCACGTGGATGGGCAATCCGCTGCAGCGGCAGCTCTACAACATGAACGTGGCGGGCGAGGAATTCTTCATCCGTCTCGAGGGATTGCGCCGCAAGACCGATGATCATCGTCCCGTGCTGGAAGTCTACTTCGCCTGCCTGGCGATGGGCTTCGAGGGCCGCTTCAAGCTGACGGGCCGCGAGAAGCTCGAGCCTTTGATCCGCGACCTGGCCCGCGAGCTGAGTCACGGCCACGCGGCCGGCATGGACAATCTGTCGCCGGCCTGGAAGCGCCCCGACGATTTCCCCGACAGCCCCGGCGAGGGAATCCCGATCTGGACCACGGCCGTGCTGGTGCTGGGTGGAATGGTCCTGGAGGTCGCCCTGTTCGCCGTGGCGGCGCGCGCCTCCGCCCAGGGCATCGCCCGCGAAATCGGAACCTTGATCACCCGCGTCCTGGGAGGGAGCTGACATGTCGCCCTGGCTGCGCCTCCTGCGTCCCGTGCCGCTTCTCACCGGAGGGCTGGCCGCCCTCGTCTTTCTCGCGTTCTATCTGGGCCGCCAATTGGGCCTTTCCTACATCTGGATCGCCGTCGCGGTCGGCGTGCTCGTCCTGATCTACGCGCTCGCATTGCTCGTGATCCGCCTGCACGCGGTCCAGGCCTCGCAACGGCTGGAGAAGTCGATCCAGGAATCGGCCGAACGCCAGGCGAAATCGGCGAAGCCGGGACGCGAGGATGAGATCGAAGAGGTCAAGACGCGTTTGCTCGAGGCCATCGGGGCGCTCAAGTCCTCGAAGGTCGGCAAGGGCACGCAGGGATCGAGCGCCCTCTATGTCCTGCCCTGGTACATGATCATCGGCCCTCCCGCCGCGGGCAAGACGACCCTGCTGCAGCAATCGGGATTGAACTATCCCTACATGGATCCGACGCGCAGTCGCTCCTCGGTGCGTGGTGTGGGCGGCACGCGCAACTGCGACTGGTGGTTTGCCGATGAAGCGGTGATCCTGGACACCGCCGGACGCTACGTGCTGCCGGTGGAGGCCGATGACACCGCCGAGTGGCTCGCCTTCCTCGACCTGCTCAAGCGCCACCGCGGGCGCAAGCCGCTCAACGGCCTGCTCGTCGGCATCTCGATCGCGGACCTGATCGGTGCGAGCGATGAAGAGCTGGACAATCACGCCCATCGCATTCGCTCGCGCATCGACGAGCTGATTCAGCGGCTGGGGATCACCTTTCCCGTCTATGTGGTCTTCACCAAGTGCGACCTGATCCGCGGCTTCGTCGAATTCTTCGGCGATCTCTCCAAGGCGGAGCGGGCGCAGCCGCTCGGCGCGACGATCGCGCGCGAGCACGCCCAGCGGCAGGCAGCCGAGGAGATTTTCAAGGCCGAGCTCGATCGACTGCTGGGCGCGCTGGTCGGGGCCCGCCGCGAACGCCTGGCCCAGGTGCAGGCGCCGGAGGCGCGGCCCGAGGTCTACTTCTTCCCGCTGCAGATCGAGGCGGCGCGCGAACGCCTGGCCCGGTTTCTCGAACACCTCTTCCGCAAGAATCCCTATCAGGACGCCCCGATCTTCCGCGGGTTCTATCTGACGAGCGGCACCCAGGAGGGACGCCCGATCGATCATGTGATCCACGCGCTCTTCCGTGGATTCGGCGTCGGCGATACCGAGGACCGGGTCCCGGTCGAGCCGAGCCAGAAGAAGAGCTATTTCATCGAGCAGGTCTTCTCGAAGATCGCCTTCCCCGATCGCAACCTGGCCGGCCCCTCGGCGGCGGGAGAGCGGCGCCGGCGCGCCGGACGCGTGAAAGCCTTCGCTGCCGGCACGTTCATCCTGGGTCTATTCACCCTGGCCCTGATCGGTCTTTCCGCCTCAAACCGGGGGCTCATCTCGAGCGTGCGCACGCTGTCGGGCGACGTGTGGTCGGCCCAGGCGGGGCAGAATTTCACCCTCGGCGATCTGCGCACCATGGATCGGTTGCGCGGGCAGATCCTGACCTCTGAACGGCGCGGCGGAGCGGGTCTGCGGGCGGCCTTTCTCTGGACTTATCAGGGCGATCCGGTCGAGGAACGCGGCGCCAATCTGCTTCTGGGCGCGCTCCATCGCCAGGCGCTCGAACCGGCCGTGCCGATGCTGCTCGGGCAATTGGGACGCGAGAGCGCGGGCGGCTTCTTCAAGACCTATGAGCTCTACCGCACCTGGAAGGTCCTGCAGGACCCGGCGGCCCGCCTGGCCGATGCCGAGTCGGCGCTGAGAGCAGCGGCGGTGCTGGGCGACCACTGGCATGCGCAGTTCGCCGAAGGCACGGTTGAGGAATGCCGCACGCTTTTGCACCAGCAACTGCTCTTCGCGGTGGATCATCCACGCGCGCGGGTCGAGATGCTGCCTCCGATTCGTTCGCGCGACGCGGGGCTGGAAGCGTCGGTGCTTTCACGCATGCGGAATCAATGGACCGTCGAAGGCCTCTACCCCGCGCTGCAGGCGGCCGCGGGGCCGCTCGCGGAGATCAGCGTGGCCGCGGCTTCAGGCGAGGGACTGGCGGGCGGCTCTCCCGTGGCGGCCCTCTACACGAAGGCGGCCTGGACGGGCCCGATCAAGGCCTTCTTCGAAGACTTGGAGCGCGTGCGCACCGATCCCTCGCTGCGCGATGCGTTCGGCTATGAGCCGCCCTCGTTGCAGGACGGACTTCTCGAACGCTATGCGCGCGACTACGAATCGGCCTGGATCGCGTTGATGCGCAGCGCGCTCCCCAGCGGCGGCCGCGGCGCGCAGGAGACCCAGCTCTTTCTCGATCGCGCGGCCAGCCCCGAGTCGCCCATCGTGCGTCTCCTGAAAACCGTGGACGAAAACACGGTCTTCGAGAATGCGCCCCGCCCCATGGAGCGCCTCGCCGAGTCCTTCGGCCCGGTGCACGACTTCGTCGCTTCGGGCAACGTGCTGCGGCGCGCGTTCAACCTGGTCGACAAGGAGAAGAAGCCTTCCGAGGAATACCGGAATCTGGTCAACGCCTTGAAGGAACGCTTCGCGGAGCTGCGGGCATCCTCCGACCCGGGCCGGGCCAAGGAGAGCCTCGAGCTGAAGAGTTGGATCGACAAGGGGCTGCCGGGCGGGGACGCGGTCTCGACCGCGATGGCCACGCTCTTGAAGACGCCCGCCGCCATCATCGAGGGCACGGTGCGGGCCGACTTGGGAGCGGACATGCAGACCTCCTGGCGGCAGGTGCATCGCGAGTTCCAGGGCACGCTGGCCAACAGGTATCCCTTCTCGACCGACGCGGAAGACGCCTCGCTGGAGGATTTCGTCGCTTTCTTCGGCCCCGACGGAACCTTCTGGCGCTACTACAAGGA
>JAZDGX010000169.1:0-5384 GCA_043806645.1 Candidatus Eiseniibacteriota bacterium | reverse complement strand
GGAAGGCAGGCAGGTTCCCCGGTTGCCCCTGAATCGGAGATCCCGGCCGTGCGCTCATGCGGTGCATCGGGCTCCCGCGGGGGAACCCGAGTGGAGACGTATGGCCCGACGCGAATCCGGCCCCCACGGAAGGCGGCGATGGCGCCCGTGTGCGGCGCTGGTGGTCTGCTGCGGCTTGCCGTTGCTGATCGGCGGAGCCGTGGCCTCGCGCGCCCGCGCCGGCCCGCCGACGGAATACGAGGTAAAGGCCGCCTTCGTGTACAACTTCGCCAAATTCGTGGAATGGCCGGCCGAGGCGTTCGACTCCGTCACGGCGCCGCTCACGATCGGCATCCTCGGCGAGGATCCCTTTGGGCCCACCTTGGCCGACGCCATCGAAGACAAGCAGGCGGCCGGCCGCCCGCTCCGGCTCCGCCGGATCGACGACGCCGCCCGTGCGCACGGCTGCCAGATCCTGTTTGTCAATGTTCCCCCCGCTGATCTGAAAGAGACGCTGCGCCGGGTGGATCCGGCGGGCCTGCTCCTGGTCGGCGAGGGCGAGGCCTTCCTCCGGGAGGGTGGGGTCATCGCGCTGGTGATGGATGGAAATCGCGTCAGCTTCGAAATCAACCTGGCAGCGGCGGAGCGGGCCGGCCTGCGGCTCAGCTCGAAGCTGCTCAACCTGGCACGAGACGTAGGTCGCTGGCCGAGGAAAGCGGAGAAGTCATGAGAGCCCTACTCGACCTGAGCATTCGGCGTAAACTGACGCTGATCCTCATGCTGACCAGCGGGGCCGTGCTGCTGATCAGCGCCGTGGCCTTTGTCCTCTATCAGGGCTTCGCGACCCGGCGCGGAATGACCCAGACGCTGATCACGCAGGCCGACATGATCGGCGCCAACAGCACCGCCGCGCTCGTGTTCGAAGATTCCCTCTCCGCCGCGGAGACGCTCTCGGCTCTCGCGGCCGACTCCCGCATTCTGGCCGCCTGTATCTACGACGACGACGGCAAGGTCTTCGCCACCTACCTGCGCGCGGAGCAACCCGGTCCCTTCGTGCCGCCCCCCGCGGGAGCGGGCCACGAGTTCTCCGGTTCCTACCTGCACCTTCACCGGCCGATCCGCCTGGGAATGGAGCACCTCGGCACGCTCTATCTGCGGGCCGACTTGAGACTGCTGCACGCGGAGATCATGAAGTACGTCCAGGTGGTCGGCCTGATCCTGCTCGCCTCGATCGGGATCGCGTTGCTGATCTCCTCGGGCTTGCAGCACCTTATTTCGCGGCCGATCCTGGAGCTGGCCGCGACCGCCAATCAAATCGCCCAGGCGCAGGACTATTCGATCCGCGCGCGGTCCGGGGGTCGCGATGAGCTGGGGCGGCTGATCGAGCACTTCAACGCGATGCTCGCGCAGATCCAACGGCGTGATCGCGAACTGGAGATGCACCGGGAGCATCTGGAGGAGGAGGTCGCCGCGCGCACCGAGGAGCTGCGGTGCGCCAACGCGGAGCTGACGGAGGCGAAAGAACGTGCCGAGGCGGCCGCCCAGGCGAAGAGCCAGTTCCTGGCCAACATGAGCCACGAAATCCGCACGCCGATGAACGGCATCATCGGCATGACCGACCTGACCCTGGAGACCGAACTGAGCGGCGAGCAACGCGAGTACCTGACGCTCGTCAAGACCTCGGCCGATTCCCTGCTCGGGATCATCAACGACATCCTCGACCTTTCCAAGATCGATGCCGGGCGCCTGTCACTCGAAGAGCGCCCCTTCGGGATCCGCGACTGCATCGAGGAGACGTTGCAGGCGCTGGCAGTGCGGGCCTGGGAGAAGGGTCTGGAACTCGTCTGTCACATCTCTCCCGAGGTGCCGCAGGAGGTCGTCGGCGATTCGGGGCGCCTGCGGCAGGTGCTCGTGAATCTCGTGGGCAACGCGATCAAATTCACCGAGCGCGGCGAGGTGATCCTGCGGGTCACGCCGGCGGAGTCCTCCGCGGAGGTGGGCGATCCGCGTCTGGTCTTCGCCGTCGAGGACACCGGGATCGGCATTCCGTACGACAAGCAGGCGTCGATCTTCGAGGCCTTCACCCAAGCGGACGGATCAACGACCCGCAAGTACGGCGGCACCGGACTCGGACTGGGCATCTCGCAGCAACTGGTCCTGATGATGGGGGGTGAGATCCGCGTCACGAGCGAACCGGGGGAGGGCAGTGTCTTCACGTTCGACGTGCGTTTCGGGCGGGTCGATCACGGCCGGTCCGAAGATCCTGCCCTGCGGGAGCTGAGGGGACAACACGCGGTGGTCGCCGACGACTCCGCCGGCAGTCGCCAAGCGTTCACCGATCTCCTGAACGGCTACGGAATGCAGGTGACCCTGGCGAGTACGGCCACGCAGTTGACCGCCGTCCTCGAACAGGCGCGCCAGTCCGGGACTCCGCTCTCGCTGATCGTGCTCGATGCCGAGTTGCCGCCGCTCGACGGATTCGCCGTGCTCGAGCAGCTGCGCGCATTGGGTGTCGCAAGCGGGTCATTGCTGATCACCCTGCCGGCCGGGCGTGCCTCCGCCCTCACGGCCCGTTATCGCGAGCAGGGAGTCGTCGCCTGCGTGCGCAAGCCGGTGCGCGTCAGCGAATTCCGCGAGGCGATCCTGCTGACGCAGGGCGTGCACACGAACGTGGCTCGGGAACAGGCTGTCCCGTCCCCGCGGCCGCCCCTGCCGCCCGTGGATGGGTCGCGCCCGCCGCGGCTGCGGCCCCTGAGAGTCCTGCTGGCCGAGGACAATGCGGTCAATCAGCGCCTGGCCGTGCGCCTGCTCGAACGCCATGGCCACACCGTATCGATCGCCGAGAATGGCCGAGAGGCGGTCGCCGCGGTGATGCGCGAGTCCTTCGACCTGTTGCTGATGGATCTCCACATGCCGGAGATGGGAGGACTGGAGGCGACCGCGGCGATCCGACTTTACGAACAGCGCAGCGGAGCCCATGTCCCCATCATCGCCTTGACGGCGGATGCGATCGTGGGTGTGCGCGACCGTTGTCTGCGCGAGGGTATGGACGGCTATGTCGAGAAACCGCTGAAACCGGAGGCGCTCTTCGGGCTCATGGCCCAGCTCGTGCCCGAAGCTCATCTGCCCGCCGGCGAGCAGGCCGTCGAGATCCACCCGATGCCCGAGACGCCCGTCACGGCGGCGCCGTTGATCGTGGACTGGAACGAGATGCTCGCCTGCGCCGACGGCGATGCCGGGCTGGCCGCGGAGGTGATCGATCTCTTCCGCCAGCATCTGCCCGAGATGCGCCAGAAGATCCAGCTCCTGCTCTCCAAGGATGATCTCAACGGCGCGGCCCAGGCCGCCCACCGCCTGCGCGGCTCCCTCGCCAATATCAGCGCCCTGGAGGCGAGCGCCGTCACGCAGCGCCTGGAAGAGGCCGCCACTCGGGGCGACGCTTCGGCCGCCCGCTCGGCCGCCTTGCTTTTCGAGGAGGCGGTCGTGCGCCTGCTCGAAGAACTTGATCGCCACGAGGCGGCCGACGCTGCCTGATCGAAGGGCGCCCGCCCCTCGCGGGCGCTCGGCCGGCGCGGTGCGCGAGCTTGCGGGCCGCCTTCCACCCCGGTACATTGGCCGCGTCGCCCACCCCTGTTGCAGCAGGGGTGGGGGACGCGTCGCGCGCCCATGCTGCAGCAAGGGCGGGAAACGCGGTACGCGTTCGTGCGGCGGGAGGGCCCATGAAGATCTACACGCGTTCGGGAGATCAGGGCAATACGAGTCTCTACAGCGGCGAACGCGTGCGCAAGTGTGACCAGCGGATCGAAGCCTACGGAGATGTCGACGAACTCAACTCGGTGATCGGCGCTTTTTCCGCTGCCGTGGCGATCCTCCACGGTGCGCCCCCGCCTTGCGCGGAGATCGCAGGCGGCGGGGCCGATCGGGCTCCGAAAGCGCCGGTGGGGCAGGCGGCTCCGGCGGTGTCGACGGCTCCGAGGGAGCCGGACGAAGCGAGCCTGGCGGGACTGGGCCGGGAGCTGGAGCGGATCCAAGGCGATCTGCTGCATGCCGGGGGATGGTTGGCCGCAAGCCCCGGTTCTTCCGCCGCGACGACCCTGGCCCCCTTCTCGGAAGAACGGACGGCCGCGCTCGAACGGGGGATCGACCGGATGGAGAGCGCGCTGCCCGCCCTGCGCGCCTTCATCCTGCCCGGAGGCCATCCCGCCGCGGCGTGGGGCCATGTGGCGCGATGCGTCTGCCGGCGGGCGGAGCGCCGCGTCCTCGCCTTGTTGGACCGTCCCGATCCCGCGAATACGGCCGGCGGCGACGCGCGGGCCGTCGATCCCGTCCGGCGCGAACAGGGACTGATCCTTATCTATCTGAATCGCCTGTCGGACTTCCTGTTCGTTGCCGCGCGCTTCTGCAACCATGCTGCCGGATGCGGCGACCGCTCCTGGCAGCCATGATCGTCCGCGCTCATCCGGACCGGCCGTGGCGGACCGAGGTGCTCGCGAGGCGGCGCTTGTCCGGGGACACCTTCGAGATCGAGTTGGCCCGTCCCGGGGGATTCGAGTTTGTCGCGGGCCAGCACATCCGCCTCCTCATGCCGGAAGGCGCGCGCGATTACTCGTTGACCAACGGAATCGCGGATCGCCCGCTGGCCTTGTGCGTCCGGCGGATTCCGGAGGGCACAGTCTCCAGACGTCTGGAGACCCTTTCCGCGGGCGCGCCGCTCGATTTCCTCGGCCCCTTCGGACACTTCGTCCACCGCCCCTCCGAGGCGGCCGCCGTCTGGGTTGCCGCAGGCACCGGAATCGCCCCCTTCGTCTCGATGGCCCGCTCCGGCATCTCGTGCGCCCTGCTGCTGCACGGGGCGCGGGAGGCCGGGGAACTCCACTACGCCGATGTGCTCCGCGCCGCCGCGAGCCTCTACGTGCCCTGTCTGTCGCATCCGGCGGCCGGGCGGGAGCCGGCGTTTGCCGGACGCGTAACGAAGTTTCTGGCCGAGCGGCTGGTGGCGGGACACTACGATTTCTACCTGTGCGGGGGAGCGACGATGATTCACGAGGCGCTGATGCTCGTCGATCTTCGTTTCCCGGGCTCGCGCGTCTTCTCCGAAGCCTTCTACTAGGGCGCAACCTATGGGATGCAGGGTCCGGCCGGCTCGGGCATAATCCGCCCATGCATCCACTCGGACCCTATCGCCCCGCGCTCTCCGGGGTCGCACCCCGATCCTCCGACCGCCGCGCGGTATGGATCGTCCCGGTGGTCGTGGCGTTACTGGTCGCAACGATCGTCGCGGCCGCGCACTGGCCGGTGCTGTCGGCGCAGGCGGTCGGGTTCGACGACGAGCAGTTCATTCACGACAATCCGCTGGTGCGCAATCCGAGTTGGCGCTCGGTGGGCCGCTTCTTTGAAGAGATCCT
>JAZDGX010000168.1:0-12619 GCA_043806645.1 Candidatus Eiseniibacteriota bacterium | reverse complement strand
GGGACTCGTGCGAGGTCGACCTCTCCGGAGGCAACGGCTGACCGGGGGGCCGCCGCGCGAGCGGGCGGCCTCCGGCGCCGGCGCGCTCGGCCGGTCGGGCCGCCGGGCTTCCGCGGGTCGGGCCCGCCGTCGTGCCGCACGGCGATATGGACGATGCTGGAGTCTTGCTGCCGGCGGGCCGCTCGTCTATCATCTCGCCTCTTTGACCGAAAGCCCAAGACGGAAGGAGAGTCTGTATGAACGGTGATTGCCTCTTCTCATCCGAGTCGGTTGCCCGCGGCCATCCCGACAAAGTTGCGGACCAGATCGCCGACGCAATCCTTGATGACATCCTCGAGAAGGATCCGCAAGCGCGGGTCGCGTGCGAGGCGATGTTGACCACGGGGCTCGTCATCGTGTCGGGGGAGATCACGACCTCCGGCTACGCGGACATTCCCGCAATCGTGCGACGCTCCGTGGGCGAGGCGGGCTACGACGATCCGCGCTACGGCTTCGATCACAAGAGCTGCGCCGTGCTCACGTCGATCGACGAGCAGTCTTGCGACATCGCGCGCGGCGTCGACCAGGGGGGGGGGCGGCTGGGGGCGGGCGATCAGGGGATCATGTTCGGGTACGCCAGCGACGAAACGCCCGAGCTCATGCCGATTCCAATCATGCTTGCCCACCGGATGATGATCCGCCTCGAAGAAGTCCGCCTGGAGAAAATCCTGCCCTGGGTGCGTCCGGACGGCAAGGGACAGGTCAGTGTGCGCTATCGGGGTGGGTCTCCCGTGAAGGTCGAGACCGTGGTGCTGTCCGCGCAGCACGACGACCTTCCGATCGGGAAGATCCGGGAAGGGCTGACCGAGGAGGTGATCCGCAAGGTGATCCCGGTCGAGCTTTATGAGAAGAACGAAGTCAATATCCTGATAAATCCCACGGGACGTTTCGTCGAGGGCGGCCCACGCTCCGACACCGGGTTGAGCGGGCGCAAGATCATTGTCGACACCTACGGGGGCATGGCTCCGCACGGCGGAGGCAGTTTCAGCGGCAAGGACCCGACGAAGGTCGATCGCTCAGGCACCTACACGGCCCGCTGGGTGGCGAAGAACGTGGTCGCCGCAGGGCTGGCCAAACGTTGTCTGGTTCAGATCGCATACGCGATCGGCATGCACGAACCGGTCAGTATCGCCGTTGACTGCTATGGCACGGGGGCGATGCCCGACGGGGAAATCGAGCGCCGCATCCGGCGGGTCTTCGATCTGTCGCCCGAGGGTATGATCCAGAGGCTTCAGCTCAGAGCTCCGATCTACAGACGGACCTCTTATTTCGGCCACTTCGGCCGCGAGCTGCCCGGGTTCTCGTGGGAGCGGACGGACCGGACAAAGGAGCTGCAACAGGCAGGCTGACCGGCCCGCGCTCAGGATCGGGAGAGGACCGCCGCAGCACGGCGTTTTCTGGTTGCCCGGGCCGGGGATCGCGCCTAGCATTCTCCCGATCCGAGGGTGTGGGGGAGGGAGCTCGCGTGATCGCCGGAGATGGGCGGATGCCACCTTCGGCCGCCTGGGAGTATGCATGCCGCGCGGCCCGAAACCGCTCCGTCGGTGGATCCTCGGGATCCTGCTGCTCTCGGTCAGCCTGCTGACCGCTCTCAGTCTGCCCAGCCTCGGCCTGTCCCATCAGGTCGGCCCTTTCGGGGGTGTTTGGGTCAGCCTGTGGGCGCGTGCCTTTGGCCGGCCGGCCGTTTGGTGCCTCAGCGCTCTGGGCGTGCTTTGGGCTTCGGCCCTTCTCATTCCGTGGCGCCGCCCGTTTCTCCTGCCGGCGACATTGCTGATCCTCCCCCTTCTGATCGTTTGCGATGCCTTTCTCCAATCCTGGATTCCCGCCGTGGGCCGACCGTTCTGGCACGGCGAGAGCGGCGCGTTCGTTGTGCGGCAAACGCGTAGTTTCTTCGGTGGCTCCCAGGCCCAGACCTGGATCGCCCTCGCCTGCCTGGCGTTGACCGCCACCCTCTGCTTCTTCCGCTGGGCCCTGCCTGCTCCTGTCGGGGTGTGGGTCGGCACGGGGCTCGGTGTCGCAGCCGCCGCACTGTTGACCGTCGCGCGCTGGCTGGCACGTGGCGCGACGGCCGGAGCCGCGCTGCTGCTGCGGTTGGCATGGTCGGCGGTTGAGCGGTGGCGCGCCGCGCACGCCCGGAATGATGCGCACGCGAGGGCGGCGCCGCGCGGGGCAGGAGACGGAGAGCGCGCGGAGAGTCCCCGGGATGCGGCGGGGCTCGGGAAGGCGGCGAGCACGGGGGATGAACGATCCGCCGCACTCTACGGCGATGAGGCGGAGACGGCGGGCATGGCCGGCATGGGCGGGCGAGGCCCGGTAGCGGGGGACGATGCCGCTGAGTTGGCCCCTTCGCTGTTCGACGTGCGGGCCGCCCGGCGAACGGATGGACCGGATGGAGGGGTGGCGCAGCCGGTGCGCTCGCGCGCGGCCCGAGCAACTTCGCGTCGAACGCCGGGCGCGGCGGGCTGCGAAGTGCCGGAACCGGCCGAGGGGCCGGCGGTCGCCCGGCTCGAACTCCTCGAAGAGCGGACGGACGAAGGCAGTGGCGCACAGCGCGACGAGATCGAGCGGTCGGCGGCGCTGATCACCCAGACCCTGGCGAGCTTCGGTATCGCCGGAGAGGTCGGCGAGGTCCATCCGGGACCGGTGATCACCCGTTACGAGTTCGTCCCGGGCGCGGGGGTTACGGTCAGCCAGATCTCGAGCCGCCAGGACGATCTGGCGCTGGCGCTGCGCACGCCCCGCGTGCGGCTGCTGGCCCCCATCCCGGGCAAGGCGGCCGTGGGCATCGAAATCCCCAATCGCAATCCGGCGTTGATCTCCTTTCGCGAGATCGCGTCGCGCCGCGAATTCCGGGAGGCGCGCGAACCCCTGTGCGTGGCCCTGGGAAAGGACGTGGCCGGGCGTGCCTTCTACGCCTCGCTGGAGAAGATGCCCCACCTGCTCGTGGCAGGCACGACGGGGTCGGGCAAGAGCGTCTGCATCAACAGCCTGATCGTTTCTCTGTTGCTGCGCTGCTCCCCGGAGCAACTGCGCCTGCTGCTCATCGATCCGAAAATGCTGGAGCTGACGACCTACAACGAAATCCCCCATTTGCTGCGGCCGGTCGTGACGGAAGCGCGCGAAGCGGCGCGCGCCCTGCAATGGCTGACCCGCGAGATGGAACGCCGCTACCGGCTGCTGGCGGGACTGGGAGTGCGCAATATCGAATCCTACCTGAAACGGCGTGCGGAGGGCCGCGACGATCCGGCGTTGGGCGCCATGCCCTACATCGTGGTTTGTGTGGATGAGCTTGCGGATCTGATGCTGAGCAATCCGGCCGAGATCGAGGTTCCGATTGCGCGCCTCGCGCAGATGGCGCGCGCCGTCGGAATCCATCTCGTGCTGGCGACGCAGCGGCCCTCGGTCGATGTGATCACGGGGGTGATCAAGGCGAATTTCCCCGCCCGCATCGCCTTTCAGGTCGCGACGCGCACCGATTCGCGGACGATTCTCGACATGAACGGGGCCGAATCGCTGGTGGGGCGGGGCGACATGCTCTTCATTCCGCCCGGCAAGGCGCAGGCGCACCGCATCCACGGCGCATTCCTGAGCGATGCGGAGACCGAGCGGGTGGCCACGTATTTGCGCCAGTTCCCTCCGGCGGAGGAACTCATCGCCGCCCCCACGAGCGATCCCGCAGAGGAAGGCGAAGCCGGTTTCGAGGATCCCCTCTATCATGAGGCCTTGCGCATCGTCGTCAGCACCCGCCAGGGATCGACCTCGATGCTCCAGCGGCGCCTGCGGGTCGGCTATACCCGGGCGGGTCGCCTGATGGACCTTCTCGAGCGGGCAGGCGTGGTCGGTCCTCCCGATGGCAGCCGGGCGCGGGAGGTGCTGGTCTCGCCCGAGTACCTCGAAGAGGAGGCGCGGGAGCGGCCGATCCGGACCGGGTGACGAATAGGCCGGCCACCCGGGATCCGGCGCGGGCCTGGGTGGTACGCGGAAGCAGCAGGGGTGGACAAGGGCTGTGGGGGGATGCGCGGGATGTCGACCGGACGCGTGATTCTGATCGGACTCGTGCTGGGCACGGGGGTGCTTTCCTTCATCCCCGCGCAGGGACGAGCCGCCGGGGAAGGCGGGGGGAGCCAAGGCGAATCCGTGGCGGGGGAAACGCAGGCGTCCGCCCCGTTGTTGGCCCGACTTCGCGCGCAGTTCAGCGAGCGCCAGGCGTTTCGGAGCCCCTTCGTGCAGACCAGCCATTGGGCCGCCTTCGATGAGGCGGACACCTCGAGCGGATCGCTCATCGTTGCTCCTCCGGATCGCTTCCGTCTCGAATACCTGGAGCCGGCCGGCCACCTGATCGGTTCGGACGGGCGTTTCGTCTGGACCTTCCTGCCCGAGGATCGGCAGGTCCTGCGCGCCCACATCGAAGAAACGACGAACTGGGGCGGCTTCTTCTACGAGGCGCTTGAGGAGGCGGCCGACTCCTTGGCCTTGTTTCGTGCCGATGCGGAGCATGGCACCGTGGCGAGAATCGCCCTGCGCAGTCGGCCCGAGTGGGGCGTGAACGATCTCTATGTGGAGGTCTCACCGCGGGAGGCCCTTCCGGTCGGCTACGGCTATGCCGATGAGGAAGGCAACCGTTTCCGATTCTCCTTCCACGAGCCCCAGTTCCTTCCAGCGGTCGACGAGGATCTCTTTCGCTTCCGCACGCCCGAGGGATATGAGCTGTTCGAGGTCGACTAGCGCCAGGGCGGACGTGGACGCTCGCGCGCCGGAGGCCCCGCCGCGATCGCGCGCCACGCGGGTCGCGTTCATCCAGCTCGGATGCCCCAAGAACCTCGTGGACGGCGAGATCATGATGGCCCTGGTCGAGCGGGCCGGGATGCGGCTCGCCGCCGACATCGGTGCGGCCGATGTCGCGGTTATCAATACCTGCGCCTTCATCGCCGACGCAGAACGCGAAGCGATCGGCTGCATCCTCGAGACGGCGCGCTTGAAGAGACACGGGCGCCTGCGATTCCTGATCGTTGCAGGATGCCTGGCGCAGCGCCGCGGCGAGGCCCTCCTCGAAGAGATGCCTGAGATCGATGGCCTGATCGGGCCTAGCCGCTGCAGACGGATCGCCGACGTTATCCGGGCGCTGCTCGGGGGGCGCGGAGCCCGGGTCGCGCTCGGCGGTCTCGAAGACCCTCCGCCGTGGAAGCCGCGCCTGCGAACCGGCTATCCCCACGTGGCCTATGTGAAGATCGCGGAGGGGTGCGATCATCGTTGCAGGTTCTGCCTCATTCCACGCCTGCGGGGCCCGCAGAGGAGCCGTCGCGCGGGAGATGTCGTAGGGGAGGTCCGCCGCCTGGCACGGGAAGGGACGCAGGAGGTCGTGCTCGTGGCGCAGGACACGACGGCCTATGGTCGCGACCTTCACGACGGGAGCGGTCTGGCTGGGCTGCTGCGCCGGTTGAACGAAATGCGGGATGGGCCTGCGTGGATCCGCCTCCTCTACACCCATCCGGCTCACTGGACCGACGAGTTGATGGGCGTTCTGGCGGCGAGAGGCCGCGTGCTTCCCTACATCGACGTGCCGGTCCAACATGCTTCCGACCAGGTCCTGACCGCGATGGGCCGAGGCCGAAGCGGGGCGCGCATCCGCGCGCTGATCGAGCGGTTGCGCGCGCGCATACCCGATGTCGTGCTGCGCACGACGGTCATGACGGGACATCCCGGGGAGGGTCCGGGCGAGTTCGCCGAGCTGCTTGCCTTCGTGCGCCAGTTTCCCTTTGACCGCCTGGGGGCGTTTGCCTACAGTCCCGAGCCGGACACAGGATCCGCCACGGTACCGGGCCGCCCATTGATCAAAGTGGCCCGTGAGCGGCGCGCTCTCGTCTTGTCGGCGCAAAAGGAAATCGCGAGCGGTCTCCAACGCACGCGGGTGGGACGGAGCTACGATGTTCTGGTCGATGGCGTCCGCCCGCGGGATCGTTTGGTCGTTGCGCGCAGCTATGGAGAGGCGCCCGAGATCGATGGAGTCGTCCGCGTGCGCCTGCCTGCGGGCAAGGCGCAAGAGATGGCGGAACCTGGAGAGTTCCTTCGTGTCCGGATTGTTGGAGCGGGGCCCTATGATCTGCTGGCGGTGCCGGCGGAGGGTGCCCAGGCCGTCCGGACCGAGCCGCGGCGGAAGCGACGCCGGGCCTGGAAGGAGGAATCGTGATTGGGTTCGGTAGCCTGCGCGGGCGGCTCTCGATCCTGGCGGTGCTGGCGGCGGCCACGCTTGCTGCCGGCGGCGGGGCGGCGGCGGAAGGCGAGCTGACGGATCATCTTGCTCTGCTCGAGCAACTCAGCACGGAGGCGGCCGAGGAAATCCTCGCTGAACTGCAGTTCCCTGCAGGCGATACAATCCACATCGTCCCCGAAACCCCCCATCCGTCGAACTGGCTCTTGATCGACATCCTGAAGAAGGGATTGCTCGATCATGGCTATCGCGTGGTCGTTCCAGCGTATGGCCAGTGGGTGGACGAAGTTGTCACCCCGGCCGTCCCCGGTGGGGCAGGGAAGAAAGAGGGAGCGGGAGGCAAGGTGCCTGTGCCCGGGACGCCGCCCCAGGTAGTCGCGACCGGGACTGCGCAGGCTGATTCGGCGAATGTGGACGACTCCGACGAAGAGGATCCCGAGGAAGCAGATTCACTCGGAGTGGGGGGGGAGGCTGCGGGGGCGGGTGGGGCGGCGGAGATGGGATCCGGCGAACAAGATGCTGCGGGCGCGCAGACGGGTGCTGCTGCGGCGCAGACCGGCGTCCCATTCTCCATCGTGTTGCCCGAAGCAGGGGAGATCCTCTCGTTCCGCGTTCTCGAGTGCGGCGTTTCCTATCCCTGGGCCAAGCGGACGATGCTCATCGGCCCCCGCCGCTATGGCCGGATGGCGTGCGTTCGTCTGCGCGCCTCGCGGATCCAAGAGCCGGGCCATGTTGTCAACGCTGTATCGAGCAGCGACCAGGTCTACCTCGATTCCTTCCCGGGTTGGGCGAAATCCATGCTCGAGGGGCAGGCCTTTCCTTTCCCGATCAAGGAACCGAGCGGCACGCCGGCGCAGGCGATTCTGGAGCCGGTCGTGATCGTGGGCATCGTGGGTGGACTCGTATACCTCTTCTACGAGAATCAACGCTAGCAGCGCCTCGGAGGTCGGCAGAGGTGAGCGCTTCGGGTGCCAGGAATCGACATTGGCCCGCCGGGGTCTGCGGCCGCCGAATCGACGCGCCTTGCCGCGGGATGCGCGGGGCGTTGTGGATCGCGTTCTTGGCGGCGATTGTTGCGGTTCTTGCCGGCTGCTCGCGAGGTTCGGGAGGCACACCCGCATTCGGTCCGGCGGGTGATTTCGAGGCGGCGCTGGACGAGTACGAGCGCGGCCACCTGGTAGCCGCGATCGAAATGCTCGAGGGCTTCGAGCGCAGCCACCCGGGCAGTCAGTACATCGACGATGCGCTCTACTACCTGGGCAAGGCCCACCAGGGGAACAACGAGCATTTGCTGGCAAGGCAGGCATTCGAGCGGGTGTTCACCGACTTTCCGCAAAGCCCGAGGGCCGAGGATGCGCGCTTCGAGTATGCGCGCTCCTGGTATCTGGCCGTACGAGGTCCGGAACTCGACGCCGAACCGGCCGAGGAGGCGTTGGTGGCGTTCCGGACCTATCTGCGCCGCTTTCCCGAAGGCAGTCACCGCGCGGAGGTAGATGAAGCGATCGCGGATCTGCTGGGCACGCTGGCGCGCAAAGACTTCATGAACGGGGCGACCTACCTGCGCCTGGGACGCAAGGAAGCCGCGCGCCGCTACTTCACGAAATCGCTGGACACCTGGGAGCAGTCCCCGTCTTCCGCCCAGGCCATGGATGCCATCGCGCGCAGCTACGAGTCCGAGGGGGACTGGGCGGCGGCCCGCAGCGCGTACGAACGGGTGCTCGAGCATCTTCAGGAGAATCCGGACCGCTACGAGGAGGGCCGCAAGCTCGCGGCCCGCGCCCGCGAGAAGTTGGCGGAACTGCCCGCCGCCGGGGGCTGAGAGGTGAGGAGCGGAATCCTGGGCGGAACCTTCGATCCGCCGCACTGCGGGCATCTCCAGCTGGCGGCGCGCAGCCATGAGGCGCTGGAGCTCGATCGAGTTCTCTTCATCCCTTCCTTTCGGCCTCCGCACAAGCTGGCCGAGGAGCTGAGCCCCTTCGATGTCCGCTGGGAGATGCTCCGCGCTGCGATCGACGGCCGCCCCGCTTTTGTGGCGCTGGATCTGGAACGGCGACGCGGAGGCGTCTCCTACACGGTCGATACGCTGCTCGACCTGGGCGCCCGCTTTCCCGAGGATCGATTCTGGCTGCTCCTGGGCGGAGACAGCCTGGCGGATCTCAGCGAATGGAAGGATCCCGAGCGCATCACCGCGCTGGCGCGGATCGCCGTCTACCCTCGCGGAGAGCGCACCGGCCCGCTGCCGAGCTTCTTGGCGGGCCGGGTCGACCGCGTGGAGGGTCCCTTGATCGAGGTATCGTCTTCCGAGATCCGGCGCCGGGTGGGCGCCGGGGAATCGTTGTGCCATCTGATGCCCGCAGCGGTCGAGCGGATCGTCAAGGAACGGGGCCTCTATCGGAGGGCGCGCTGAGCGCGCCGATCGACTCCCCGAGGAGGGCCGGTCGTGGATGAGAGCCGCACAGGGTTGCCGCCCGGACGGTCGCTCTATCTCGTCGACGCCATGGGCCTCTTCTTCCGTTCGCACTTTGCCTTTGTCCGCAGGCCTCTGACCACTTCAGCGGGCATGCCGAGCGGGGCATTGTTTGGCTTCACCAATACGCTGCTCGCCCTATTGCGGGACGAGAAGGCCGAATACGTGGCCGTTGCGCTGGACACCCCGGGCCCGACTTTCCGGCACGAGAAGTTTCCTGCCTACAAGGCGACCCGCCCGGAAATGCCGGGAGAACTTGCGCTCCAGGTGCCCTATCTCAGCCGCTTGATCGACACGCTCGGAATCTGCTCGCTCGCGCAGGAGGGTGTGGAGGCGGACGATCTGATCGCCTCGCTGGTGCGCAAGGCCTGCGAAGTGGGGTGGGATTCCGTCGTCGTCTCAGCGGACAAGGATTTCGGGCAGTTGATCGGTCCCGGCGTGCGGCAGTACGTGCCGGCCCGTGGGGCGGAACCCTCGCGTTGGGTGGATGAGGGCGAGGTTCGCGCCCGCTACGGGATTGCGCCGGCGCAGTTCGTCGACTATCTGGCCCTGGTGGGCGATTCGATCGACAATGTGCCCGGCGTGAGCGGAATCGGTCCGAAGACGGCGGCCCAATTGCTGCAGGAGCACGGCAGCCTCGATGCGATCCTGGCGCATGCGCCCCTCTTCGAACCGGCATCGCTGCGCCGCCGGCTCGAAGAGGGGCGCGAGGCGGCCTTGATGAGTCGCGAATTGGTCCGGCTGCGCGCGGACTTGCCGGTTGCCGAGCCCCACGGATTCCGCGTTCCCGACCCGGCTGCGCGGCCCGCCTTCCGAGAACTGCTGCGAGAGCTTGACTTCCGCGTAATCGAGAAGCGCATCTTCGGAGCTGCGGCGGTGTCGCCGGCGCTCCAGGCGTCCCTGCTCGACGAAGGGGAAGTCCGCGAGCCGGAAGACACGAGGAGGGTTTCGAGCGCAGGGCCGGAGCCTGCTGGCGCGTCCGCGTTGCCGGGGGTCTCCGAGCCGGTCTCGGGGGCAATCGGCTGGGGAAGCGAGTACGGGCGGCTCGCGGATGCGAGGGAGCTGGCCTCCACCCTGGCCGGCTTCGATGTAGGAGGCGCGACTCTGGCCCTGGATCTGTGCTCCGCGGGCGAAAACCCCCAGCGAGACGACCTGCTTGGACTGGCCTTCGGGTGGCGGCCCGGGCGGTTTTGGTATCTCCCGCTCAGCGTTTCCGGTAAGGGAGGATCCAGTATTGATGAGGCGCGGCGGCTCATCGGTCCGCTTCTCGCAGACCCTGCGGTGACCAAGGTGGGGCGGGGACTCGGGGAGGCCATGTGGCTGCTCGAGCGTCACGGAATGTCCGTCGATGGACCGCTCGACGACATCGGCGTTGCGGCCTACGTCCGGGATCCGGAATCGCCCATGGGCCTGAGGGAACTTGCCCACCAATGGCTCGGCCATCGCATGATGGAGGCGCAGGAGGGGCCCGCCGAGACTTCCGCAGCCGCAGCGGCGGGCCGCGGCGACGCGCAAGGGAGTGCCGCTCAGGCCTGCGAACGGGCCGATGTCGTCCTGCGCTTGCGGCCCTTGATGGAGCAGGCGCTGAAAGAACGTGCGGGCTGGAGCCTTTACCATGAAATCGAAATGCCCCTCATCCCGGTGCTCGCCGCAATGTCCGCCGCGGGGATCCAGGTCGACGCAGAGGTCTTGCGGACGATGGGCGAGAGCTTCGCGGGGGAGATGCGGCGCAAGGAAGGTGAAATCCACCACCTTGCGGGAGGGGTCTTCAACATCAACTCTCCCAAACAGCTCCAGGAGGTTCTCTTCGACAGACTAAAGCTCGCGCGCCGCCGCCGCACGAAGACCGGCTACTCGACCGGCCAGGCGGTGCTGGAGGAACTGGCGGGGCAGCACCCGCTCCCGCGCGAGATCCTTGCCTATCGTCAACTCGCCAAGCTGAAGAACACCTATGCCGACGCTCTCCCCCGCATGATCGATCCGGCGACAGGGAGAATTCATGCACGCTTCCATCAGACCGTGACGGCGACCGGAAGACTGAGTTCCTCGGACCCGAATCTCCAGAATATCCCGGTGCGTTCCGCGCTGGGCCGGGAGATCCGGCGCGCCTTTGTCGCGGACGAGGGGAAGGTCTTCCTTTCCGCCGACTATTCCCAGATCGAGTTGCGCGTCCTCGCGCATCTCTCCGCCGACGAAACGCTCTGCGAGGCCTTTCGCAAAGGCGCCGACATCCATCGCACGACTGCGGCGCGCGTGGCGGGAATCCCTGAGGCGGAGGTGACTCCCGACCAGCGCGGGCGGGCGAAGACGATCAACTTCGGCGTGATCTACGGCATGGGCGCGGTCCGTCTGGCGGCGGAACTGGGCATCCCGCAGCGCGAGGCCGCGGCGTTCATCGAAAGCTACTTTGCGGCGCTGCCGGGCATGAAGTCCTATATGGAAGGCTGCGTCGATGCCGCCCGCCGGAGCGGCTACGCACAGACGCTCCTCGGCCGCCGGCGCTATCTGCCCGATCTTGGTGCGGATCATCCCCGGCAACGTGCGGCGGCCGAACGCATGGCGCTCAACGCGACCGTGCAGGGGTCGGCTGCGGATCTGATCAAGATCGCGATGATCCGCATGCACGAGCGCCTCCGCGCGGGACACCCCGGCACCCGCATGTTGCTCCAGGTCCACGACGAGTTGCTTTTCGAGGCGCCCGCGGCCGACGCGGCGGAAATCGCCCGGGAAATCCGCGTGCAGATGGAAACGGTGATGGAGTTGCGCGTGCCGCTGCAGGTTCATATCGGGACGGGTGGCACTTGGCTGGAGGCGCATGGCTAGAAGCGGCGGCGATTCCGGCGCCGCGGCCGCGGCGGACGGACGGCCGGGCGCCTTGCCTCCCGGACGGCCCCTGATCGTCGCGGTCACCGGTGGCATGGGAGCCGGGAAATCGACCTTCTGCCGACTGATGGCGCGGCGCGCCGGGGTCGTGCACGTCGACGCGGACAGCATTGTCCACGGCCTGCTGGCAAAGGACCGCGATGTTCAGGCGGCCGTCGCCGAGCGTTTCGGCCCGGAGCTTCTCGATCCCGCCGGGGGCGTCGACCGTGCCCGGCTGGCGGAGCGCGCGTTTTCCGATCCGGCGCGGCTGGCGCAGCTCGAGGCGATTCTGCATCCGCGCGTCCAAGCCGTGCTGGCCGGCAAAGTGGAGACCTTGAAGAGCGCCGGAGGCGTTGATATCGTACTGGTCGAGATTCCGCTGCTGGCGGAGTCGGGTGTCCCGGTCTGGTGCGACCTGGTGGTGACCGTGGAGGCGCCGCGGGAGACGCGCAGCACGCGCCTTGCGCTGAAGGGCATGCCGGCCGCGGCTGCGGCGCGGCGCGAGGTGAGGCAGACGCGGTCCGTGCGGCGCAAGGCGCTTGCGGACCTGGTTGTGGACAACAGCGCCGGACTGGAGGCGCTGGAGACATGCGTGGAGAAGCTATGGCAGAGCTGGCGGGGATTGCCGCCGGCCGTCGATGGGGGCAACCAATGAATCCGGAGATCGAACGCCTTCTGAGTGAATGCGAAGAGAGGATCGCGCATCTAAGGAGGTTTCTTTGACATCGAGCGATTGCAGGGGGAACTGGGAGATCTCGAGGCGCGCCTCTCCGCTCCCGGCTTCTGGGACCAGCCCAACCAGGCGCAAGGTGTCGTGGCCATGCTCAAGGGCACGAAGCAGACCGTCGAGGAGTGGGCGGGGCTGCGGGCGCGGCTGTCCGATCTGCGCGATCTGGCGAAGTTGCTGAGCGAGGATCCGGACCCCGGGCTGGAAGAGGAACTGGGACGGGATCTCGTCGCCTACAAGAATGAACTGGAGCGCTACGAGCTGCGCACCTACATGGACGGCGCCCACGATCGCGCCGGCGCAATCCTGACGATCC
>JAZDGX010000167.1:0-19488 GCA_043806645.1 Candidatus Eiseniibacteriota bacterium | reverse complement strand
AGAAGAACGACTCTCTTGGAGGACTCCCACGTCTTCGTGGTCATGTCCATCCAGAAGATGCCGCCGTTCACCGGATTGCCCGTGTTGTCGGTTCCATCCCAGGTCAGCGAGTGTTCACCGGCCTCGGCCTTGCCATCGTGGAGCGTCTTGATCAAGCGACCAGAGACGTCGTAGATGGCGATCTTGACCGGACCTTCGCTGGCCATGTTGAACCGGATGGTCGCGGAGTTGCGGAACGGGTTCGGCTGGCTGTGATAGAGATAGTTCACCGGCCCGCTCAGGTGGGTTTCGCCACCCTCGTCCACTCCCGTGCGCGGACAGGGATCATGCCACTTGTCGAACGGCGCGGCGCCGTTGTCGATCATCCAGGTCAGCTCCGGACCGAACAGGTCGCCGCAGCCCGCCGAAATGGCCAACGAGTCGTCGTTGCACTCGATGCCGTCGTAGTACCGCTCCGGCATCTGGTGGAAGCTGAAGCCGTTGACGACGGTCTTGTAACCGCCGACACCGCCGGCTCCCACTTCACGCACGATCTGAGCGTACTCGACCTCTGGATGCACCGGGGCCACCGCTCCATCGCCCGGGACGAACTTCAGGTTACCAACCGTCGGGCTGAGCGGCGTCAGGCAGTTGTAGTCCCGGATCAGCGGACAGCCGTTGGCGAACATCGTGATGTCCGTCGAGGGCGAGAACTCGGGAGACGCCACTGGCTCCAACCAGACGCAGGCATAGTCGTCGTTGTTGTGGTCGCGGTAGGAATGATTGAGGATCTCGCCGCCCAGCACGTTGGTGAAGAACGACAATGCCTTGCCGTTATCCTCATCGCCCATGATCTCCGCCAGCTCGTCGCCGTCGAAGATCAGGCCGCGCCGGAAGCCCGCCGCGCCGCAGTCGGTCGTCGCCAACCAATCCTCGAGCAGCGTGAAGTCATTGATTTCGCCACCGCCGATGCCGAGGGTACCCGCGCTCCACAGGATCAGCCGGTAGCCCATCAGCTGCTCAAGCGTGCAGCCGTTGTTGCCCCAGCCGCCCGGGTTGTATCTCGCGAGACCCAAGCTCCGTCTCATCGGGGCGTCGTAGTTCGACGAGAAGTTCACACGGTCGAACTTGTCGAACGCGATGCCCAGTTGATCGAAGACCGGCACCAGGAAGCCCTCGCCCCCGCCGTTGAAGGCATCCACGTACAGCACGGACGGCCAGATGACGTCGTACTCATCTCCCGTCTCCGTGTCGAGCTCCATCTTCGGCCGGAATTCCATCTCATAGGTCCCGGCACTCGGGGCGTTAATCGGGATCTCGAAGTATCCCGACGGGTTCAGCGCCCAGTAGCTGCGCCAGTAGTACTCGATCCGCGTGCCCGGAGTGAAGACCAAGTCGGGCAGGATCTCCTGCTCCGACGTGCGGTCTTCGAAGTTGGGATCGAAGCCTGGATCGTCCTCGTGGAAGAAGGTCACACGCGCCTGACCCTCGTCCTTCGGGATGTACTCCCCGGCCACCAGCGTCATGGCCGTGTCCATCAAGGCGCAGACGAAGTCCGCCTCGGGATCTCCCGTCAGACGTGCCTTCCACGCCGTGTAGCCCGGGATCCAGTCCTGACGCGGACCCTTCTGGGCGACCTTGAAGCACAGCTCGATCCAGTAGGTGTACTCCGGCAGGGTGACCGGCGGGCCGTTGACGGCCGCAGTGTCCTCGAGCCACTCGTTGTAGTCGGTGTTGTCGCGGCTGTGGTCGTAGGCCACATCGCTGTTGCAGACGTCTCCGGGATCCAGGTAGTAGGGCGAAAGCTGGCCGAAGCCGTCATGGAAGAGATGCCCCGTCTCGAGCACCATCGGCGGAGCGTTCACACCACCGGTGATGCCGATCCGGACGTTGTCATAGACCGGCGAGCCCTTGGTGATCCCCTCCTTCTTGCAGTCGGTCGCCTCGATGCCGAAGTTGTCGCAGTTGGTAATCACCTCCAAGATGAGCTTCATTTGCTCCCAGTAGTACGGTAGCGGCGTCCCGTCGGGCGGCACCGTTAGGCTGACCAGGCGGTCGTGCGAGCAGATCGGGCTCGTACCCGTATAGCGCCAGACTTCCTGCCCGGAACGCGGGCTCCAGCGCTCCGTCAGATTCTCGGGAGTCGTGAACGGGAAATAGTAGAACCCGGGACGATAGAATGTCCCCGCGTTCATCCGCAGGAAGTCGAAGGCGTCCATGCGAGCCACCACATTGTACCAGCCGGCCGCGCTCGTGAAGCCCTCACGATCGACGACCGAGCTGATCATGTACTCGTCGTGGCCTTGCAGGTGGCCGGGATAGTCGCCGCCCGCCTCGAACGCGTCCGTCGCGCAATTGAGCGCGTTGTCCGCCAGGTGGCACTCGCAGCGCACCTTCGGAGCTTCAAACGAAGTCCAGAAGGTCCACTCGGCTTCGGTGCAGACGTTCATGTAGGCGCCGACGCCGGGACACCTGTTGAAGATCCAGCCCTGTTCGCCGGATTCGAAGTCGTAGGCGTGATCCGTGGGGCCGATCACGAAGTGGACATCGTCCGCCGAAAATGGACCGTAGTCGCAGGAATAGAGACCGTCCTCGTCGGACCAGGCGCCGTCCGCAAGGAAGTTGAACTGCAGCTCGATCTTGGCCGGAGCCGGACTGAAGCTCCCGTAGGCCAAGGTGCCCGACGCAAAGTTGGCCGGAACCAGGTAGGTACCGACCTTCCCAGTCAAGCGCGCGATTTCCCGGGTCTGCTTCAGGACATCGAGGGCGTCGTAGGTCAGGAGATAGACGTAGGTGTAGTCCCAATCGACTTCGCTGTCCTGGAAGTACTTGAAGCTGACCACGACATCCTGGCCGGTAGTGATCGCAAAGCGCGGCGAGGTCGCCTTCTGGCAGGATTCGTTGGCATAGCCCATGCCGAGATCCCAGCCGAGAGCGTCGGCTTCGTCTTCGTGAGTACCGTTCCAGATCTGGGCGGTGCTCGGAGCGGGGAACATCGGCGTGTAGGGGTCGGAGTGGCTGGTGAAGGAGTCCGCGACTACGCGGTTGAAGTAGGTCCGCGCGTCCTGGGTCACGTCCTTACAGGTCCAGCCTTCGAGCGTATCCAGAACGGCCTCGTTGTCCCATGTCCATACGGCCGCTTCATAGCCGTCATCCTGGCTGTTGTATGCGATCCCTTCGGCTACGTTCAAGCCTCCAAACCAGATCGTGTCCGCACGCATCGTGCTGCGCGGAGAGGTAGGCAGGTCGTTTAGGACCTCTCCCGGCAACAGCGACTGTGAAGCGCGATACTGATCGGAGGGACGAGCCAATGCACTACCCGCGACCACCAAGCACAGGATGGCCAGTAATGCAAAACCTCTCCTCATCGTTAGCCTCCTCGTTCGTTCGTCCTTGGGGTTTGCCATAGACACAAAAGAACCCCTGCTGAACCACCTCGGCGTGATTCATGTGCAGATGTGCCGCACCGACGCGTCCTTGACGACCCATCCGCCATCGCGGTCCGCGATGGGAGGGTAGTCGGCTGAGCCGTCGCCGCCCGGAACGGCATTCAGAATGCGGGCATCACCTCCTCCCTTGAAAGCACTCCACCTCATGCACACTGGTCACGGTGCGGGGGTACAGGACTGACAGTCTGGCAAGCGGAGACCCCGTCTGGAGTGGACGACGCGGCATCCGGCCTGCCGATAACCGGCAACCAAGAGGACCAAATCTCAAGATTCGGGAGCCTTGTTGTCACACCAAGCTGCCTTGTCAACACCGGGGGGGATGTCCAAAACCTTGCTGCCCTTTGCATCGCGCTTTCGAGGCGCACAGCCTCCAAAGCAGCGCTAGTATAGCAGCATCATCCCCGGGTGTCAACGAGCGCAATGGCAAGCGAATGGCACGCCCCGCGCCCCCGCGGTCCCTCTTCTCAGCCCCCGGCGCCCGGGTCCGCCTCGGCCGGCCCGCCCACTCCGCCGACGCGCCCCGGCCCGGTGCCGAGCGCCGCGAGCGCCGCCCGGTACACATCCCGAAAGGGAACGCCGTGCTCCAATGCCGCGCGGCGGACCGCTTCGTACTCCGGCTGTCCGATCCAGCGCTCTCCGCGCCGGGCCTCCTTGACCTCAATCGAGCCGAAGCAGGTCGGCACCTCGAGGGACCGCCGCTCGAGCTCCCGGCGCCATTCCAGCCGGCGCCGGACGCCGAGGGTCGTGGAATGCAGCAGCAGATGGGCGGCCAGGGACTCCTCACGGTCGGGGCGGCAGACGACGGCCAGCCGGAAACCGATCCGCGCCTTCTTCATCTGCACCGGCCCCGCCATGACCTCGAGGGCGCCCGCCTTCCGTAACTCCTCACACAGCAACGCGATTTCTTCGGAAGAGGCGTCGTCGATCTGGGTCTCCAGAATCGCCGTCCGCGTCCAGAACCCGGGGCACGCTTCTCGCCGCTCCTCGCGGTCCCCTCCCCAACCCCAGAGGGGCAGGTCGGAGAAGGCCAAGGCGGCCCCGCTTCCCCCGAAGATCTGGGGATCCTCGGCCACGCCCTCCGGAGAGGGAACCCCTGCGGTCCGGCCGATGAACACTCGCGCGATATTCGGGCGGTCGGGGTAGGAGTAGCTCCCCGCACCGGTCCCCACCCTCTCGAGGAACATGGGGGGCGGGGGCATGCACCGGCCCAGCGCAGTGACCAGGGCCGCTCCTGTGGGAGTCGTTCGCTCTCCGTCCAGACCGGTGAAGGCAACATGGATGCCCTGAACGAGATGAGCCGTGGCCGGGGCGGGAAGGGGGATGGCGCCGTGCGCCGACGGGACCAGCCCGCTGCCGAGGGGAAGGGGGGAGAAGTAGAGCGCCTCGATCCCCATCTCGGTGAGAGCGCTCGCCGTCCCGACGACGTCGATCAGAGCGTCCACGGCGCCCACCTCGTGAAAATGGACTTCCGCGGCCGGCCTGCCGTGGGCCCGTCCCTCCGCTTCGGCCAGACGGCGAAAGACCTCCTCGGCCTTCCCGCGCACGGCGGGGGGCAAGGGAGACTGCGCCAGCAGAGCGAGCACCTCGGTCAGCCCGCGGTGGTGGTGATCGTGCTCAGCTGCCGGTTGGACGACGAGCCCCAATCCGCGGAACCCTTGTCGCATCCGGCTCTCGACGCGCAGCTCGCCGACCTCCGGCTTCAACCATGCGACCGCATGGCGCAAGCGTTCTTCCGGCCATCCGGCATCCAAGAGAGCGCCCAGAAACATGTCGCCACTTACGCCTCCGCCGCAGTCCAGATAGGCCACGCGCATGTTCCTACTTCCCCTCCGCCGGGCCACCCTGGCGCCCCTGTTCGATGGCCCGATTGACCAGGCCGGCGGCGAACCCGGCCCCGAAACCGTTGTCGATGTTGACCACGACCAGCCCCGAGGCGCAGCTGTTCAGCATTCCGAAGAGCGCGGTGAGGCCTCCCAGGCTGGTCCCGTAGCCGACGCTCGTCGGAACCGCGATGACAAGACACGAGGCGAGGCTCCCGATCACGCTCGGCAGCGCTCCCTCCATCCCTGCGACGGCGACGATCGCGTTGGCCCGGTGCAGGCTATCCAGATGCGGAACGAGGCGATTCAGGCCGGCGACGCCGACATCATAGATCGCGCTGACCCGCGCCCCCATCGCGCGGGCCGTTTCGACCGCTTCCTCGGCAACGGGAATGTCGCTCGTCCCTGCCGAGAGAACCACGACCTCCCCCACTCCCTCGCGCTCCGGAGCCATGACGAAGGTGCGGGCCCTGGGATTCGCACGACCTTCGGGAAAACGCGACTGCAACCGGGCGAGCGTGCCCTCATCGGCCCGGGTCACCAGCAGATCCGCACCCTGCTCGAGCAAGGCGACGGCGATCCGCTCGGTCTCGGCCGGCTCCTTGCCTCCCGCGAAGATGACCTCCGGGACGCCACGGCGCAGATGGCGGTGATGATCGACCTGCGCAAAACCGAGGTCCTCAATGGGCCAGTTCCTCAGGCGCCCGACGGCTTGCTCCACGGTGCACGCCCCTCGGGCCACCTCTTCCAGCAGATCGCGGATCCTCTTCGGCTGCACGCGCTCCTCCCTGAAAGCCGGTGGACGTGGAATCGCGGGACAATCGGCAGATTATACGCGCTCGGCCCTGAATGTGGAACGGAGACCCTGGCGTCCGCGCCCGGTTCAAGGGGCGGTGAGAGCGGAGTGGGAGATTCCCGGACCGGTGGTCTGCGGGCATCGCCGGAGCGCCTCGATGATCCAAGGATCGGTCTCGGCCGACAGGGCGAGGGAATAGGAATCGCCCCATCGCTCGGCTGCCCAGTCCTGCAGCCACAGCCGTCGTAGATCGTTCTCCGCGTCGAGCCGTTCGCCCTTCGGGGGCATGCCCCAATCGCTCAGCGTCTCGATGAGCGACTCCACCCAGACCGCGAAGCCGGGCGCGGACGTCGCGAAGTCCCGCCAGTCGGACGGATAGGGCCCGGACCAGAGAGACCACTCAGAGGACAGGCCGGGGCCGGAGCTGCCGTCACGGGTCTGTTCTGGAAACGTCTCCCGCCGGAGGAAGCGGTCGATCAGCCCGGCGCTGTCGCAGGCGGCCAACCATGGGCCGGCCGGAGGCGTGGACAGCACCAGATCGGGCTGCAACCTGACCCGGACTATGCCGCCTGCGCCCACCGGGTGGGTTTCGTCCAGAGGGATCCTGGCATCGGCGGGGGTTGCGAAGCGGCTGGTCGTCAGTCGCAGGGCCCCTCCCCCCTCGAGAGGCTTGAACCGCTGAATCGTGCGTTTGCCGTACGTCGCCTCGCCTGCCAGCATGGCGATCCCCGCTCCCTGGAGCGCCCCGGCGAAAACTTCCGCGGAACTCGCCGTCAGGCTGTCGACCAGGACAACCAGGGGCAGGCCGGCCACGAGGGGTGGAAGGGTCGCACAAATCCGTTCGCGCTCCTCGATCAGGCGGCTCTCCGTGCGCACGATCTCCTTGCCGCGATTGAGAAAGAGCGCCGCGGCGGCGGCGGCTTCGTCGAACAACCCACCCGGATTGCCCCGCAGATCGAAGACGAGTCCGCCCAAGGGCTCTCCATCCCAGGCTTCGAGGACTTCCTGCAGCTCGGCAGAGGTCCCCACTCCGAAGCGCTCGAGACGAACGTAGCCGATGCGCCCGGAGTGGATGCGGGCCGACTCGACGGCCGGGACCTCGATCTTCCGGCGGTCCACGCGGACCCGGCGGGGGGAGGTGGCCCGCTCCGGTCCGACAATCTCCAACCGGACGGACGAGCCGCCCGGGCCCCGGATGAGAGCCGACACTAGCGTCTGATCCAGCCCCCGCAGCTCCTGGCCCTCCGCTCGCACGAGCCGGTCGCCGGGGAGGATTCCCGCCTCTTCGGCGGGCGACCCGCGCTGGACCACGCGGACCAGCGGGAGGTCCTCCGAGAAGTCGAGCCCGACGCCGATGCCGACATATCCACTGGAAGTGCTCTCGATCATCCGCTCCCATTCCGTGTCCGAAAGAAGCGCGGTCTGTGGATCGAGGCGCTGGCAGATGCCCTCCACGGCCGCCTCGAGAAGGAACTCGGGGGCGAGGCTGTCCACGTACGAGTAGTGCAGCCATTGCACCACCTCGATCAGCTTGACGACCGCGGATTTCAGCGATTCCGTCTCCGGGTCGGGAAGTGGAGCGCCCGCCTGCTGGGCGAGGCCGGCGGGCGGAAGCGCGAGACCCGCGATGAGCAGGAAGCCGAGAAAAGCAACGCCGCGGGCCCTTCGGAAAACGCGAGCGGAGCGGGCGGCGCGGGGGGGCGGCCCGCTCGGCAGGGGGTCCGGGCCGGCGCCGTTGGAGCGCTTCCACCTGTTTCGCTTATATCGCACAAGTGCAAGTATACCAGAATCCAAAAAACCGAAGCCGAGGCAAGCAATGGAGAGGCGAAGCGTTGCAATGAATTATTGCACTGAGAGTTATGAAATAGGTCGACGGGTTCGAGGGCCTTCGGACGAGTCACGGATCAGCAACGGATCCACGCAGCCCAGGATTTGAGTGAAGATTTCCTCCCGGCTTTGGCTGGCATCGACCACCCGGAAGCCGGGAGCCCCTTGCCGCGCGATGTCGAGGTACGCCTCGCGCACGCGCTCGTGGAAAGCGAGCACTTCGCGCTCGAGCCGATCTTCCGCTCTGTCCCGGCGTTCCACGCGCCTCAGCCCCGCCTCCGCGGGAAGATCGAGGAGAATGGTCAGGTCCGCCCTCAGGCCTCCCGTGGCCGCGTGGTTGAGCCGGCGGATCAGATCGAGATCCACGCCCCGCCCCCCACCCTGATAGGCAACCGAGGAATCGGAGAAACGGTCGGACAGGACCACGGTCCCGCCGGCCAGCGCCGGCAGGATCAACTGTTCGACGTGCACCCTGCGCGATGCTTCGAGCAGAAAGAGTTCTGCGAGGCCGTCCAGCCCCGTACCTTCCCAGCGCAGAAGCAACTCTCTCAGGGACTCGCCCAGGGGAGTCCCGCCCGGCTCGCGAGTGATGAGACACGCGCGCTTGAGTCCACGCAGATACGTCGCCAGCAGATCGATCTGCGTGCTCTTGCCGCAGCCCTCGATGCCTTCGAAGACGATAAACGGGGACAAGCCGCTGGACCTCATCTCTCGGAGACGATGCATGCGTTGGAATCGTTGCCCCGACTCTGGTCCGCAGAAGAGCACCCGGCCGCGAGCACCGGGCCGGCCGCACGGAGCGCCTGCCCTCGCACGTGCCGGATCCGCTGCCCCACGGTGTACCAACTCAGCAGGCTGAGCGTCGCCAGGAAGTAGCCCGACGCCTTCCATCCGGCCAGCAGCATGAGGAAGACGAGGACCATGCGCACGCTACGGTCGGCGACACCGATCCGGCAGGTCAGGCCCAGCCCCTCGGCCCTCGCTCGCGTATAGCTGACCAGGTAGGCGCCGGCGAGAGCCAGGACCCAGAGCAGCACCCAGAGGGTCCCCAGTCCGCCCGCATGGGCGTTTTTCCCCAGGATCAGACCCGTGAAGACCAAGGTCTCAGCGATGCGATCGGCCGTCGAGTCGAAAAATGCGCCGAAGGAGGAGATCACGCGGGGCCGAAGGCGGGCCACGTCGCCGTCGAGGAGATCACAGAGCAGGCTCAAGAGAAGGGGAAGAATCGAGAGCTGCGCCTCTCCCAGTGCCAGGCAGAGGGCAGCGAGAGCGGAGAGGGCGAGCCCTGCCGCCGTGATTTGATCAGGATGAACACCGGCGGAAGCGAGAGACCGGGCCAGTGGTAGCGTGACCCGGCGGAGCCTCTGCTTGGTACCGAGCAACATCCATTCCCCCGCCCGGGACTGTTCCCCACGCCCCGGCGCGGCGGCTCAGTTCTGCGGCAAGCGGACCGAACGAAGCCCCGACTGGAACGAGGGGCGCAACGTGCCGCCGCGAGGGAGGATGGAGATCCAACCCCGGGCCGCCGCGGCTAACTGGCAACCATGTCCTTGAGCTGCTTCGAGACCTTGAATACCGGCACCCTGCGCTCGGGAACGTGGACGGGCTGCCCAGGATTCTTGGGATTGCGAGCGACTCTCGCCTTCCGCTGCCGCACCTTGAACGTCCCGAACCCCCTGATCTCGATGTGCTTGTTCGAGACCAAGGCACGCTTGATCGCCTCCAGGAATTCATCCACCGTGTCGGCGACATCCTTCTTGGTGAGTCCCGTGCGATCGGCGATTTCGTCGACGAGATCCGCCTTCGTCATGCATTCCTCCTTGGCAGGCCACTTCCGCAAGGCAGAATTCGCCCGCGGCCGAATCCCCCGGGCCGCATGCGCCCTTCCGCTGCAAGCTCACGAACTGCAAGACATTGCTAACTAGCACGCCCCCCGGGGGGTGTCAACACGAAAAGAGCGGCCCCGGAACACCAACCTCAAGCGCTGCTAAACCTTCCGCCCCCCTTCCGGCGATTGCGCCGGACCCGGGCTCTCCCCCAGCGCCGGTGGGCCGGCAGCCACGCCCCGCGCGGCGGGTCCTAGCGGTTTCTCAATTCATCCAAGGCGCGAGCGATGTTGAAGAGGTCGAATTCGATCATCCGCAGGACGCACCGGAGCTCCTTGCGATGCCAGAAGACACAGACCGCCTCTTCCCCACGAGCCTGAGGATCGACCCAGACCTTTCCGGCCCGGCAGAGTTGGCGGCTGACGGGACAGTAGGGATACTCGATCTCGGGTTCCATGGTCTGTCGCCTCCTGAGCGTGGCCCTGCATTGGATGGGCCGGAAACATCGGCGGCCCGACTCGGTGCGGGCATCCCCGTCACTCCAGCTCGATCTCGAATTTCTCCGGCTGCACCGGCTCGATCGACAAGGACCCGGCGACCGAGGGGCTCCGCAGCTCCACACTGGCCATCAGGGTATAGGTGCCGCCGGGGGGCAGGCCGCGCGCTTCGATCGAGACCCGCAGGTCCCGCGGCGCGAGCGACTCCACGACACTTACCGGACCGCTGACCGCGACGCTCCCCGTCCCCGGAACGAGGCGCTTCAACTGCACGCCCCTGGAGCGGAGCACCTCGATGGGCAGCTCCACGAACGTGCGCGAAACAACCTGCTCGATCGTCACCCTCACCGTCACTTCGGACGGGACTGCCTCGCACCCTTGTCCAACGGCAAGCGCTACGCGCTGCGTGACGAGATCCTCCTCCCCGCCGACATCGATGACCTCGGTGGGAATGCGCTCATAGGCCTGGAGAACATCGGCCGGACCCCGCACGAGAACCGATTCGGGCTCGACGACGATCCTTCCGTGAACCGTATATCCGGGAGCAACGCGCCCCGCGATGCGCGGGGCGACCTGCAGGTTCTTTACGAGTACGCGGTTGAACTCGAGGGAGATCTCGTGGGGCCGCTCCACTTCCACCGCCTGCACGTTCAGGTCGGCCGGAAGAAGAACATCCTCGGAAACGAGGGGACGCTGATAGTGCCCCGCGCGAACATCGCCCACTTCGACGACCAGACGCGCCCGGTCGATCTGCGCGCGCATCTTGAGAAGGTCGAGGCCGACGCCTCGAAAGCGCACGCGCACAGCCTCGGGAACCACCCCCGACCAGGTCAGCCCTTCCGGAACGCCGGCCAGTTCGAGCGGAATCTCCATGACCACTTCGTTCTCCTGGCTGACGAAGACATGGAGATAGAGGAAGATCGCCAGACATAGCGCAACGATCTTGGTCCCGGCATTGTTGAAAAGCCGTTGTCTGATCCCGTGCGGCACGTATCGGTTCCTCAGGTCCGCTGCTGGTCGGCCGCAGTATAGAAAGCAGCTCCGCCCCTGTCAACGTGACATCGACGTGGAACTCCATGCAGGCAATGGAGCTACCGCATCCGGACGGTCAACGGACGAGGGACCACCTGCGCGTGAGGGCGAGGTTGAGCGAGGAAAGCCGCGCGTCTTCTTCCCCATCGCTGTGCTGCTCCTGCTGCAGAAACCCGAAGATCTCCCATTCCAGCGCCCAGGGCAGGCGCCCGCCTCCGATCAAGGAAAGCTCGAGATAGACGTAGTCGGTCTGCGCGAACGAGAAAGAGAACCCGCCAATATCGAAAACGAGATCACCTTCGCCACCGAGATAGTCGCGCCGCCCCGCCTCGGCCGCGATTTCGAGCCAACCGCCGCCCACGGGCGGGCCCCCTCGCGCGCCGAGTTCCACTTTGCCTCCCCACGACGCGTAATCTCCCGAATCCCCATCGAGCCAGAGCCGCTCTCCCGTGAGGCCCGCCCCCAGTCTCAGGCTCTCGAGCCAAGAAACCGATTCCGGGGCCGCCCGCTCGACCAGCAGGTCACCCGCGGCCTGCAGGTCACGCTCGACCAGCAGGTCGCGAGCGGCCAGCAGGTCACGCGCGGCCAGGAATTCGCCCTCGAGCCTCAGCCGATCCGCGTTGAGCGAACCAAGATCGTCGTCGGCGGTGATCGCGGAATCCGCGGAGGAGAAGGGATCGTAGCGGGTGCCGGTCACATCCAACGCGGCTTCGAGGTCGATCCCGCCCGAGAAACGCTGCCATGCCCCGCGAACTTCCGACTCCCAATACGAGCGCAGCGCGGAGGAGTAGGCCTCCAGAGAATCGCCGGCCGTGGGATAGCTGCGCCGCTCGGTGCGTGATTCGATGCTCCACACGGCAGCCTCCGACAGCCCGCCGTAGAGCGCCTGCAGCACACCCGCGTCATAGGACGTGCTCGCGTACTCGGGAGAGCTCTTGCGGCTGAAGTCGAAATAGACCGAGCCTCCCCGCACCCCCGTCGACGCCACACCGATGCCGGCGCTCACCTTGCGGTAGTCCATCAAGTAGCTGGCAAGGGCCGCCAGGGAATCGGAGCCCTTCTCATCAGCCCAGGACAGATCCAGCGTGCCGCGCACCGAATAATCCCAGCCGGTTCCCAGGGCGCGCCTCCAGCGCGCCTGGACCAGCTCCTGTCCGGAGCTTGCCTCGCCCGGCTGCGCATCCGCCTCGAAGGCCTCTTCATCTTCGTGCTCGATCTGCAGGTGGTTGCGGACGGAGAGGCCCTTCAACGTCCCCGCTGCGCAAAGCGCCTCCCCCTCGGAGTAGAGCGAGCGGCGGTGGACGCCCCAGCGCGCCTCGAGGGAAAGCTGAGGGTTCCATGAGCTCTCCGGAACCGGGCCGGCACGGATTCCCAGGCGGCCGAAGAGTTGCGCGTCGCTGTCGTGATTGCGCAGCAGCGAGAGATCGCCGATCTCGGACGCATCTTCCGCCGAGACGGACGGATCCAACCAGGTCTGGAATCCGAAGGACTGGTCCGCGCCCTCGAATTCAAGGCCGCTCGTGACCTCCAACCGGGGATCGAGGCGCAGATCGGCTGCGCCGGGTGCGAGCCGGATGCCGGAAGCGGAATCGGGAGGCGTGGACACGGCCGCGGAGTAAGCGGCGGTGAACCCGCAGCCGACGCAGAAGAGGACCGCCCGCGCAACGAATGGTCTCCTTCGAGTTGGACTGCGATCCGTCACGCTGCGCCCCCGCCACGGCAGCTAGTCGATACCCGCCGCCTCCGCCGCCCTGCGCAGCAGCGATTCGGCCGCCACGAGCGTGATTAAGGCCTCCCCCGGCTTGCCCTCTCCCAGGAGAGAGCGCGCCTTCGCGAGCAGCTCCCGCCCCTGCCGCAAGAGCCCCATCGCGTCGGATGCGCGACTCGCTTCGATGCGGGGGGCCAGTTCATCGTACAGGGCCTCGATGTCCTCCAGCGTGATGAGGATCTGCTCTTCGCCAGGAACCCGTTTCAATTCCGAAAGCGCTCGCAGCGCCCGTTCCCTGGCCTCCGCGCTCGAACGAAAGGCCAGTCCGGGACGCCCGTCGCTCAGATCCTTGTGTGCCTGCTCGAGCAGCCTTTGGGCCTCATCGAAGAGCGCCTGCGGCGAGACCGGACGGCCCTCTTCGGCCAGGCGGGCTTCCACCTCGGCGAGGAGCGTCTCGGTGCGCTCGATCGAGACTTCTGCCGCCGCTACGGTGGCGCCGATACCGGCCGCCGCGCGGCCGGCACGCTCGATCAGGTGCAGGGCGAGCGTGGCCAGTCGCGCCGCTTGCGGATCGTTGTCCTGTAGGGCGCGGCGCGCCCGGCGCAGTTGCTGCAGACCTTGTTCCATCAGGCGTCGCGCCAGCGGTCCGCCCGATTCGTTGACCAGGGGGGCGATCTCGGCGGCCCGCTCCTGCGCTTGCTCGATGATCGTGCCGACCTTGTCCCGCGCACGCTTTTCGATGCCCGCCGCCTCGATCGCCTGCAGCGCGAATGCGCGCGCATTGCGGGTAAGGCCTTGTGCGTTGCGCAGTCCATTCGCGGTGCCGGTGTGGAACTGATTCCAGGCCCGGCGCTGCACATCGAGCGCCTTGCGCAGCCGATCCTGAGAGTAGGCGTTGCGGACCTCCGCGATTTCCTCCCTGGCGCGCTCGATCAGGACGTCGGTGCGCTCGAGCTCCAAACGCACCTGAGACAAGCCCGGCCCCGCCTGGGCCTGCGCGGGGAAGAGCGCGCCGGAGAGCAGGCTTACGGCGATCACGCTGCCCACAAGCAGGGCCGCGAGGAGGGCGGCCGATCCCCGGGCCGCCTGAGCGCCGCACGCTTGACCCATCGCGAACACCTCCTGCCCCCCCAGGTACAGACAAACCGCCTCAAAGCTGAATGCCGTGCTTCTCCATGCGTGAGTAGAGCGTCCTGCGCGTGAGGCCCAGCAGCGCGGCTGCTTTGCTCTTGTTGCCATCGGCCTTGGCCAGCGCGCTCAGGATCAGCCTCTTCTCCAGATCCTCCAGCACGAGTCCTTCATCCGGTATCTCAATACTCCCCAAAGGATTGCCGACCTGCTTCCCCGGGACGGAGGGGCCGGGCATCTCGCGGATCGCGGGTCCCTCCCCCAGGATGAGCGCCCGCTCGAGGAGGTTCTCGAGCTCTCTCACGTTTCCCGGGAGGGGCAGTTGCCCGACCGCATCCCAGACCGCCTGGGGCAATCTGTCGCGTTCCACTCCCTTCTGTCTCAAGAATCGTTCCACCAGCGGCACGATGTCCTCCCGCCGGTCCCTCAAGGGAGGAATGTGGATCGGGAAGACGTTGATCCGGTAGAAGAGATCTTCCCGGAACCTACCCTGCGCGATGGCTTCCTCCAGTGCCCGGTGGGTCGCCGCGATCAGACGGACGTCGACATGCACCGATCGCACGCCCCCCAGCGGCAGGAAGGTCTTTTCCTCAAGGACCTGCAGCAGCTTCAGCTGAATCGCCGGGGAAACATCTCCGATCTCATCGAGAAACAGTGTTCCCCCCTCGGCCGTCGAGCAGAGGCCCTCCTTGCGGCGGACGGCGCCGGTGAAGGCTCCCCTTTCGTGGCCGAAGAGCTCGCTCTCGAGCAGCGTGTCGGGCAGCGCGCCGCAGTTGATCTTGACGAACGGAGAGTCGCGGCGCGGGCTGGCGAGGTGAATCGCCTGCGCCAGAACCGTCTTGCCGGTGCCGCTTTCGCCGCGCAGCAGCACGGTCGCATCGGTGGCGGCGACCTTGTGGGCCAGCGCGAAGACATCGCGCATCGCGGGGCTGCGCGCGATGAGCTGCGCGAAGCTCGCGTTTACCTCGAGCGCCGCCACACGCTCGCTAAGCCGCGCCTGTTCGCGCCGCAGGCATCGCTCTTCGAAGGCGCGCGCGACGCGCAGACGCATTTCGAATTCCTTGTAGGGCTTCTGAACATAGTCCAGCGCCCCCTCGCGCAGAGCCGCGCGGGCGCTTTCCAGCGTCGCGAAGGCCGTGAGCAGGATGAAGGCCGTCTCGGGCCAGCGCCGCCGCACCTGCGCGAGCAGGGCCAGTCCGTCGGGAGGGGGCATGCGCAGATCCGAGATCACCAGATCGAACGGTTCCCGCTCGAGCGCGGAAAGCGCCTCTTCCCCCGAGCCCGCCTCGCCGGCTCGATACCCTTCTTCCGCGAACAGGTCCAGCAGGTTGCGCCGGAGTTCAATCTCGTCGTCCACCACGAGGATCCGGAAGCCTGCGCGGTCCATCGCCCGCGGCCCCGCCCTCGGCACGGCGCTGCCGGCGCCGTCTCTCGGAAGGGATGTCTCACCCATCGGCGACCTCCTTGGATGGGGGATGCGCCTCGCGGCCCGCAGGCGGCGGGCCCTCCTCGGCGGCCAGGGGCAGATCGAGCACGAAGGCCGATCCGGCTCCCGGCGCGCTGCTCACTTCCACACGTGCGCCGTAGAGATCCAGCATCGAACGCACCACCGCGAGTCCCAGCCCCGAACCGTGGGGTTTGGTGGTATAGAAAGCATCGAAAACCCGGCGCCTCTGATCGGCGCTCATGCCCACCCCCGTATCGGCCACCCCCAACAGCAGCGACTTGCGGCTGCGTCGTGCGGTCAGCGTCAGTACGCCCCCTCCCGGCATGGCATCGCGCGCATTCAACAGGAGATTGAGCAGCACCTGATGCAGGGCGGCGGGCGCCATGCGCACGCGGATCGCATCGAGGCCGCCGGTCTCGCGCACGAGCCGGATGCCCTTGCGTCCGAGATCGTTCTCGAGCAGCCCCACGACCGCATCGATCGTCGCACCCGGTGCGGCCGCCTCTTCGTCGAGATCGGCCGGACGGGCATAGGAGAGGTACTGGGTGAGAATGCGGTCGAGCCTTGCCACTTCGCTCGGAATCGCCTCGAACCAGGAGAGGATTTCCTCGGGCGGGCTGCCTTTCTCGATCTTCGCGCGCACCCGCTCGGCGCGCGAGGAGACGACGGCGAGCGGGTTGCGGATTTCGTGGGCCAGCAGCGCCGCCAGCTCGCCGGCGGCGGCCAGCGCCGAGGTTTCGCGCAGCGTGCGTTCCGCAACCGCTTGCGCCCGCAGGAGGCGCGTGAAGAAGACCGCGAGCGCCAGCACCGCGATCATCCCCGCGGCCCCCGTGATCAGCACCTGCCGCCTCAGCCGCCAGAGCCCCTGAAAGAAACTCGCTCCGCCCTCGGCGGCCAGGGCGCCGAGGACACCGCCCGCCTCGTCGAGCACGGGCGCGAAACCCGTCTTCAGGTAGACGCCGCCGACTTCGTACAGCTCGCTCGCGGCCGGCACGCCGGCCAGCGCCGCGGTGGCGGCCGCGTAATGGAGTTCCACGGAGGGATTCTCCGTCCCGGGCGCGATCTGCGCGTCGACGTCGAGCAAATGGAGACGGGACTCATCGAAAAGATACAGCTCGCCGACCTCCGTCTCCAGGCGCACCCGGGCGAGAAAGGCGCGCAAGCGCCCGGCTGTCTCGCCCGCCGGATCCTGCTTCAACGCACGCATGTCGGCAGGGGAAATCCCGGCGGCCGTGGCCGAGGCGATTCCCAGCAACCGTCCGCCCAACTCCTCGTCGATCGTTCCGTGAACCTGGATGTAGGTGAGAAACGCGCTCGCGTTGAGAACCAGCAGGAGCAGCAGCAAGAAGAGGCCGATCAGGAGCGCGCGCCGGGAGACGCGAAAGCGACGCCGGTGCGCGCGCGCCGAAGAATGCCCCATACCGCTCACCTCCCCGATTCGGCTCATGGACAGCGTGTCGGGCCGGATGATACCGTCTTGATCCCGACGGCTCAGCCGAAAAGGAGCTTCATTCGATGGCGAGCGAGTACCCTCCGGAAACGATCTTGCCGCCGCTGAGGGCCCTCGAGATCATCCCCGTCGCCCCTCGCGGGCAGCGGCTGCTCCTGCTGCGCGATCCGAGCGGGATCGCACCCGAACCGCTTCTGATCTCCCCCGCCTCCCTGGAACTGTTGCGCTTCTTCGACGGCAGCCACACCCTGCGGGATATCCAGATGGCGGCGGCCCGCGCGACCGGCCAGATCATTCCGCGCGCTCAGATCGAGGGTTTCGCGCAGAAGCTGGAAGAGAATCATCTCCTCGACAGCCCGGGCTTTCAAATCCATCGCGAGCGGCTCGCGCGCGAGTACGCGGCTTGGTCCGACCGGCCGGCGCGATTCGCCGGTCAGGCCTATCCGCACCAGCCGGCCCTCCTCGCTGAAGAGCTATCATCCTACTACCGCCTGCCTGAAGGCCCCGGCCTGCCCGAGGCGGCCGTTGCGGGCGCGCCCGCCGGGCTGGCGGCGCCGCACATCGATCCGGCCCGCGGCGGCAGGGTCTATGCCTCGGCCTATGCGCATCTCTGGGGCGCCCAGGTCGCGGGCGTGGTCGCGCTCGGCATTTCCCATGCGGGCGCCCGCAATCCCTTTGTCGTGACGCGCAAGAACTACACGAGCCCCCTCGGCCGGTTGCGCACGGCGGGCGAGCGGATCGACGCGCTGGCCGGCCGCCTCGACTGGGACCCGACGGCCGAGGAAGATGTGCATCGTTGGGAGCACTCGATCGAGTTCCAGATCCTCTTCCTGCAACACGCCCTGGGTTGCGGACGCCCGGCGATCGGAGCAGAGGGCCCCGCCCTGCTTCCCATCTTGTGCGCATTCTCCTGGGAGGATCTGACCGCCCCCGAGGAGGCCGGCGGCCGGCGCGCGCAAATCGACCGGTTCCTGGATGCGCTGAAAGCTGTGCTGGAGGAGAGCGGGCACCGCTGGCTGCTTCTTGCCGGAGTCGATCTGGCCCACGTGGGTCCGCGCTTCGGCGATCGCGAAGCGCTTTCTGCGGATCTGCTCCTGGAGACCCATCAACGCGACCGGGGACTGCTGGAGAAGCTCACGCGCGGGGACCGCGCGGGGTTCGTCGCCGAGGTGGCCGCGGATGGCGATGCGCGGCGAATCTGCGGCCTGGCGGGACTCTACTCCCTGGCGACGCTGCTCGGGCAGCGTCCCGGGCGGATCGCGGCCTACGATCAGAGCGTCGACGGGGCCAACGGCAGTCTGGTCAGCTTCTGCGCCCTGGTCTACCCGCCCGCGCGGGAGGGAGACGCTCCGGGACCGCCGGCCCGCTGATGCGGCCTGCGCCCCGGGCGGCCGCCGGGAGGGCGGGGTGCGGCCCGCCCTGCAGCGCGGGCCTTCAGGACCGCGTGCGCTCGAACTTGAACCCGCACTCCTCGAGATGTTGGATGGAGGTCTCCAGATCTTCGGGGTTCACGTGCAGGGTGATATTGACCGGCTCGCTCAGCTCCTCCCGAATCGTCTCGTACATCACATCGAAACCGACGACGCCCGCGCCGCAGGCCAGATGCAGGTCCTGCATGCCGTCGTTGTCGTGGAAATGCAGATTCACGATGCGCTCGCGGAACTGGACGATCCACTCCTCGGGAGCGAACTGCGAGAAGCAGGCGGCATGGCCGACATCGCAGCAGAAGCGGAACCAGGGCGAATCGATCGCCTCGAACAGGCGCGCCAACACCTGCTCGTCCGATTCCCAGGTGTTGCGTAGCGCCACGATCACTTCCTCCTCCTGCGCGCGCGCGACCAGTTCGCGCAGGCTGGCGATGCTTTGTTCCACCCACCAGTCGATCGCGTCGGGTCGGACATGATTGCTGAATCCGCTGTGGAAGATCGCCACGCGCGCTCCGAGGATCTTGCCGATCTCCAGGCCTTCCTGGATCGCCTCCATGCTGTGCTGGAGGACCATCTTGTCGTGACTTGCCAGCTTGAGGTCATGATGGGGCAGGTGGGCGATGACCTTGACCCGATTGCGGCGCAGTTCGATCGCCAGCCGCTCCAGGTCCCGGATCGAGACCTCGCCATTGTAGGTCGTATCGGCCAGGTCGACTTCCGCGCACAGTCCATGCTCGTTCAGAAACGGCAGGGCCTCGCGCAGCCGGACCAGCGGCACGGGATAGGACAAGGGGAAGATCAACTGCGGTCGCTCGGCCGGCGGGTTCTCGCCGACCGACTCCGCAGCCGCGCCTTCGACAGGGGCGGCCTCTACTTCATGCACGGCATCCTCCGTCTCGTCTGTGGCAGGAGCGGTGGGCTTCGCTTCGGGATGCGCCCGGCTCTTCTTCTCCTTGACGCTTTGCTTCTTCTCCAACGTTCACTCCTTCCAGACGCGGCCAGGGCCCGCTTCGGAATGAGGCTCGCGCAGCGATCGCGTTGCCACTATTGCTTCGCCTTCTTCAATTCCTCCGTCAGGACCGGAAGAACCTTGAAGAGATCT
>JAZDGX010000166.1:0-2409 GCA_043806645.1 Candidatus Eiseniibacteriota bacterium | reverse complement strand
GGGGGCGGCCACGCCGGGGTGGAAGCGGCCTGGGCGCTTGGGAAGCTGGGCCATACCGTTGCCCTGGTCACCTTCGACGCCGGCGGCCTCGCCCGCATGTCGTGCAATCCGGCCATCGGCGGGTTGGCGAAGGGGCAGCTTGCGCGCGAGATCGATGCGTTGGGCGGATTGATGGGCCGGCTGATCGACCGCACCGGGATCCATTTTCGGATGTTGAACCGGCGCAAGGGCCCGGCCGTCCAAGCGCCCCGGGCCCAGGCCGACAAACCCGGATACTCCGCAGAGGCAGCCCGGATCTTGAACGCGCTGCCCAAAGTCCGCCTGATCGAAGGGGAAGTCACGGAGATACTGTATGAAACGGCGCCCGGCAGCCGCCGGCGCGTTGCGGGCGTGAGGATTGCGTCTCCGGATTGGTCGCTCGTCGAGGCCGGTGGCGCGCATTCTCGGGGACCCGAATTCCCCTGCGCCGTCGGACCCCGCGCGGCCAAGGCACGGACGCCGGTCGAGCTAGCGGCCCGGTTCGTCGTTCTGACGACCGGCACTTTCTTGCGGGCCAGGCTGTTCACTGGCATGGACCCCCGGCCTGGAGGACGGCGGGGTGAACCGCCGTCGCTCGCGCTTTCCGCATGTCTCCAAGATCTAGGCCTGAAGCTTGGACGACTGAAGACGGGAACGCCGCCACGTCTGCGGCGCGACTCGATTGATTTCTCGCACCTGGAGGCGCAACCCGGTGACGAGCCCCCGCAGCGCTTCTCGTTCTTCGAGAATGTCGAGATCGCGAACCGGGCGCAATGCCATCTGACCCGAACGAATCGCGCCACCCATGAGGTAATCCGCCGCGCACTCGACCGCTCCCCTCTGTATGGCGGCATCATTGAAGGCATCGGCCCTCGCTACTGCCCTTCGATCGAGGACAAGGTCGTCCGCTTTCCGGAGCGCGATAGCCATCACGTGTTCCTCGAGCCGGAAGGGCTCGGCGAAGGGGAGATCTATCCCAACGGAATTTCCACTTCGCTGCCGCCGGATGTGCAGGCGGCCTACGTGAGGACGATCCGCGGCCTGGAGCGGGCGGAGATCGTTCATCCCGGCTATGCAGTGGAGTACGACTTCCTCAACACGTCGCAGATCGATTCGACCTTGAAAGTCCGAGGGATTGAAGGTCTGTACACAGCCGGACAGATCAACGGGACATCAGGCTATGAGGAAGCGGCGGCGCAAGGCATCGTGGCGGGCTTGAACGTGTGTGCAGAGATCGAGGGCCGGCCGCCGTTCGTCCTGAGGCGGGACGATGCGTACATCGGCGTGCTGGTCGACGACCTGATCACCAAGGTTCCAAGCGAGCCCTACCGCATGTTCACGTCTCAATCCGAATATCGCCTCCTGCTGCGCCAGGACAATGCCGACCGACGATTGAGTCGGATCGGATGGGAACGCGGATTGCTAGCAGGTGAAGATTGGGAGAAGGTCGCTCATCGCTGGGACGGTATCGCGCGTGAACGTGCGCGCCTCGGGGCTCTGCGCATGACGCGCTCTGGAAGCGAGACGATTCCGGAGGGAGACATCGGCAAGAGCCTCGCGGAAGTCCTTAAGAGACCGGGTTTTTCGCTGGCCGCGCTGCGCGACTTCGGGTTTCACTGCGAGATCCCGCAGGAGGACCACGCCAGCCTGGAGGCCGACATCAAATACGAAGGGTACATCGCAAGGTTGATGAAGGAAATCAGCCGGCGACAGTCGATCGAGGAACTGCTGATTCCGGAGGATCTGCTCGACGATCCTCCTGCCGCACTTTCAAGAGAGGCGCGCGAGAGACTCGAAGGCCACAGGCCGCGAACGATGGGACAGGCATCACGCATTCCGGGGGTCACGCCCTGCGACATCTCCCTGCTTCTGGTGAAGATCCACGCTGCGGGCGGCAGGAAGGCCAGCGGGGGGCGACCCGCGGACGGGAGCGGGGGCGGGTACGACGAGCGTAACCATTTGGGTGGATTGTAGATGCGCGCACGGTGCGATCGATGAACGCCGGGGTGCCTCGCAAGCGAGTGCGGCGATCGGCGCCGATGGGGCGGCGGGCCGGCGCGAGCCGGCGGGCTTTCGCGGGGGAGGATCCATCCCACGAAAGCCAAGGCGAGGAGCGATTGCCCGAGCTCCTGGAGCGATGGGATCGGGAAATCCGGGAGCTCATCGGGCTCGCGGTCGCACGCGATGTCTCGATCGCTCCCGAGGCAGCCGGAAAGCTCCTGGAATTCTGCCGTGAGATCTACGCCTCCGCGGCCGCGGTCGATCTGGTGTCCAGGGGAGACAGGGCTCAGTTGCCGGCCAAACACGTGGCGGCCAGCTTGGGCGCCCTGCTCGTCGAGCAGCCGCAAGCAGGGTCGAGATGGATCGACGTTGGAACAGGGGGCGGATTCC
>JAZDGX010000165.1:0-2119 GCA_043806645.1 Candidatus Eiseniibacteriota bacterium | reverse complement strand
GACTGGTTCTGGAACCGGCCCGCCGGATCCTGGCCGCGCGGGCCATGATCGGGCCCGCGCGCGTGGCCGAGGTGGTTCCCGCCGCGCTGGGGGTGCGCGCCGGCCTGATCGGCGCCGCTCTCTATGCGTACGACTCCCTATCCGCGGCGTCGGGGGATCGCGCGTGACGCTCTGCCGCACCAGGAAGCCCGCGGCGCGATCCCGTCAATCCACGGGGGCTTGCCGGCCGCGCTCCGCGGCGCGGGCGATCGTGCTGGCGGTCGAGCTGGCGGTCGTGACGGGCATCGGCGGCGGCCTGCTCTTCCCCGCCCGCGCCCAGGAGGGAGAGACGGGCGAAGGGGGGGTGCTCTTCTCGGGAAGGACGGCCGAAGGCATCTGGCGTCTGACGGGAGGTCATCTCTCGGGCAGTCTGGACGGACCGGTTACGATCGATCAGGTCGAGGTCCAGCACGGCTCGCTCCACATCCGCGCCGAGCAAGGGCTGTGGCTTCCGGAGAGCGAGATCGTCGAGTTGCGCGGCGCGGTGACCATTCGGGATTCGACGCGCACGCTCTGGGCGGACCGGGGCTTCTACCATCGCGGCCGCCAGCAGCTCGAGCTGGAAGAGAACGTGAGAGGCGAGGGGCCCGAGGGGCGTTTCGAAGCGGACCGGCTGCGCTACGACCGACAGCAGCGCACCCTCACCTTGAGCGGATCGATCCGCATGCATGAAGAAGACCGCACCCTGAGCTGCTCTTGGCTCCACTACGATCTTGCCGACTCGACCGGCCGGGCCGGCGAACCCGTTCTCATTCAGGCCGCGGCCGACAGCGTGGACATCCACGGCAGGCTGCTCTTCCATGACCGGCGGGCGGGGAGGATGACCATCGTCGGCGCCGAAGGGGAGCGCCCGAGACTGGAGCGCCACTTCGGGGGCGGCGCGGCGCCGGTGGTCGTCACGGCCGACACTCTCGAGATGGCCACGCAGCGGCGCGAGGGGGAGGCGCGCGGCGCGGTCGAGGTCGTCTACGAGGGGGCCGAAGCGGCTTGCGAGCGGGCGTTGTTCCTGATGGCGAGCGACCGCATCGCGCTCATCGGCCGACCCTACCTCTGGGACGAGGAAGGCGTGATCGCCGGCGACAGCATGGCGGTTCAATTGCAGGGCGCGCGAGCGGATCGCATGATCGTCTGGGGGCGGGCGCGCAGCGAATACCGCCCGGCGCAACGTCCAGCCGAGCGCTACTTCGCGGTGGGCGACACCCTGACGGCGTATTTGGAAGGCGGCCGGGTGAGGAGTGTGCTTCTCGAAGGCAAGGCCGAGGCGCTGTTTCTGCCGGCCCCCGAGGCCCGCGCGGAGGGTACGGGGCTCAATTGGACCCAAGCCGCGCGGCTGCGGCTCGCCATGGGCGACGAAGGTGTCGAGCGCATCCAGTTCGAAGGGCAGGCGGACGGCACCTACATTGCTCCCTACAAGGGCGGCGCGGACGGCGGGGAACGCCCCGCCGCCGAGGGGATGGGGGACACAGGCGGCGAGAGCTCCGATCCGGGGCGAGAGGGCGGGCTTGCGGCGGGCGATTCCGCGCGGGCGCGGCCGGGAGGCCCGGCAGAGGATCTGCTGGGGGCCTTCGTGGCGCCGGTGGAGGGGGAGTACGCGCCTTTCGTTCTCGGGAGAATCCGTGAGGGTGCGTGCCAGGGGCTGCTGAAGCCCGATGCAGCGCTGCTCGCGCGCCTGCCCTTCGATCTGCGCGAAGAAGTCCGCTACGAAGGGGACCGCATCGATTTCGACGTGGCGGCCGAGGTGATGACCATCGAAGGTCAAGGCGCGGTCCACTACCAGACCATGGGCCTGCGCTCGGAGCAGATCGCCTTCTACGTCGCTCGCGATCTGGTCGTGGCGCAGGGCGAACCCGTCCTTAGCGACCGCGACAGCGAAGTCGCCGGAACCGAGATGACCTACCGGATCGATCGGGGCCAGGGTTTGATCTTTCAGGGCCGCAGCGAGTTGGACACCGGGCACTACCGGGGGGAACGCATCAAGCGGGCCGATTCGGAGGCGCTCTTCGTGCGCGAGGGAGAATTCTCCACCTGCGACCAAGAAAGCACGCACTATCACTTCCACGCTTCCAGAATGAAGATCATC
>JAZDGX010000164.1:0-7770 GCA_043806645.1 Candidatus Eiseniibacteriota bacterium | reverse complement strand
TGGCGCCAGCGCCGGTGCTTCAATCTGATTCCATCCGAAAACACCCCCAGCCTGCTCGTCAAGATGATGGAGATCTCCGACCCCTCCGGCCGCTACGCCGAGCATCGCACGATGAAGGGCAAGGAGATCTACTTCTATCAGGGCATCGACTTCATCCGGGAGGTCGAGGAGGAATGCCGCCGGGCGCTGGGCGAGTACTTCAACTGCCCGCGCGCGGAACTCCGCCCGATCAGCGGCCAGATGGCGAACGAAATCGTCTTCAAAGCGGTGACGGCTTTCGTGAACCGCGGCCGGCAGGAGCATGAACCCTGGCGCCGCATCCGGGCCGTCATGAACAACGATCTCACCAAGGGGGGCCACCTCTCGTCACAGCCGATGGGCGCGCTCTTCAACTACGTCGACTTCGGTGCTGACCGCAAGGAACGGGTCGTCAACTTCCCGATTCGCAAGGACAATCCCTATCGGATCGACACCGAGGCGCTCGGCAATCTGCTGCCCGAGGTTCGTCCGGAGCTGATCGTCTTCGGCAAGAGCATGTTCATCTATCCCGAGCCGGTCGCCTTCACTCACGCCATCGTGAAGGACTGGGATCCGCGCCCGGTCATCATGTATGACATGGCCCATGTGCTGGGACTGTACGGCGCCTTCCAGGAACCCCTGACCGAGGGCGCTGATCTGGTCACCGGCAGCACCCACAAGACCTTCTTCGGCCCCCAGCGCGGCGTGATCGTCGGCACGCTCGACGAGAAGCACCCGCTAGCGAAGCTCTGGCTGCAGATCAAGAGCCGCGCGTTTCCCGGCTCGACCAGCAACCACCATCTCGGCACGCTGCTCGCCCTGCTCATGGCGACCCACGAGATGAACGCCTTCAAGTCGGAGTACCAGGACCAGGTGCGGCGCAATGCCAAGGCCTGGGCGCGAGCGCTCGCACAGGCGGGCCTCGATGTGCAAGGCGACCCGGCCGATGGCTACACCGAAACCCACCAGGCGCTGGTGCGCGTCTCGCAGTATGGCCCGGCGGAGGAGATCGCGCGGCGCCTGGAGGAGAACAACATCGTCTGCAACTACCAGGCGCTTCCCGACGACGAGACGTTCCTCCTGTCGAGCGGACTGCGCACGGGCGTTTCCGAAATGACGCGCTTTGGAATGCAGGAACAGGACTTCGGCCCCCTGGCGCAGCTCTTCGCCGACTGCGTGATCCGCGACCGGAAGGTCGGCGATGCAGCGGCGGCCTACCGGCAGAGGTTCATGACCATGCGCTATTGCCTGCCGGCGGATGAGGCGGCGCAGATGGCGGCGCGGGTGCTGCATTCGATCTTCCCGCGGGACGACTACGCCAAGCGCTTCGCGGAGAATCTGATTTCGTTGTAGAGCTTCAGGCGGCCGGGCCCGGGAGAGGTCAGCGGACGGACACGGATCGGTCGCAGAGCGCGTAGAGGCGTTCGTATTCCCCGTACATGGCGGCGCTCGAGTAATGGGCCTGGACCTTGGCGAAGGCGCGGGCCGCGCAGGAGCGGGCGAACTCGGCGTCGGTAAGCATGTGGACGAAGGCCGCGACACAGGCGTCGAGGTCGTCGGGGCCCACGAGCAGACCTTCGCTGCCGGATGAAATCAGCGCGGGCACGTTCCCGACCGGGCTGGCGACGGCCGGCAGCCGCGAGGCCATCGCTTCGAGAAGGCAGATCGGCAGGCCTTCGTCGCGCGAGACGAGCGCGAAGATGTCGGCGGCCTGCATCAGCTCGGCCACGTCGTCGCGATAGCCCGGCAACCACACCGCACCACCCAGTCCTTCCCGCGCGATGCACGCCTCCAGTGCGGCGCGCCCGGGACCCTCGCCGACGATCGCCAGGCGGGCGTCGATTCCCTGCCGCCGCACCCGGCCGAGGGCTTCGATCATGAAGGGCTGGTTCTTCTGCTCTTCGAGCCGGCCGACGGTCAGGATCAGCTTGGTGCCTGTCTCCAAACCAAGCGCGCGGCGCAGCCGCTCGATCGACGCCGGATCTCTCGCTGCGAACTGTTCCACGGCGATGCCGTTGGCGATGACATGCACCCGGTCGGCCGGCACACCCCACCCGATCAGTCGCTCGCGGATCGGCTCCGAGACGGCGACCACCGCCCGCGCGCGGCGATAGACCCGGCGCTCGAGCCGCGTCATGATCCGGTACTTGAGTGGGGGATGCGCGCCTGGATACCAGAGATGGCAGGTCGCCAGGATCTCGATGCCGCAGGCGGCGCGCAGAATGCCCGCGATCACGCTGGGCTTGTATCCATGCGAATGCGTCAGGAACACGCCGCGCCCGCGCATGCGCCGTCCCGCGGCCAGCGCATCGAGCGGCAGCCGCGCATTCCGGATCGGGATCCTGACCGCGGGCAGCCCGCGCGCGAGGGCGGCTGCGAGAAGGGCGTTGGGCTCGCCTGCGCGGCGGACGATGCAGCCGATCAAGGGTTCGAACCTTGCGGACCGTGCCGTCTCGGAGGCCAGGTTCAGGATCACCTGCTCGGCGCCGTACACGCCGCCGCTGTCCACCAGATGGAGGATCGTCCCGCCGGGTGCTTTCAACGCGCCACCCCGTCCCCTCTCCGGTAAACCTCATGCAGCAGGCCGCGGCCCTGCATGCCTTCACTGCGCGCCTCGGCGACCTTCACATAGCGGCCGGCCAGCAATTCCCGCACTTGCGGATCCGCCGCCCGGGCGTAGCGCTCCTGGACCACGATGAACTCGAAAGAATCGAGGGGCGCCGCTTGCGGAAAGCGATCGAAGGGCAACTGGTCATAGAAGAAGTAGTAGTAGCCCGGGCTGCGATAATCCAGCATATCGAACAGCCGCAGGTGGGTCGACTCCTCCCAGTGCTTGGCATGTCTCTCGGTGAAGGACATCCCCGCTTCGCGGTCCCGCTCGCCGACCTCTTCGTAGACCGCTCGCAGGGCGTGCATGGCCTCGGTGTTCTGCGGCAGGCGCGCCACGGAATCGCCGAGGATGTAGAAGGACGATTCGCGGGGAATGTTGTTCACGATCCACTGCCGCAGCTCGTCCAGATCGGCCGTGTGCGCCAGCCGCACCTCGGCCATGGACTGGGCGCCGAAAATGAGGGCGATCGCCGCCAGCGCCGTCCCTCTCACAACGGGCCGCAGACGGCTCAGACCGTGGACGGCGACGATGTAGATCAGCGGCAGCACCGGCAGCATCCAATAGGCCCGCAGCGGGCGGACCGCCGCGCAAAGCAGCAGCCAGGCCACGCCGATCAGGGCCACGCTGCGCAAGTCCTCCTGCCCGTCCTTGGCTTCACGCCGCCAGCGCCGGTAGACCATGACCGTGCCCGCGATCATGAACGGCAGGACGATCCACCCGCTGCCGCGCAGCATCACCACCAAATGTCGCCCCCACGGAATGTGCGGCGAAAGATCGGCGTAATAGGTCAGCAGGCGGCCCTTGACGTAGAGAATCGGATCGAAGAGCAGGACCCCGTCTCCCACGAAAAAGAAGCTCAGCGCGATCGCCGACAGCAGCGCCGCTCCACCCAACCCTTCCCGCCAACCCCTTCGCCGCACGATGTCCAGGGCGATGAAGAGGGTGAAGCATGCACCGTGCAGCTTGAGCCCGGCCGCCAGCCCCAGGCACACGCCCGCCAGCCAGAAGGAAGGCCCATCGAAGCGCGCCTCGGATTTCAGGTAGAGCAAGACCCCGCCCGCCGCGGCCAAACTCACCAGCGGATCGGGCCGGGCACGGAGCAGGCACCAGAAGGTGTTGTAGGAAAAGAGGTACATCACCGCCACGAGGGCGGGGCCAAGCCGCCCGCGCGTCCTGCCCAACACACGGCGAGCGAGCAGAAAAACGACCCCGGCCGTGAGCAGGTCGAGCAGCAGGATCACCGCACGATGGGTATGGTAGTAGCCGGCGGGAGATTGGATAAAGTCGCGATAGGCGTTGGCGACCAGATTGACGTCGGTCAACTCACCCATCTGCCCTGCGCCGATCATCCGCGCGCAATAGGTCGCCAGGGAGGTCAATCCGACCAGCCAGACCTCGAGATACCCGTGCTGCTGCGGAGCATGGCCGAACCAGGCGACAAAGCCCCCCTCGTAGAGGACGAAGTCATCGATCTCCACCTGGGGCGCGCCCGCGCCAAGCATCGAAGCCTTGAGCAGCAGCGACAGCAGGAACGCGCCCGCCACAAGCCAGACCTCGGGCCGGGCCGGCCGGCAGATCCGGAAGAACCTGCGCCCCGCTTGCCCCGGGACGCTTCGTGCTCGCGCCGCCGGGCGAAGGGGACCGACGGCGGCGGGGTCATTCATCGAAATTCATCTCCTCCGCGCACACGTAGAGCGGCCGCCCCTTGATCTCATCGTAGATCCGGCCCAGATACTCGCCGATGATCCCCAGGCAGATCAGCTGCACCCCGCTCACGAACAGCACGGCCACGAACAGGGAGGCCCATCCCGGCACACCCCGCGACGGATCGACGTACTTGACTCCCAGCGCGTACAGAATGTATAGAACGCTCACCCCTGAGCAGATCAGGCCGAATACCGATGCAGCCTTCAGGGGCAGCCGCGAGAATCCCAGGATCCCGTCGATCGCGAAACGGACCATCTTGGCCAACGGATACTTCGTCTCGCCGGCGAACCGTTCCTCGCGCACGTACTCCAGACCCGTTTGTCTGAATCCCACCCAGCTCACCATCCCGCGCATGAATCGCGCCCGTTCGCGCATGCCGACGAGGGTGTCGGCAACCCTGCGATCCAGCAGCCGGAAGTCCCCCGCGTCGGCGGGAATCTCCACTTCGGTGAGTCTGCGCAGCACCCGGTAGAACAGACTCGCGGTGGCCAGTTTGAAACGCGATTCGCCCCGACGCAGGCTTCGCACGCCGTAGACCACCTGATAGCCCGCGCGCCACTTTTCGATCATCTCGACGATGACCTCGGGCGGGTCTTGGAGATCCGCATCCATGATCACGATCGCCGCCCCTCGTGCCCGATCGATCCCCGCGGTGATGGCCATCTGATGTCCGAAGTTCCGCGAGAAGCCCAGGAGCTTGAAGCGCCGGTCCGCGGAACAGATGCGCTTGATCTTCCCCAAAGTCCCATCCCGGCTTCCGTCGTTCACCAGGATCACTTCGCAGTTGAGCCCATGCCCGTCCATCAAACGGGTCAACCGCCCATGGAGTTCGTCCAGGACGAGTTCCTCGTTGAAGACGGGGATCACGATCGAGATCAGCTCATCCATGGGGCACTCCGGTGCGGGCGCCGGACTTCAGGGGGGCGCCCAGCGCAACGAACATCCCGCAGCGACCGCCAAACCTGCCGGATTCCGGGGGCGGTTGACGGATGTAACTCGCTTCCCGGCCGCTCCTTCCCGCGGCATCCGCGTGTCCGAGCGACCGCGGCGCGATCCTGAACCGCCTGTCGCGCCTGGTCAAGTGGCTGGCATTTGCGTTGCGGCCGGCATCAGCCATGCGGACGGCTTCGCCGGTCTTTCGGCCACCGGGCGCGCGAGCGGAGACGGCGGGTAGCGACGACGAACCCCTCCGGCCCCACCCACCACGTGCGAAGCGATGGCTCACGTGAGCCACTTATACAAGCAGGACAACATGTTACACCCGTGTCCCTCCCCGAATTCGAGGTGGTTTTCTTGACTCATGGCGGTCTTCCGTGGTCTAATTAAGCAGTGCTTGGTGCGCCGCCTGGGCTCTCCAAGACCCCGGCCGGCGGGCGCGGAACCTGCCCCGTCCGCCGAATGTAATGCCCGCTGGCCTTCGAAAGCGCCAGGGCATGACGGTCAACGGAGTTGCGGGACGGGCGCTCGAGAGGCGAGATAGCCAGGGATGGCGGAATTCGACCGACCTGGCTTCCACGGCTCGCCCTGAAGACAGGCCGATCACCAAACAGAAAACCCGGGCGAACTTCGGCTCGCCCTTAAAAGCTTGCGGCTGGGGCATGGTCCAGTGAGGTTCCGGAAAAGGCGGAGTTACACCGTTCGATCCCGAAAGACGCGCCCGGTCGGATCAGAGCGCAGCAAAGGAGCGAAGCCACGATGAGTCTTCCGTTCGCCTTCCTTGCCGCTGCATTGGTCTCTCTCGTCCTACCCGTGGCAGCCGTTCTGCTTCGGGTGCGTACCCGTTCGGGGCTCGTCTGGGAAGTGCTGTCGTGTTCGTTGGCCGCCGCATTCTACCTGACCGCGGTCATGCGGCTCCTCGCGCAGGGCCATGGTCCCGTCCCCACGATCTGGCTCCACGCGCTGATGGCATCCCCCGTTCTGCTCCTGTTGGCCGGCTTCATGCTTACCCTCTCGCTCGGCCGCGTTCACCCCGCGCGATCGCTGCTGGAATCGTATCCGACGCTCGCCCTCCTGGCGGTGCCGGGCGCGGTGGCGCTCAGCCTGCTTCGCGATCCCGCCTTCATCAGCGGATACGATTGGGAGGGCGGCCGCGCCACGATCCATCTGGGGTACGCCGGCAAGGCCTATGCGGGCTATCTGCTCATCGGAGTCGTGCTCATCGGCCACAATCTCGAGCGGACCTACCGCTTCGCCTCCCCCCTGGACCGCCGCCATCTGCGCGGCGCTCTGCTGGCTCTCTGCTGCGTCTTCGGCTTCGCCACATTCGTGCTCACGACCGGCCTTCTCTTCTCGTCGGTCGGGCTTACCTCATTGGCGTTCGCCGGCCTGCCGATCGCGCTCGCCGGAGCGCTGGTCGCACACGGGCTCCTGCGCGGCGGCCTCGCGGAGGCGGCCGTGGACGTTCCCCAGGGACACGGCGGTCTTTCCTTCACCACCGTGGCGGCGGGCCTGTTCATGCTGTTCATCGCGGGAGCGTCCCAGTTGGCGGCCCTGATCGACGGATCGCCCGCAGCGATCCTCGTCGTCGCGGCCGGCGCGCTGGCGATCCTGATCGCGATCGTCCTCACCTTCTCGGAAAGCTCCCATCGCAAGGTGCGCTGTCTGATCGATCGCAGCCTCTACGCCAACCACCGTGACGTGCGCACCCAATGGTCCCGCACTGCGGAATCCCTGCGGGATGCCGCCGACTGCGAGACCCTTTTGGACCGGACTGCGGCCATGTGCGCGGAGGCCTTCGGCGCGGACGCCGTCACGATCGCTCTGGAGAATGAGGCCGCCCCCGGCTTCTCGCCCGTCCGCGGCAAGGGCGCATCCGGGCGGCCGATGGTCCTCGAGCCGGACTCACCTCTGCCCAGGCAGCTCGGCCGGGGACGTTGCGCCATGCTCCTCCATCGGAGACCCCACGATCTGGCCCACGTCGCCATCCATGCCGAGAACCAGGACTGGCTGGGCGAGACCGCCAGCCAGATGATCGCCCCGCTCCTGGATGGAACGCGGCTCGTCGGAACGATCGGCCTTGAAAGGCAGGCCCGCAGGGCTGCCTTCACCTGTGAGGATCTCGCTCTGCTGGATTCCATGGCCTTCCACGTGGCCACCGTCCTGAGCTCAATCCGCCGGGCGGAGGATCGGATCCTGATCCGGGAGGGAGAGCTTATCTCCAAGTGGAGCAATACGTTACTTCACGAGACCCGGCTCCTCCACGCTCCCCTCGAGCGGGCTCTTGCGGATCTGCCTCTTTTTGGGCATATTCCGGGGGTCTCCGCTCGCAGCGCGGCGGACATCAGCCGCGCCGCTGTGCGTCTGGAGGGATGGGGGCGGACCTTCGCCGCATTGCGGAACCACTCTCCTCTCGCCATGAGCGTGGCGTCTCCCAACGAGATCGTGCGTGAGAGTCTGTCGAGATTTCAAATCAGAGGAACCGCTTCGATCGAAAT
>JAZDGX010000163.1:0-8145 GCA_043806645.1 Candidatus Eiseniibacteriota bacterium | reverse complement strand
CACGGTCAGCAGGCCCTGCTCCGGCTCGGAGGCCAGCGCAATCACGGTTTGGGCCGCGGAGCCGGCTTCAAGATCGACCACCCCTTCACCCAGCAGCGCCCCCGTCTCGCCGCCCCCCAGCGCCTGGATCGTCACATCGCCGGCCGCATCATCACCGAGGTTGCGCAGCCGCACGGTCAGCCTTCCCCCCCGGCCGGCCGGGTCCTTCTCATACAGCGCTCCGCTGAGGGCCACGTTGGAGGAGGCTTCGGTCGAGACCGGCAGCAGGTAGAGTCGGGTCTGCTCGGGAACCGGCAGCCGCGCGGGCCCGGCCGCGTAACGCGCGCTGTCCGGTGCGCCGGCGCCTGGCTCCGTCGCCGGTGCATCGTCGTCGTCCCCGGATCCGCCTCCGCCTACCGCGCGATCGTCGCCGGCCTGCGTCCGCGCGCCCAGTCGGCCCAGCATTTCGTCGGCCTGGTTCTGCTGGAAGTCGGAGATGATCAGCACCTCGCGATTGAGCGTCGTCGCCGCAGACAGCAGGGGATAGACCTGCTCGAGCGCGCCCGCCAGATCGGCGCGCGCGGGACGCGGGCGCGCCCGCTCCAATTCCTCCAGCAGCAACGCCGGGTCGCGCACGGTGCTGCCGTAGGGGATCTGCACCGGCGCCGCCATGAAGACGAGCACCGCGCGATCCCCCTCCTCGAGCAACGCCAGCGCCTCCCGTGCGCGCCGGCGCGCCTGCGCGAAGCGCGTGGGCGCTTCCAGGCCCGACTGCGAGGCATCGACCGGCAGCAGCCCGTCGGGATCGAGGCGCGCTTCCATGCTGAAGCTGTCGTCGAGCAGTATCGCCATCGTGGACGAACCCCGCCGCAGGCCCGCCCCGCCCCCCTGCCACACGGGCCGGCTCAAGGCCAGCGCGATGAAGGCGATCGCCAGCGTGCGCAGCGCAAGCAACAGCCATTGGCGCATGCGCATGCGGCGCGTCTTGCGGCGGGTGACCTCGTCGAGAAAGGCGAGATTCGAGAAGGGCACCTCACGCAAGCGGCGCCGGCTGAAGAGATGAATCAGAATGGGCAGTACCGCGGCCGCGAGGGCCGCGAGGAATGCGCCGTTCAAGAAGGAGAGCGGGCCCATCAGTGCAGCCTCCGCCGCTTCTCGAGGTAGCGCAGCAGGGCGACGTCGTAGGGCGTATCGGTCAGGATCTCACCGTAGTCGATGCCGTGTTCCGCGCAGGTCCGGCGGTAGGCCTCCCGCCAGCCCGCGACCCGCTCGCGGTATTCCTTGGCGAACTCCCAGGGGATCGCGCTCAACTGCCGGCGTGTTTCCATGTCGACGAAGATCGTCTCCTCGCGAAACGGGAAGGCGACCTCCGCCGGATCGAGAATGTTGAAGACCACCACCTCGTGCTGCCGGTGGCGGAAATGTTTGAGGCCGTTCAAGACGGTCGCCGGGTCGTCCATCAGATCGCTCAGCAGGATGATCAGCCCGCGGCGCGTCAGACGGTCGGCCAGGTAATGCAGGCTCGGACCGATGCGCGTGCGCCGCCCGCTCGCCTGCTCCCGCGCCCGCGGATCGAAGCGGGACAATTCGCCGAGGATGACGCGCAGGTGCATCCCCGCGCTGCGGGAAGGGATCAGACGCTGCACCTGATCGTCGAAGGTCAACAGCCCCACGGCGTCCTGCTGCTGGATCATCAGATAGGCCAGCGCCGCCGCCAGGTAGACTCCGTATTCCAGCTTGGTCAACAGCTTGTCACTCGAACGATAGGCCATCGAGGAGCTGACATCGAAGAGCAGATAGCTGCGCAGGTTCGTTTCTTCCTCGAACTCCTTGATGAAGAAACGGTCGGTCTTGGCGTAGACCTTCCAGTCGACGGAACGGATCGGATCTCCGGCCATATAGGGCCGATGCTCGGCGAATTCCACGCTGAAGCCATGGTAGGGGCTTTTGTGCAGGCCGGTGACGAAGCCCTCGACCACCAGCCGCGCGATCAGGTCCAGCCGGCGCAGCTTGCTCACGAAATATGGGTCGAGCAACCTGCGGTAGTCTTCCCGACGATCCACTCATCCTCCGTCGCCATGCACCCGTGCGAAACAGCCCGCCCCGCCGCAGGTCGACCGCGACATCCGCCGCCGCGACATCCGCCGCGCGCGCACACATCGCCGGCCGGCGCGGCCCGCGGTCCCTACGCCCGCTCGGGAATCTTCTCGAGCAGCATCTCGACGATGCGGTCCGGCTTCACTCCCTCGGCCTCGGCGTTGAAATTCGTCACCAGGCGGTGGCGGAAAACGGCCGGGGCAACGGCCTTCACGTCCTGCGCTGCGGGCGTTTCGCGCCCCATCAGGATCGCGCGGGCCTTGGCTCCCAGGATCAGATACTGGGATGCGCGCGGCCCCGCGCCCCACGCCACCCAATCGCGAATGAACTCGGGCGCCTCGGGCGTCGGACGGGTCGCGCGTGCCAGACGTACGGCGTAGTGGACGACCGGATCCGAGACGGGCACGCGCCGGACGATCTGTTGCAGCCGGATGATTTCGGCCGCGCTCATGACGCGCTCGACGTCCGCGATCTGCGCCCCGGTGGTCGCCGTGACAATCTGCACTTCCTGGCGTTCGTCGGGATAGTCGACCAGGATGTTGAACATGAAGCGGTCGAGTTGCGCTTCCGGAAGCGGATAGGTGCCCTCGAGTTCGATCGGGTTCTGCGTGGCCAGGACAAAGAACGGCAGATCGAGCGAATAGGTCTCGCCCGCCGTCGTCACTTGCTTCTCCTGCATCGCCTGCAGCAGGGCGGCCTGAGTCTTGGGCGGCGTGCGGTTGATCTCGTCGGCCAGGATCAGATTGGCGAAGATCGGGCCGCGCACGAACTTGAAGGTGCGCTGTCCGGTGGCGCGATTCTCCTCCAGGATCTCGGTCCCGGTGATGTCGCTCGGCATGAGATCCGGAGTGAACTGGATGCGATTGAAACGGAGATCGAAGATGCGGGCGAAGGTCGAGATCAGCAGCGTCTTGGCTAGGCCGGGGACACCGACCAACAAACCGTGGCCGTCGGCGAAGAGCGCGAGCAGCAATTCGTCGATCACTCGATCCTGGCCGACGATCACCCGGCGCACCTGCTCGAGGATCTTCTCCCGCGCCCCGGCCAACTGAGCGATGGCCGCCTTCCCCGCGGCCGCCTCCGTTTCACGCGTGTGCATGGACCACCCCTTTCGCCGCCCAAGGTCTCCGAAATCGCCGGCACGCCAACCTGGAACGCCCTGGCGTATCGCACCTTCGGCCGAATCAGCACCCAAGATCGAGACCCGCGATTCTACTCCGATCCCGCGGGAACCGCCAGCGCCGCATACTTCAAGGAGAACGCACGGAAGCGCCGGGAGTTCCCCGTGGTGATCGCGATCCTGTGCTATGATTTCCGGCCGGTTCGCCGACGCCTTTTCAAGAAGCGGCTCGAAAGGAGGTTGCCATCCGCGCCCTGGCGTTGTTGATCCCCTACCTCCGCCCCTATCGGCGCGCGATGTTCCTGGGCCTGGGGGCCATGCTGCTCGCGACGGGCTTCTCCCGACTCATTCCCTGGATTCTCAAGATCGCTGTCGATGGGCTGACCGCGAACGTCCCGCTGGGACGCATCGTGATCCTCGGCCTGGCCATGATCGCCGCCGCGGGCGTGAGCGCGCTGTTCCTGTACCTGCAGCGCTGGCAGCTAATTGGAACCTCCCGCCGCGTCGAGTATGACCTGCGCCGCGATCTCTTCCATCACGTCCAGCGCCTCGACCTCGCCACCCTGAGCGGCCGGCGCACCGGGGACGTCATGGCCCACTTCACCAACGACCTCGCCGCGTTGCGCGATGTTGCCGGCCCCGGCATCATGTATGCGGCCACGATGTCGGCGACGCTCGTCCTTTCCATCGCCTTGATGGTCGCCCTCGATCCGTGGCTGACCCTCATCTCCTTCGCCCCGTATCCATTCATCACCCTGGCGGCCTTCTTCTTCGGCCGGTCGATCTATCCTCGCTCGCTGCGCGTGCAGGACCTCTTCGGCGCCATCTCCTCGCGGGTGCAGGAGGATCTGGCGGGCACCCGCGTGGTGCGCGCCTATGGACAGGAAGAGGGTCAGGCGCGGCGCTTCGATGAGTTGAACCAGGACTACCTCGAGGCCAACCTGCACGTGGCGCGCCTGCGCGGGTTCTTTCTCGCCGCCACGACCACCCTGGCGGGCTGCGGCCTCGTGATCGCACTGCTCGTGGGCGGTCGAATGGTGATCGCCGGGAAGCTCAGTTTGGGCGCCCTCGTGGCGCTCTCGGCCTACCTGGCCGAACTGACGTGGCCGGTGATGGCGATCGGCTGGGTGATCGCCATGGTGCAGCGCGGCGCCAGCGCCGCCGCCCGGCTCTCCGATTTGCGCCAGACCGTCCCGCACATTGTATCGGGACCGCTCGCGGAGCTCCCGGCTCCCCATCTGCGTTTCGAGAATGTCACGTTCCGCTATCCGGGCGCTTCGACGGATGCCTTGCGACAGGTCTCGTTCGAACTCCGTCCCGGAAATACGCTCGGGATCGTGGGACGCGTGGGATCGGGCAAGAGCACGATTCTGAAGCTGATCCTGCGATTCTACGATCCCAGCTCCGGACGCATCCTCCTCGACGGCGCCGACCTGCGCGCGCGCGACTTGGCGGCCGTGAGACGCATCATCGGCTATGCTCCGCAGGACGCTTTTCTCTTCTCCCGCTCGATCGCCGGGAATGTAACGTACGGCCGGCCGGAAGCCGGGCCGGAACGCATCCAGCCGGTGGTCGAACGCGCGGGCCTCACCGACGAGATCGCCGCCTTTCCCGACGGCTTGCGCACGCGCGTCGGCGAGCGGGGAATTACGCTGTCGGGCGGGCAACGGCAGCGCGTCTCCCTCGCCCGCGCCCTGCTCCCTGATCCCGCCATACTCCTGCTCGACGACACGCTCTCCAGCGTGGACGCCGAGACAGGCGCGCGGGTGCTCGAGGGACTGCGCGCCACGCTCAGCGACCGCACCGCCGTAATCATTTCGCACCGCATCTCCGCCGTCCGCCGGGCCGATTGGATCCTGGCCCTCGACGATGGGCGCATCGTCGAGGAGGGCACCCATGCGATGTTGCTCGCCAAGGGCGGCATGTACGCGCGCATGCACCAGCATCAGCAGCTCGCGGCCGAGATCGAGGAGGTCGAATGAGGGGCCCGGGGGGCGGCTTCATGCGCGACGGCGGCCGCTTCGGCGCGCCCGACGAAGCCGACACGCGCGCTTACGACCGCCATCTGCTGGCCCGGATTCTCGCTTATCTCCGGCCTTCCCTGGGGCTCGTGGCGCTCGCCTCCCTGCTCCTGATCCTGGTTTCCCTGACGGCCGTCGCCGGCCCGCTCATTACCCGCATCGCGATCGACCGCTACATCGCCCGGGGAGACCTGCCGGGGCTGCTGCGCGTGAGCGCCGTCTGGTTCGCGCTGCTCATCGCCGCGGGCGTGCTGCAGCACGCCCAGATCGTCACGATGAACCTGATCGGGCAGCGGGCGATGCTGCGCCTGCGCCGGGAGCTCTACCGCCATCTCCAGCGCCTGCCGCTCGCATTCTACGACCGCAATCCGGTCGGGCGCCTGATGACGCGCGTGACCAACGACGTCGAGGTCTTGAACCAGCTCTTCACCCAGGGGGTCGTGGCGCTGATCGGCGATCTGGTCACGCTGCTCGGGATCATGATCGTCATGGTGGTGCTCAATCCGGCTCTCGCGCTGGTCACCTTCGCCGTGATGCCGCTGCTCTTCTGGATCAGCATCCGCTTCCGCAACAGCGTGCGCAGCTCGTTCCGCGACATCCGCCTGGCCGTCGCGCGCATCAATTCCTACCTGCAGGAAAGCTTGAGCGGAATGGCGATCATCAAGGCATTTCAACGCGAGGCGCGCGGCGACGAAGAGTTCGGGGAGCGCAACCGCGAATACCGGGAAGCCTACCTGCGCTCGGTGCGCGCGTTCGCCGTCTACTTTCCCCTGGTGGAACTCACGGCCGCCGTCGCCTTCGCGCTGATTCTCTGGTACGGCGGCGCGCGCCACTACCGGGAGGGCCTGACGATCGGCGCCCTGGTCGCCTTCACCCAGTACGTCAATCGCTTCTTCCGGCCGATCCGCGACCTGGCCGAAAAGCACAATCTGCTCCAGGATGCGATGGCCTCGTCCGAACGCATCTTCGCATTGCTCGACGAGCGGCCCGAGGCGGATCTCCCGGCGCCCGACTCCGCGCAAACGCAGCCATCCGACCCGCAGGAGTCCCCGAGTTCGGCTCGGCGGTCGCCGACGGGATCTCCGGTCGACTTCGATCCCCGCCGCGAGATCCGCTTCGCGGCCGTCAGCTTCTCCTACGACGACCGGACCCCCGTGCTGAAAGAGATCTCATTCGATGTTCCGGCGGGCAAGACCACGGCCGTGGTCGGCGCGACCGGCTCGGGCAAGACGACCCTGATCAGCCTGCTGCTGAGGTTCTACGAGCCGGCGTCCGGGAGCATCACGATCGGGGGCGTGGACATCCGCGCGATCCCGCGCCGGCGGTTGCGCTCGGGCATGGCCACCGTCGAGCAGGATGTCTTCCTGTTCGCCGACACGATCGAGGAAAACATCCTGCTTCACAATCCGGGCGTCGCGCGCGAACGGCTCACGCAGGCCTTGCGGATCAGCCATGCCGATCGCCTGCTCGATCGGCTGCCCGACGGTCTGCAGCACCGGATCAGCGAGCGCGGAGCCAGCCTCTCGGGGGGCGAACGCCAACTGCTCGCCTTCGCCCGCGCCCTGGTCGCCGACCCCGACATTCTAATACTCGACGAGGCGACCGCCAGCGTCGACAGCGAGACCGAACGGCTGATCCAGGACGCGCTGCGCGCGCTGCTGCGCAACCGTACCGCCATCGTGATCGCCCATCGCCTTTCCACCATCCGGCGCGCCGACCAGATCCTCGTGATGCACCACGGCCGCATCCACGAGCGGGGCACGCACGAGGAGTTGCTCGCACGCAGCGGGCTCTATGCCAGACTGCACCAGATCCAGTTCGGCGCCGACGCCTGAACGCCGGCGGGCGACGGAACCTCCCCCCGTACCGGGGGTCAAGGGAGGGCGTCGCGCCCGAGACCCGCGCGGATGGTAGTGGAGGCGAAGCGCACCGAGCGTGCCCCCCTGGCGCTCGAGGGCCAAGGACCTTGTCGAGACGGCCTCGGGAGCGATAGAGTAAGGATCATGAAGCAGAAGTCATCGACGCCTACGAAGCGCAATCGTCGCGGGTCGTCCGCCCGCCGGCGGATCATCCTTGCATTGGTGCCGGTCTTGCTGCTGGCGATCCTGGGAGTCTGGTGGTTCGGGCTGCGTTCGGAGCCCCGGCCCAACATCGTCTTCATCTCGCTCGAATCGGTGCGGGCAGATCATCTCGGCGCCTACGGCTACGACCGCCCGACCAGCCCCACGCTCGACGCCCTCGCCCGCGAGGGTGTGATCTATGAAGACGCCCATGCGGTGACGAGTTGGACCCTCACCGCTCACGCGAGCATGTTCACCGGGCTCTATCCCGGAGCGCATCAGGTGACCGGCCCCTTCGACCGGCTCGACGACAGCTATACCACCGTGGCGGAAGCACTGAGCGCCCAAGGCTATCAATGCGCCGGTGTGATCAGCGGCCCCTATCTGAAGAAGGCCCACAACCTCGCGCAAGGCTTCAGCCACTACAACGAGTCGGCCTCGGCCCTAAGCCAGACCCTGGGGCACTCGCGGACCAACTCGGCCGACGTGGAAGCGGGTTTGCGTCACTTCATCGACCGCTTGCGCGACCCGCGCAGACCATTCTTCCTGTTCGCATACTTCTGGGATCCGCACTACGACTACATCCCCCCCAGTCCCTTCAACCGCATGTTTGTCACCGACGACTGCGAGCCGGTCGATGTCACCGACTACGAGACGAGCAGCAAGGTGTCCGCGCAATGCACACCCGGCGAGCTAGCGTACGTTCGCTCGCAGTATGATGGGGAGATCCGCTGGACCGCTCCGCACCTGGAGCGCTTCTTTCAGTGGCTCACGGCAACCGACCTGTGGGACGACACGGTGATCATCGTCACCGCGGATCACGGTGAGGAGTTCTTCGAACACGATGGGAAGGGGCACAAGAATAACC
>JAZDGX010000162.1:0-4297 GCA_043806645.1 Candidatus Eiseniibacteriota bacterium | reverse complement strand
TCGGCCATCGCCAGCCACGCGCGACCCCCCAGTTCCTGCCGCTCTGCATCGTCGGGCAGGATCCGTTCGTAGATCTCCAACGCCTCCGCGGGTCGGTTCAAGCGCACCAGACAGGAGCCCCGTCTGAACTGCGCCTCGATGTAGAGTGCGTCGTCGCGCGAGGTGCGCGCGAGCACGCTATAGGCCTCCAGCGCGCTGTCGTAGTGGGCGGCCTCGAAATGGATCGTGCCGACGCGCTCGAGCGCATCCTCGCGGCGGCGGCTCTCCGGAAACCTCTCGAGAATCAGCGCATACTGCTTCAACGCGCCGCCGAAGTCGCCCGCGGTCTCCAGCCCCTCGGCGGCGACGAAGAGGATCTCGTCCCGGCGCTCGAAATGCGGATACTGGGTGAGCAGGCCGTCGAAGATCTGGGTCGCGGTGCCGAAGTTGCGCAGGTGGTGATAGCAGAGCCCCGCGTAGAACAGCGCTTCGGGCACGTGATCCGAATCCGGGTAGTTGAGAATCACCTCGTCGAATTTGCCGATGGCCGTCTCGTATTCGCGCTTGCCGTAGTAGCACTGGCCCATCAGGAAAAGGGCATCGTCGATGCCCGCGCGCCATCCCCCGCCATAGCCCAGGATCACCTTGTTGCACTTCTCGATCGCCTGGTCGTAGCTCTTCACCGCCTCGGGCGACAGCCGATCGGTCGTCGAGCCTTCCTCGATGCGCTGCGCCTTGGCGTAGTTCTTCTTGGCGTAGAAGAAGGTGTTGAAGTAGGCGCACCCGCCCGGCGACAGGATCAACCAGGGAAGCAGCCAGAAGAGCAGGCGCCGGCCGCCCCGTCCCACGGCGGGGTCGGTCGCTCGGCGCGGCCGCCTTGGCCGCCGCGCACCGTTCAGGAGATCTGGGATTGCAGTCTTTCCGAAGGCCACGCGGCCACTCCGTCGATGTGTGTCAGCCGCCCGCCGCAGACGGTCAGCAACGCCCGGCCGCGCAGTCCCCACCCCCGGAAGGGGCAGTTGCGGGACAGCGAGACGAAGGCCTCGGGATCGCAGGTCCATGCGACATCCGCGTCCAGCACGGTGAGATCGGCATCCTCACCCGGACGCACCCGGCCCCCCCCCCAACCCATGATCTCGGCCGGCCGACTCGACCAGAGTCGCACAATATCGTTCAGAGAGAAACCCTCCCGGTGATGCAGGATCTCCAGGCTCACGCCCAGCGCGCTCTCCAGGCCGATCATACCGGAAGGTGCCGCCTCCAGTTCCTGGTCCTTGACGACGCTCGTGTGGGGGGCGTGATCGGTGGCGAGGGCGTCGATGGTCCCGTCGCGCAGCCCGGCGATCACCGCGCGACGGTCGGCCTCGGTGCGCAGGGGCGGATTGACCCGGAACACGCTGTCGAAGTCCTTGAGCGACTCATCGGTCAGGGCGATGTAGTGGGGGGCCGTCTCGGCGGTGACGGTGATGCCCCGCGCCTTGGCCGCGCGGATCGACTCGACCGCCTCGGCAGTGCTGACGTGAGCGATGTGCAGGCGGGCACCGGTCAGCTCGGCGAGCCGGATGTCCCGGGCGACCGCGAGACCCTCCGCGGCGGCGGGGATCCCCGGCAGACCCAGCACCGTCGACCAGTAGCCCTCGTGCATCACGCCCCCCGCGGCCAGCGTCTTGTCTTCGGCGTGCGTGATCACGAGCAGGTCCCAGGTGTGCGCGTATTCGAGCACGCGCCGCATGACGTAGCTGTCTTCGATGGGACTGCCGTCGTCGGAGACCGCCACGGCGCCGGCGGACTTCAGCTCATGCATCTCGGTCAGTTCCCGCCCGGCGCGTCCCCGCGTGGCCGCCGCGACCGGCCGGACCTCGGCGAATCCTGCCGCGCGCGCCGCGCGCAGGATGTACTCGATCTGCCCGCGATTGTCGAGGGGCGGCCGCGTGTTGGGCATGCAGGCCACGCGCGTGAAACCGCCGACGGCGGCCGCGTGGCTGCCGCTGGCGATGGTCTCGGCATCCTCGTCGCCCGGTTCGCGCAGGTGCACGTGCATGTCGCCGAAACCGGGGGCCACGACGTGCCCGGTCAGATCGAGCGTGAGATCGGCCTCACGGGCGATTCCCGGCGCGACCCCTTCCACCTTGCCGCGGCGCAGAAAAAGATCCCGGGATTCATCGACTCCCGCGGCCGGATCGATCAGCCGTCCCCCTTTCAAGAGAACGGTCTCGGCACGCTCCCACAGCCGCTCGACGCCAACCGGCTGGTTCATCTTCGAGCCTCCCCCTTGCGGCCGGCGCGTTCCAGCGGTTCGCTGCGCCACCCGGCGCGCGCCGCCCTCCAGTCCGCGTTCACCGTCCGGCCGGATGGACCGCGCTCAACATCGGTGCGGCCGCAGCCTCCGGTGGCGTTCCGCCGCTGATGAGATAAAGCACCGCCATGCGCACGGCGACCCCATTGGCGACCTGTTCGAGGATCACCGACTGCGGCCCGTCGGCTACGTCGGGTTGGATTTCGACCCCCCGGTTCATCGGGCCCGGGTGCATGATCAGCGCATCGGGCGCGGCCAGCCCCAGCCGCGCGCGGTCGAGCCCGTAGGTCATCGCGTACTCTCTCAACGAAGGCAGGTAACAGGCTTGCTGGCGTTCGAGTTGCAGACGCAGCAGGTAGACCACATCGACCCCTCGCAGGCCCTCGGCCAGGTCCGAGGTGACCTGTACCCCGGCACGCTCGATCTCGGCCGGCAGCAGGGTCCGCGGCGCGACCAGGCGCACTTCGGCCCCCAGGCGCTGCAACCCCCAGATGTTCGACTTGGCCACCCGGCTATGGGTGATGTCGCCGACGATCGCCACCTTGAGCCCGGCGATGCGTCCCTTGCGCTCGCGGATCGTGAAAAGATCGAGCAACGCCTGGGTCGGATGCTCGTGCCGCCCGTCCCCGGCGTTGATCACGCGCGCGCCCACATGCCGGGTCAGGAAGCGCGGCGCTCCCGCGGCGTGGTGGCGGATGACGACGATGTCCACCTTCATCGCCTCGATGTTCTGGATCGTGTCGCGCAGGCTTTCGCCCTTCTTGACCGACGAGGTCGAGACGGAGAAGTTGACCATGTCGGCGCTCAAGCGCTTCTCCGCGAGCTCGAAGGAGACGCGCGTGCGCGTGCTCGCCTCATAGAATGCATTGCAGACGGTGATGCCGCGCAGCGCGGGCACCTTCTTGATCGGCCGGTCCAGGATCTCGCGGAACGAGCGGGCGGTATCGAGAATGGTAAGCATCTCCTCCGCGGTCAGATCCTGCATGCTGATCAGATGATGCAGCGCCATCCCTGGCCCTCCTTTCCGAGATGACCCGCCACGCCTTCCCCGCGCGCGGTCCGGGATGCGGTCGCCGGCCTCATTCTTCGCCGATCTCCTCGATGGTCACCTCGTCACGGTCATCCGTCTCTTCCAGGTAGACCTTGACGATCTCGCGTCCGGAGGTGGGCAGGTTCTTGCCGACGAAGTCGGCGCGAATCGGCAGTTCGCGATGACCGCGATCAACCAATACGGCGAGACGGATCGCCTGCGGGCGCCCAAAGTCGATGACCGCGTCCATCGCGGCCCGTACCGTCCGCCCGGTGAAAAGCACATCGTCGACCAGCACGACGACCCCGTTCTCGACCGCCGCCGGGATGTCGGTCGACTCGACCAGCGGCTGGGGCGCGATGCGGTGGACGTCGTCCCGGTAGAGGGTGATGTCGAGCACGCCCAGCGGCACCTCATCGCCCTCGATCATCGCGATCTGTTTGCGGATGCGCTCCGCAAGCGGGGCCCCGCGCTTGCGGATCCCGACGAGGATCAATCCCTGCGTGCCGCTGTTGGATTCGACGATCTCGTGGGAGAGCCGCACGATGGCGCGGCGCATCTCCTCCCGATCCATGATCTTCGCCTTGCGTCTGAGATTCATCGCTCCTCCGGGGGGAAAGGACGGGGCGCAGCACGTAAGGGCGGCAGGCGACGGATATGCTTGGCGCGGAGGGCATGCGGAATAACCGCCGGTTCTTGGTCCGCCTCACCTTATTGACCTCGCTGGATCAACTTAAAGGTCGCGCGGTCGCGATCGGATGGGAACCTAGTACGTATGCGCAGGGGCGACAAGCCCTTTCTTCACGATCCCCGACCCGGCCGGCGGTGCCGGCCGGCCCAGAAGCGCGGTCCGTTCCACATCAACGGGCCAAGACGAACTTGCGTACGAATGTATCGCGGCCGGCGTGGAGACGGACGAAGTAGATTCCGCCCGCGACATGCCCGCCACGCCGGCCGGTCCCGTCCCAGGCCATCGTGTGCCATCCCGGCTC
>JAZDGX010000161.1:0-5295 GCA_043806645.1 Candidatus Eiseniibacteriota bacterium | reverse complement strand
GCCCCGCTGCCCCCGTGTCGGATCCACTCGAGCGGACCGTGCGCGGCATCGCCGGCTGGATTCACCGCCTGAGGCGGCGCTGCTTTTCGAGGACGTTCAGCGCCTGGAGATCCACGTTACGGCAACCCAGGTAGGCGTTTGGCCGGTTCTCACCGTGCCAGTCGGACCCTCCCGTCACCGCCCATTCGCGCCGGCAGGCCCAGTCCATGAGACGCCGTTCCTGTTCGGGTGAGTGCCCCGGATGGAAGACCTCGATCCCGCCCAGATCCCACCCCTTGACCAGACGATCGGGGTCCTCGACCCCGTAGACCCCCGGATGGCCCAGCACCGGCACGCCCCCCGTCTCCCAGACGGCCGCGATCACCTGGGCCGGCCGGGCCGTCTGCTTGGGCACATACCCGGGATTGTCCGTTCCGATGTAGCGCGTGAAGGCCTCCTCAAGCCTCGAGACGTGGCCCGCGCTCACGAGCGCCCGCGCGACATGCATGCGCCCGACCGAACGAGACCCTCCCGCCTGAACCCAGACCTCCTCTTCGGTGATGCGCACGCCCGCCCCGCGCAGGCGGCGCACCATTTCCTGGATCCGTTGCCGGCGCAGCGCCTCCATGTCGACGAGCAACCGGCTCAGTTCCGTTTGCCCGGGGCCGACAAAATACGCCAGCAGATGGATGTCTAGATCCTCGTGGACGACGCTGATCTCGCAGCCCGGAACGAATCGCAGTCCGAGCCGCCCGGCCTCCCGGGCCGCCTCGCTCAGACCCGCCAGCGTGTCGTGGTCCGTGAGCGATATCCCCGCGAGGCCCACCCCATGCGCGCGACGCACCACTTCCCGCGGCGAGAAGAGCCCGTCGGATGCGGAGGAATGCAGGTGCAGATCAACGCGACTCACGGCCCACCGCCTGCATCCTGTCTCCGGTCCCCCCACCCCGGGCCACCCGCGGCACTCGGGCGAAGATCTCGCGGGAATCCCGGCCCTCCGCCGCTGCGCCGGCCAGGCGCACCGCGCGCTCGCCCAGCAAGGCGGCCAGTTGATCCAGGGCCCCGATCGAAAGCGAGATCGGAGTGCGGCACTGGACGACCGCGCCATGCTCGGCACCCCGATCGACATGCATGAAGACCGCGATTCTCCCCTGCGCCTGACGGGCCAGGATCTCACGCAGGGCCAGGATCCGTTCGTCGGGCTCCGCCGCGCGCAGCTCCAGATGCAGGCTCAGAGGCTCCTCGGCGAGCAGAGTCTGCAGCTCGCGCACCGCATCGGCGAAAATCCTCGGCCCGCTGCCCTCGCGCACGGCGACCCGGCCGGAGACCCACAGGGGGCGATCGGTTTCGAGCAGGGGGCGGCAGCGCTGCAGCGCTTCACCGAAGACGAGCACCTCCGCGCGGCCTTCGAAATCCTCGAGCACGAAAGCCGCCATCGGTTCGCCCCGCTGCGTGAGACTCGCCTTCAGTTGCGTGACCACCCCGGCGGCGTGCAAACGCGCTCGATCCGCCAGCTCCTGGACGCCGGCCAGCGAGGGCGCGCCCAGGCACGCCACGAGCGTGCGGTAGGGATCGAGGGGATGGCGGGTCAGATAGAAGCCGAGGGCGGCCTTCTCCCGCCGCAGCAGTTCCGCCTCGTCCCAGGTCTCGCCGCGCGGCAGCGGAGGTTCAACGATCGCGGGCGTCCCCGCGCCATCCCCGTCGCCCGACCCGAACAAGGAGGACTGGCCCGCCTCCCGGTCCCGCCGCTGCTGGGAGGCCCGCTCGAGGGCGCAAGGCAGGGCGGCGATCAGGCTTTCGCGCGACGGGCACACATCCTCCAGTGCGCCCGCCTGGATCAGCCCTTCGATCGCCTTGCGATTGACCGTGCCGCCCTCGACGGCGGCGCAGAACGCATAGAAGCTCTTCCAGGGCCCGGCGGACTCGCGCGCCGCCTCGATGGCCGCCGCCGCGGCGCGACCGAGGCCCTTGATCGCCGCGAGCCCGAAGCGGATCGCCCCGTCCTCGACGCTGAAGTTCTCGCGGCTGCGGTTCACGTCGGGCGGGAGAATGCGAATGCCCATGCGGCGGCATTCGCCGAGCAGCACCAGGATGCGATCGCTGTCGTTCAACTCGGATGATAGCGTCGCGGCCATGAGCTCGACCGGGTGGTGCGCCTTCAACCAGGCGGTCTGATAGGCCAGCACCGCGTAGCCCGCGCTGTGCGAGCGGTTGAATCCGTATTCCGCGAAATGCGCCATGAGATCGAATACGCGCTCGGCCGTCGCCTGGCCGACCCCCCGCCCCTGCGCGCGCTCGACGAAGATCACCCGCTGTTTCTTCATCACGTCGCGCTTCTTCTTCGACATCGCCCGCCGCACCAGATCCGCCTCGCCGAGATGATAGCCCGCCATGCAGGAAGCGATCTGCATCACCTGTTCCTGGTAGACGATCGTGCCGTAGGTGCTCTTCAGGATCGGCTCGAGGCAGGGATGCTCGAAGGTGATCTCCTCACGGCCCCGCTTGCGGGCGATGTAGCTCTCCACCATGCCCGCACCTAGCGGCCCCGGACGATAGAGGGCGTTCATCGCGATCAAGTCCTCGAGACGCTCGGGCGACAGTTTCTTCAGATATTCCGCCATGCCGCCGCTTTCAAACTGGAAGATGCCGACCGTCTCCCCGCGCGACATCAGCGCGAAGACGGCCCCATCGTCGAGGGGAATGGTATCGATATCGACCTCGATCCCGCGCTCGGCCAGCAGCGCCAGACAATCCTGCACCACGGTCAGGGTCCGCAGGCCGAGCAGGTCCATCTTGAGCAAACCGATATTCTCGCAGGCGACCATGTCCCACTGCGTGGTGGCTTCGCCGTCGCGCCCGCGGAAGAGGGGCACATGCTCGGCCAGCGGCGTCGGGGTGATCACGACCCCCGCGGCGTGCGTCGAGGCGTGGCGCGTCAGCCCTTCCAGCACGCGCGCGATCGCGAGCAGCTCCGCCACGCGCGGATCGCCGTCGGCCAGCTCGCGCAGCTCCGGCACCTGACCGAGCGCCTTCTCGAGGGTCATCTTCAATTCGGCGGGAATCAGCTTGGCGATGCGGTCGACCTCGGGATAGGTCATGCCGAGCACGCGGCCGACGTCCCGCACCACCGCCCGCGCCGCCATCGTTCCGAAGGTGATGATCTGCGAGACGTTCTCCGCGCCATAGCGGTCGATGACGTAGCGGATCACCTCGGCGCGACCGCGATCGGAGAAGTCCACGTCGATGTCGGGCATCGTCACCCGCTCCGGATTGAGAAACCGCTCGAAGAGCAGATCGTAGCGGAGCGGATCGATGTTGGTGATGCCGATCGCGTAGCACACCAGGCTGCCCGCCGCCGAGCCGCGCCCCGGACCGACCGGAATCCGGCGCGTACGGGCGAACTGGATGAAATCCCGGACAATCAGGAAATAGCCCGCATAACCCATGCGCCGGATCGTCTCGAGCTCGAAGCGGATCCGTTCGCTCTGTTCCGGGCTCGGCTCCCCGAAGCGCCGCCGCGCCCCTTCCCAGGCCAGATGCTCCAGGTAGGCATCGACATCGGCGAACCCCTCCGGAAGCGGGAAGCAGGGCAGCCGCAACTGACCGAACTCGAGCTCGACCGCACAGGACTCGGCGATGCGCACGGTGTTGGCCAGCGCCTGCGGGCAATGGCCGAAGATCTCGCCCATCTCCTCGGGCGAACGCAGGTGGAAGCGGTCGCCCTGGAAGCGCAGCCGTCGCGCATCGTCGCGCATGCGATTGGTCTGAATGCACAGCAGCACGTCATGGGCGGCGGCGTGCTCCCGCTTCAGGTAGTGGCAGTCGTTGGCCGCCGCCAGCGGCAGGCCCGTTCGCGCGGCCAGATCGCACAGCCGCTGATTGGCCAGCGCCTCCTGCTCCAGGCCATGGTCCTGCAATTCCAGATAGAAGTGGCCGTCGAAGAGATCGGCCAGCTCGCGCGCCCGGCGCTCCGCATCCTCCAAGCGCCCGGCCCGGGCGAGCATGTTCACCTCGCCGCGCAGGCAGGCGGACAGCCCGATCAAACCCTCGCTGTGCCGGGCCAGAACCTCCTGATCGATGCGCGGCTTGTAGTAGAAACCCTCCAGGTATCCGATCGACGACAACTGCATCAGATTGCGAAAGCCGGTCCGATTGCGGGCCAGCAGTACCAGGTGGTAGTTGCCCGATTGTCCCGCCGCCGCCCGGTCGTGGCGGCTGCCCGCGGCGACGTACGCCTCCATGCCCAGAATCGGGCGCAGCCCCGCTTCCTTCACCGCCCGATAGAAATCGATCGCCCCGAAGAGATTGCCGTGATCGGTGATCGCCACGGCGGGCATGCCCATGGCGGCGACTTCCAAGGCCAGCTCCCCGACCTTGATGGCCCCATCCAGCAGGCTGTACTGGGTGTGATTATGGAGATGGACGAACTGCGGTGCCCCCACGGCCGCCTCCGCACCTGATTCGAGCATTTCACCGTCGCGATCCGCATCCTTTCTACCACATCTGGCCGCGCAAGGGAGAATCAAACCCCGCCCGCAATGGGATCCCCTGGTCTTTCACCGTCGGGTCGCACGCCTCCCGATCTCAGGCTTCCGTTGACACCCCCCGCACCCCCTCCTAAGATGCGCCCGGTCTTCCGGCAGGCGGGCTCGGACCTTGACCGCGCGCGTCGCGTCGCTTCTCGACCCGTCCGTGCAACTGCCGCATGGCAGCATTCTGCCGCCACGATCGAGGAGGTGATGATGCACGGAACCGCAATCCTGCACCCGGCTCGGGGCGGCCGCACGCGGCGCGGGATCGCCATCCTGCTGCTTCTGCTTCTGGCAGGCCACGCCACCTCGGCAGGCGCTGCCGAGCCCTTGATCGTCGTTCTGAAGAACACCCTCCTGGGCACCGCGACCGGACTCATCCTGGGTGCGACCCTGACGCTGGTCGTCGACGAGGATTCACGGTCGGAGGTGGTTCGCTGGAGCGCGGTGCTCGGCACATTCGGCGGCTTCGGCCTGGGCCTCTGGCTGGCTTCCCGCGGCGACGAGGATCTGTTCGGCCGGTCGCGCCCCGCGATGGCGGGCGCGGCCTCAGGCTATGCTGCGCTCCTCTGGAATCGAAAGGACCTCTCGACCATCTCGGCGGGGCAGCCCACCCGGGCGATCACTCCCGGCGACGAAGCCCGTCCCGCCGGCTTGCGCTTCGTCCTGTTGCGGATCGCCGGCTGAGTCCATCCGCGTCGTCCGCGGCATCCGGAGCGACCAGAGCGGCCGGCGCCGGGGACCCGCGCCGGCACCGGGTCCGCCATCACTTTCGTTCGTCGCTCTT
>JAZDGX010000160.1:0-31013 GCA_043806645.1 Candidatus Eiseniibacteriota bacterium | reverse complement strand
GCCGCGGAAGGGTCGCATACGATCACCGTTCAGTCGCTCGCGCGGGCGCACAGCGTAGGCTCGGCCGCCTTCGCCGGCGATGCGATCGCCACGGTCTCGGGCACGCACGGCTTTCAGATCACCGCGGCGGGGAAGACGGCCACGATCACGGTCAGCATTGTGGAAGGCGCGACCTGGCGGGAGGTGCTGCAGTCGGTCGCGGCGGCGATCGCCGCGTCCGATGCGGGAGTGTCGGCCGCCGTCGTCACGCCCAATGCGCTGACTGGAGAAACGCGCCTGCTGCTCACCAGCCGCGAGACGGGAACCCAGGCGTGCATCGAGCAGATCGCCGACAGCGAGGGCACCTTGGCGGCGACCATGGGCCTTGCGGGCAGTTCGAGCGCGGAGGCCTATGCGCCGAACACTCTGCAAACGGCGGCCGACGCGGAATTCACCCTGGACGGCCTCGACTTCCTGGCGACCGGCAACCACGTGACCGGAGTGCTGACGGGGGTCACGCTCGATCTGCGCGCGACGACAGGGCTCCCGGTCACGCTGTCGATCGCTCGCGACACCGAGAGCGTGCGCGGCGGCCTGGAGGACTTCCTCTCCACCTACAACACGGTGATCGATTTCCTTCGCGAGAAGACGAGCGCCGCCGATGCCACGGGCGCCAACCGCGGCGAATTCACGGGCGACACCCTCTTTGTGGGTTTGCGGGGAGAGTTGCGCGCGGGCCTGACGGACCCGGTGAGCGGTTTGGCGGCGGAAGATCTGGCCCGGCTCTCGGAGCTCGGCATCACCGCCGATCGGCAAGGACGGCTGGCGATCAGCGACCCGGCGGCGCTGGAGGGTGCGTTGAGCGCCCATCCGGAAGAGGTCGAGCGTCTCTTCCGCGCGGAGGGGACGGGCATCGCCCAGCGCATGGTGGAGCGGATCGACCGCTACGTGGAGACCGATGGCCCCATCGGACAGCGCACGGAGGCGCTGGATGCCCGGGGACGGCTGCTCGATCGGCAGATGCGTGAGATGGAGGCGCGTCTCGAGAGTCGCGAGAAGCAGCTCACGCAATACTTCGCTTCGCTCCAGGCGTCGCTGACGGCGCTGATCGAGCAGCAGGCGTCGCTCAGCGAGCTGTTGTCGGGTTCGTAGGCGAGGCCGGCGCGGGGAGACGCGCGGCAACGAGCGGGAGAGGCATGCGGGATGGAGAATTCGTTGAAACCCGAACTCGAGACGCGGGAGGCCGTGCCGGCCAATGCCGCGCCGCGGCGCCTGAGCGACATCCTCGATCAAGCCATGCAGCTCTATGCGGGGGCCCGGCAGGCCCTCGCGGATGGCGCCTACGATCTGGCGGCCATCCACCTGCGCCAGGCGGGCGACTGGCTGTCGGTCTGGGAGCGCCGGCCCTCCGCCATCCGTCCCGCCGAGCCGCCCTGCGCGGCCGCGCTGCGCGAGCGCGTGGCGGAGGTGGAGCACGAGGCCGGCGCGCTGCGCCGGTTGGTCGAGGCGAGCCTGAAGGAAGTCGATGACTCCAGGCAGGCGCTGCTTCGCCGCCGCCGGATGCTGCGGCGCTTCGGGGGGGCGCGGGCCGTGTCGGGATCGTGGATGGATCGGCAAGGATGAGGATTCCGGAGGCCTCCGAATTCCGTTGCGCGGCCGGCCGCGCATGCCCCGCAGCGGACTCACGGGAGTGGGAGAGTCGATGAACGCCGAGAGGGTGGAGAGAGCGACGCTTGAGCGCGTCTTCACGCCGGGGGTCGTTCTGGAGTTGTTGCGCCGGGAGCAGCCGCGTTCGCGTCCCTTGAAGGGCGTGATGTCGACCCAGGGACGGCGCGAATGGTCGCTGAGCCTCGCGATTCCAAATGGACAGGATCCGGACTTTCCACGGACCGACGAGTGGGTGGATCTCGTCCTCGGGCGCTTGGACGGCCTCTACCGAGTCAGCGGAGTTGCACGCCGTGATCCGGACCCGGCGGGGTCGGATCTGCGCGTGCGCATCGATCCGCGCAGCGCGCAGCGGAGCCAGAGGCGCGCCTTCTACCGGCTGCCCGGGCATTGGCCCGCCCGCATCCGCTTCGCCGGCGAAGGCCACGGGCAGGCCGCCACGGTCCGTGATCTGAGCGCGGGAGGGATACTGGTCGAGGATCGGAGCGGGCGAGTCGAGGTGGGCGCGGCCTTCATGGTGACGATCGATCTCGAGGATGGCGCCGCGCCGCTCACGATGGCCGCCGCCGCGGTGCGGGCGGACCGGGATCGCCCCACGGCCTGTTGGGGATGCCGGTTTCTCGACCCCTCTCAGGCCGAGCAGGAGCGCATCCTCTCGCGGCTGCATGCCCTGACGCGCCAGCGTCTCGCTGCCGATCGGGCGTCCCGCCGGCCGACCGGCAGCATCCCCGAAACCCCTTGAGCGCTCCCAGGTTGCGTGATTAGATACCCTCTGTTCGCACTGCGTCGGCGATCGGCATGGGGCCGGGGACGGGAAGTCGCCGGGTCCGGAATTCGATCGACCGATCACCACTCTGCAACGGTCCGGTAGCCATGTCTGAACTCGCGTGGGGAGAATTGCTCGGGGCGTTGGCCGCGCTGGCCCAGACACCCGGGCGGCCGGAAATGGGGCTCGAGGAGGAGAGCGAACTGCTTGCCTCGAGTGGGCTCCTCTATGGCCTGCCCATCCGCTGCCTGATCGCCATGGACCGCGAGGGCATGGCGCACTGCATCGCCGGCACCCTTCCCGAAGGCCCCCATGGACCTCGGATGCTCGATGCCCTGGAGGCTTCCTCGCTCTGGAGTCAGGCGGGCGAAGGCGAGATCCACGGCTCCGATCAACTGTGCCAATGGTCGCCCGGATGGCCCGCCCTTCCCGGCATCTCCGCCCGCCTCTTCCGCGAGGGTTCGCTCCCGCTGGGGGCCGTCCTTTTCGACGGGGCTCCCGCGCACACGGATGAAGCCCGCCGGGAAGCGGCGCAAGCGGCGGATCGTCTGCTGCGCATGGCCTGTCGCACCTGGCTGCTCGAAAGGACCGGCAGCGGGCTCTTCGGCCTCGTGGACGGGTTGATCGGCGCGCTCGATGAAGGCGTGCTGATCGTCGACGGCCAGGGGCGGATCACATTCCTCAGTGCGCGGGGCAGCGAAATCCTCGGCATCGATCCCGAGCAAGCCAAGGGCGCGGATTGCACGCGCGTGATCCGGCCGGCGGTAGGCGAGCGGCACCCGCTGCTGGCCGGCCTGGACGGCGAAGTGGAGCGCATCGAGATCTACGTGACCGACGGCCGCAGCCGGGACCTGCCGCTCGCCCTCCAGATGCGGCGCATGCAGCATCCCGGGGGTGCGCTGGGTCTCGTGTGCCTCTTTCGCGACCTGACTGAGGAACGCTCCTTCGATCTCGACGCCCAGAGGCGGGAACGGCTGGCGGCCATCGGCGAGCTTGCGGCGGGCGTGGCCCACGAGATCCGCAATCCGCTGACCGGCATCGGCAATTGCGCGCAGGTGCTCCAGATGAGGTTGTCGGCCCCGGAGGGCGAGGGCCTGCGACGCATGGCCGACCTCATCCTGAAGGAGACGCAGCGGCTCGACCGCATCGTCACCAACCTGCTCGGCTTCGCCCGGCCGGGGCCCCCGCGGATGGTCGAGACGCACATCGACGAGGCCGTCCGCTCCGCGCTGGAATTGCAGCAGCCGATCTGCGAGAAGCACGGCGTGCGCTGCGAGCTGCGGGTGTCGGGGCGCATCCCTGCCATCTACGTCGACCCCGAGCAGATCCAGCAGGTCCTCGTCAATCTGATGCGCAACGCCGTGCAGGCGATGCAGGATGGGGGCGTGTTGACCCTGGAGGTGCTCGTCATTCGCCGGCGGACGCACCGGCGCCGCGGCATGGGCCGGCGCGCCACCGACCGCGTGCGCATCCCCCAGGAGGCGCCGCTCGCGCGCTTCGTTCGGGTTCGCGTGCGCGACACCGGAATCGGCATCGCGCCCGATGTGCTGCCGCGCATCTTCGATCCGTTCTTCACCACGCGCTCGGAGGGGACCGGCCTGGGCCTCTCGGTCTCGCAGTCGGTGGTTCAGGAGCATGGAGGGTTCCTGTCCGTGCAGAGCGTGCACGGCAAGGGAACCGCATTCGACGTGGATCTGCCTGTCGAACGGAGGTCGCGTGAGCGGAGAAAAGAACCGCGTGGATGAATCGGTCCGCCTGCTGGTGGTCGACGATGAGGAATCGATTCGCATCAGCCTGTCCGAGGCGCTGCGCGACGCCTGCACGTGCGTGTCGACGGCGATCGGGGGCGAAGAGGCGATGGCCATCCTGGCGCGGGAGGATGTCGATCTCGTGCTGCTCGACCTTCGCCTGAGCCAGACCCAGGAGGACGGTCTCGAGGTCCTCAAGCGCATCAAGCAGGAGTATCCGACCGTGACGGTCATCATGATGACCGCCTACGGGAAATTCGAGTCCGCCGTGGCCGCCAGCCAGCTCGGCTGCTATCAATACATCGCGAAACCGCTCGACCTGCACCAGCTGCGCCTGCTGATCCAGAACGCGCTCTCCACGATGGCGCTCAGTCGCGAGGTGCGCCGCCTGCGGGCGCAGCAGCGCCGCGCGTTTGCCGTTCCCGACGTCGTCGGCAACAGCCCCCGCATCCAGCAGCTGCTCGAGAATGTGACCAAGGTAGCCCGCAGCCCGACGGCGACCGTGCTGGTCCGCGGCGAGACCGGCGTGGGCAAGGAGTGGGTCGCCCAGAGGATCCATGACCTGAGCCCGGTCGCCGCCGGTCCCTTCATCGACATCTGCTGCAGCGCCATGCCCGATCACCTGCTCGAGACCGAACTTTTCGGGCATGAGCGGGGCGCCTTCACCGACGCCAAGGCCACCAAGGAAGGTCTCTTCGAGTTGGCCGACGGCGGAACGCTCTTTCTCGACGAGATCGCCGAGATGGACGCGAAGCTGCAGGCCAAGCTGCTGCGGGTGCTGGAGACGAGAACCTTCCGGCGCGTGGGCGGCACGCGCGACATCCACGTCAACGTCCGCTTCGTAGCCGCCACCAACCGCGATCTCTTCGCCGAGGTGGAAGGGGGGCGCTTCCGGGAAGACCTCTACTACCGGCTGACCGTCGTGCCGCTGTACGTTCCGGCGCTGAGAGAGCGCAAGGAAGACATCCCGCTGCTCGCCAAGACCTTCCTGGACGCCTTCCGCCGGGACATCGGCCGCAGGATCGTCGGCATCGACGACGCCGCGCTCCAGCTCCTGATCGACTATCCCTGGCCGGGAAACGTTCGCGAGCTGAAGAACACGATGGAGCACCTCGTGCTGATGGGCAACGGGCCCACCATCAGTGCCGAGGATGTGGCCGCCCAGCTGCGGGCCGGCCGGGGAGGACCGCGCAAACCGGGTTCGTCCGCCGAGCTGTTCCGGCCCGGGCATGTTCCCACGCTGGACGAAGTCGAGCGCGTCGCGATCCTGCATGCCTTGGACGAAGTGAACGGCAACCGCACGCGCGCCGCAGGGCTGCTGGGCATCTCGCGCCAGACGTTGCGGGCCAAGATCGTCAAGTACGGCATCGCGGCGGAGGGGGAGGAAGTGCCTGCCGAGGAGTTGGAAGCGAACTCGTGAGCTTCCCGTGTCTCGACCCCGCTGCACGTTCGGGGTAGGAGCCGTTCGCGTCACCCGGATGTGCCCGCCCTGAATTCCCGCACGGGCCGGGAGCGGCCATTTCCGAAGGGCCGGTGGTCGGTTTCTGTCCAGACCGCCTCTGCAGATGCGCCTCCACTCCTGACCCGCCGTCGGCGTCCCATGAAGTCGAACATGAACTTCCACCGGTAACATATAGAAATACGAGCAAGTTGCGCTAGCGTCCATTCCGTCCCTGTCTCGGTTCTCCGCCCCTCGAATTCCCGATCCCTGTTGGCATGAGCGTTGCACCCTCCCGAGCCGGCGGTCACGCATCCCGCTCCAACCGGGATGCGGAGTCTTGCCTAAGGAGGCCCAAGCATGGCTGCGAATGGACGGACCGGGGAGCGCTTGGCGGAGGATTGTGAGTGCCGGGAGATGCGGGCCTTCGCGCGCGCGTTTCCCCGCGCCGCCGACGTCACTCCATCCGCAGGCGAGCGGATCGTGCGCGAGACGCTGGAAGGCCTGCCCGAGCGGGCGCGCCTGCTCGTGGCCTTGCGCTTTCTCGAGGGATTGGGTCTCGAGGACTTGAGCGCGGCGCTGGGCCTTTCGCCATCCGATGCGGATCGCGAGATCGGCGCGGCGCTGTCGGCGATCGAGCAGGCCCTGGACCGTGCTTCCGGGAAGGAGGCGAGCGAATCGCGATGAGCTGGGCTGGCAAGCATCCCGCGGGTCTGCGGCTGTTCCTGGCGGACGGGGCCGAATCGGTGGCTATGCAGGTACGGGGCTGGGCGGCCGCCTCCGGGGGGCGTTTTACGGTCGAGGCCTTTCGCTCCAGCCATCAATTGTTGCGGCGGTCCGCCTGCGAGCGGCCCGATGCGGTCCTGCTCGACCTCACCATGCCGCGGATGGATGGTCTGACCGCGCTGCGTTCGCTCGCGCCTACTGGGATTCCGGCGATCATGCTGAGCGGCCAGACGCATGACGGCGCCCGGGCGACCATGGAGGCGCTGATCGCCGGTGCGGCCGATTGTCTGATCAAGACGCGCCGCAACGATGTCGAACGCATCGCGGCGACGCGGCAGGAATTCTCCGCGCGGGTGCGGCGGGTCGTGCTCGGTGCGGAACAGGCAACGGGCCGCGAGGGAGAACGGCCCGTGTGGCGCAAGATCGAGATCGACGACGAGGGCCGCATCGTCGCCGGCCGCCCCACGCTCGATCCATTCCCGCATCAAGGATCCTGGTTCGGCCTGGCGCTGAGCCCTCCGCGGTGTCTCGGGAAGATGATTCACACCCTCTCGGCCGCTCCGGAGAGACCGCTGGGGGGGATGCTGCTGGGGGCCGGGCTGCCGCCGAGATTCACGCGCGCCCTGGCGGAGGCGGCGACGCGCCAATGGAATCGCGTGGTGCTCGAGGTCTGCGATGGAGAACAGCTGCGGCCCAGTCAGTGGCGCGTGATTCCGGGGCGCCGGCTGGCCCGGTTCCATGGCGGCGAACGCCAGGCGCTGCGGGTGGAACTGCGCGCCGGACGCCGCTCGAGCCGCACCGATCCGCTTCTGCAGCAGATCGAGTTCCTGCTGCCCGCGCCGCCTCCGGGGTTGCGTCTCTACTTGTTCGAGCAGCCGGATCCGCGCGGATGGGAAGCGCTCGAACAACTGATTTCGCGTGGCGCGACCGTGCTCGTGCAGGGCCGGGGGGCAGCGGTGCTGAGATTCGAACGGGACGAGGAATGGGCGAATGACACGGAAACCCGAGTCTGGAAGACGCAGCGCCGGGCCGCGTGAGCCTGCCGCGCAAGTCGGACGGAGGAACCGGCGCGGGGCCATGCGCGGCCTCCTGCCGGCAGTGGCCTGCATCTGTTTCTGGTCCGGTGCCGGCGCATCGGCCCTACCGGAGCTACCGGCGCTGCCGGTGCCACCGGGGCCTCCCGCGGGACCCCCGAGCGAAATCACCCACCTCGACATCCGGCGCAATGCCGAGAGCCTCGAGCTTTCGATTCCCTTCGCCGGAGCTTGGACGCATCGCCGAGTCTCCGATCCGCCGAGCCTGGTCATCGAGCTCGACAACGCGCGTTCCCTTGTGCCCGACGCTTCCGGAGCGCTCTCGCTGCGGCTCCTGCAGGGGCCGCTCGAGTCGCTGGAGGTCCGCCAGCTCGCAGATGCGGCCGGCATTCCGCGTGTGCGCTTGACGCTCTTGCTCGGGGAGCCGTGCGAGTACGACGCGGCGCAGGGGCAGGATGAGGTCCATGTCTGCATGGCCGCGCCTGCCGACCTGAGGGCCGAGAGCCCCGAATGGAGCCACACGATATCCTCGGGCGATACGCCGCCCGCATGGCTCCCGATCGATGCATGGCTGGCCGCGGCGGATGCCGAACTCCGCTCGGCGCCAAAGGAAACGGCCGCTCCCGCCGCAGAGAATCAGCCCGCGCTCGGTCTAGAGATGCCCGCTGCGCCCGTGCAGGAAGCGACCGTGCCCGCCGCCGCTCCCGCGCTGTCGGAGTCGGAAGAGTCGGTGTTTCGAGAGCTGCTGGCGGACACGACGATTTTCGCGCTGGGCGAAACGCCGGTCAATCGAGCCTGGGAGCAGGCGGCGAGTCGCTTGGTCCTGGACGCTCAGACGAAACTGCTCGCGGGGGATGCGGCCGCCGCTCGCGACAAGCTGACCGCCGCGCAGGATCGTTACCCCGACGTCGACGCGACCCTGCAGGGGATGTTGTTGCACCGGCTGCTTGCGCCGCTCGCCGGGGACTCCACCGCGACCTTCGACATTCCGCAGGCGATCGAGGGGCCCTGGCCGCTTTTGCGGCAAGCCGCGCTGGCGTGGGTCTTCTCGGAGGCCTATCGGCAAACGCGCCTCGATGTGGCGTTCCAAACCCTGAGCGTCTGGCGCGAGGCGGCTCCCGACAGCGATCTCTGGGTGCCGGCCGCGCTGCATGCTTCCGAACTGGCCCTGGGCACCGGTGAGGCGGACGCCGCGCTGGCGTGGCTGGAGCGGGCGTTCGCCAGGCGCCCCACATTGCGGCGCGAGCCGCACGCCCTACTGCTCGCGGCCGGGGCGTGGACGGCGAAGCGGGAGTGGGACCAGGCGGACAGCCTGCTCGCGTGGGTCACGGGCTGCGACGAACCGGCCCTGGCCTGGCGGGCGCGCTCCCGGAGGGCGGACCTGCGATTCCGGCGCGGCGACCATGAGGATGCCCGCCAGCACTACTTGGCATTGATCGGCGAGGAAGTGCCGCGGGTGGAGCGCGAGTGGGCGCGCTACCAGGTCGGCAATTGTCTGGTCACGCAAGGCCGATTCGAATCGGCGCGCGTTTGGCTCGAGCAGGTCGCCTCCGACCCGCACGGCTTCTGGGCCGATCATGCGCGCATGCGTCTGGCGACCCTCAAGGGGATGGCCGATGGAAGCGCTTGGGATTGAACAGCCCGTCGCGGAGGGGTTGCCGCGAGCGAGCGAGCGGGAAGCGACTGCGCTGCTCGAACGCCTGCTCGAGCATCTTACCGACGGTCTTTTCGCCGTGGATCGCATCGGCAGGGTGATCTACTGGTCGCCCTCCATGGAACGACTCGCGGGTCGCCGGGCCGGGGAGGCCATGGGCCGCCCGGCCGCCGCGCTGATCGGCTCCTTCGCGGCCGGGATTCTCGATCCCGCCCCCCCGCACGGGAGACCCGGCCGTCCGAGACCTGCGCAAAGTCCGCTGAATGGAGAGGCGTCGGCCTCGGGGTTCATCGAAGGTCCGGCCGGCCCGATTCCCGTGCGCATGACGGCCGTCACTGCCTCCGGGCCGGGAGAGGCCTTCATCGCACGGGTGTGCGCCGTGACCGACCTCTCGCGCGCCTGGCGGTCGAGGGCGGAGGAGGAGCGTCAGGCCTCGCTGGCTGCTCTCGGGCAGGCTGCCGCCACGATCGCGCATCAACTGCGCAATCCGCTGGGCGCGGCGCTCGGCTTCATCGACTTGGCGAGGCTCGAGGCGGGGCCGGGCGCCGCATCCGAGTACTTGTCGCAGGCGCGCCAAGGTCTGCTGGAGATCGAGCAGAGGATTGCCGGACTGATGCAGTTCGTCCGGGTGCGTCCCCTGCAGCTCGAACGCGTCGATCTGACGGCCTTGCTTGCTTCGCTGGCGGCCGAATTCCAGGCGCGCTATCCGCGCGGGCCCGGTTGCCGGGTCGAGCTCCCACCCCGGGTCCGGGTGACGGCGGATCCCGGTCAACTGCGGCAGGCGGTCGAGAACCTGCTTGCCAACGCCGCCGAGGAGGCGGGGACGGCCGGCCGCGTGGAATTGATCCTGCAGGTCGAGGCGCACCGCGAACGGGAGGGCGTCCGCCTGCTCGTGCGCAACACGGGCCGGGAGATTCCCGCGAGCGATCTGGAGCGCATCTTCGAACCCTTCGTCACGGGCAAGAAGGAAGGCACGGGTCTGGGATTGCCGCTGGTCCGGCGCATCGTCGCCGCACACCGTGGGCGGATCACCGCGCTGAGCGCGGGGGGGTGGACGACCTTCGTCATGCGTCTGCCCGCCGATGCGGCGGCGGTCGAGGAGTGTCACGCAGATGCCGCCTGAAATGGAGTTTGCAAACGCCGGCCCTGTGACAGACGAGGTTCCGGCGGGAACGGGCGCGGCCGACGTGGCGCGCATCCTCGTCGTCGACGACGAGGCCCTCATGAGAAGCTTCCTCGATGCGGCCCTGAAACGCCAGGGCCACGCCGTGCGAGTCGCTGCCACGGGGGAGGAGGCGTTGGAGGCGTTGGGGGACTTCCGTCCCGACCTGGCCCTGCTCGACATTCGTCTGGGCGGCATGGACGGCCTCGATCTGCTCCTCCGGTTGCGCGAGGTCGCCCCCGAATGCGCGATCGTCATGATGACCGCGCACGGGACGGTCGAGACCGCGGTCGAGGCGATGAAACGGGGCGCCGCGGACTTCCTGCTCAAGCCCTTCACGATCGAGACGCTGGAGGTCGTCCTGACCAAAGTGCTCGGCGTGGTGCGCCTGCGCGAGGAAAACCGGCGCCTGCGGGCCCAGCTGGACCGCTGGGAAGGGGCGCCCAGAATCGTCGGCACGAGCGCGCCCATCCGCAGGATGATCGATCTGATCCGCACGCTCGCCCAGCCGCGGGCGACCGTGCTCGTCTTCGGCGAGAGCGGAACCGGCAAGGAACTCGTGGCGCGGGCGCTGCACGCCTGGGGCCCGCGCTCGAAAGCGGCTCTCATCAAGGTGAACTGCGCCGCATTGCCCGCCGGCGTCATGGAGTCGGAGCTCTTCGGACACGAGCGGGGGGCCTTCACGGGGGCCAACCAGCTGCAGCGCGGGAAATTCGAGTTGGCCCACGGTGGGACCCTGCTGCTCGACGAAGTGAGCGAGATGGACATCGCGCTGCAACCGAAACTGCTGCGCATCCTGCAGGAGCAGGAGTTCTACCGCGTGGGGGGCAGCCGTTCCATCCGCGTCGACGTGCGCCTGGTCGCCACGACCAACGCCGATCTGGAACAACGCGTGCGCGCCGGGCGCTTCCGCGAGGACCTGCTCTATCGTCTGCTGGTCGTTCCCGTGCGCGTGCCGCCGCTGCGGGAGCGGCGCGAGGACATTCCCCTGCTGGCCCGCCATTTTCTCGCCCGCGCCGCCCAGGAAAACGGCAAGCGGCTCGAGGGCTTTTCCCAAGAAGCGACCGGGCTCTTGATGAAGCATCCCTGGCCGGGCAACGTCCGGCAATTGGAGAATCTGGTCGAGAGGGCCGTCGTGCTCAGTACCGGAGGACGCATCGAAGTCGGCCATCTCGTCTGGGACGAAGAGTCCGCTGCGCCGGCCGGAGAGGGCTTCGGATCGGCGGGCGCTCCGATGTTCGGTTCGCTTCACGCGACCCACGGGTCTCGCGCCGCTTCCCCGGCAGAATCCGCGGTCGCGGATTATCCGTGCGCGCCGCTGACTTCGGCCTCGGACGCCGGCGATAGGGCCGCCCTGCGCCTGCCGGCCGCCTCGACCCTGGATGAGGTCGAGCGGGCCTGTATCTTCCAGGCCCTCGAGGCCGAGGGCGGGAACAAGACCCGCGCGGCTCGCAGATTGGGCATCAGCGTTCGCACGGTCCGCAACAAGCTGGGTGCCTACCAGCGTGAAGCCCGGCCGCCGGAAGGGGTCCATGCCGCCTGTCCTCCGGCGGCGGGGCCTCCTGCCTCCCAGCAGTCCACGCCGCAGGAAGCCTCCGCAGCCTGAGCTGGGGAAAGAGTTGCCGCGGCGGGAAGAAACTTCCCGATTGCCTCGCCTCGCGTGTCGCATGAGACTTTTCTTGTAAAGCAAACGAAAATAACAAGTTACTTCGCTTCTTCTTCCGTCCGCGGGCAAGGCACGCCCCTTGCAAGGCGGGGGAGAGGCGGATGGCATTTCCCATCCGCGGCAACGGGGAGGCGGAGATGTTGCGCGAGATCCTTTTCGGCGGTCGTTCCTACGGCCTGCTGCGCCGGGGCCTGGATGCCGGGGCGGCGCGAATGAAGACCGTCGCCGAAAACATCGCCCACGTTGAGACCCCGGGCTACCGCGCGCAACGGGTCGAATTCGAGGAACTCCTGGGTCAGGCGCAGCAGGCGTCGATCGCCCCGACGCGCACTCACCCCGGGCACGTGTCGGGATTGCAGGGGGCGCCCTCCGGTGGGACGCCGGAAACCTCGTCCATTCCGTCCCATCAAGTCGTCACGAGCGCCGAGCCGGCCGCCGAGGGCGCCGCCACGAATGTCGATCTCGAGAGTGAACTCGTCGAGATGCAGAAGAACGAAATCCACTTCGAAGCCCTGAGCCAGGTGCTGGCGGGGCGGTACCGCTCGCTCAAGGAGATCATCCGGCCCTAGTGAGCCGGATGCGTCGAGAAGGGGGACGGGAGGCTCATGCGCGTCAACTACCTCGATCGGATGGAAGTGAGCGCGTCGGCTCTGGCCGCGTATCGCAAACGCATGGATGCGATCGCGGAGAATCTCGCCCATGCGCAGACCACCCGCACCGCGCAGGGAGGTCCCTATCGGCGCAAGGAGGTCCTCTTCGAATCAGTCGATGCGGGCGCCGCCGGGGTCGCGGATCAGAGCGCGGGCGCGTCGGCGCCGGCGCGCACGGATTCGGCGCATCTGGCCGGCGGCCTGACGGGCCGCGGCGAGCGGCACGCGGGGGCGGGCGAGGTGCGCGCCAGCGTCGTCGAGGATACGAGTCCCTTCACCGAGGTCTACGACCCGGGACATCCGGATGCCGGCTCCGACGGCGTCGTCCGCTATCCGAATGTCAATCCGGTGACCGAGATGGTCAACCTGGTGCTGGCCGCCCGGGCGTACGAGGCCAATGTGGCCGCGCTGCGGTCCGAGAAGCGCATGCAGGATCTGGCGCTCTCGATCGGCCGGGCGTAAGCGGCGAGGAAGCGATGAACGGAATCGGAGCCATCGATCGCACGGCGGGATTGTGGGGCAAGCACGCGGGCGCCATGCAGGGTCTTCCGTCGTTGCGCGACGTCGAGCCGCGCGAAGGCCTGACCGTGAGTGGCGGCCCGGCGGAAGCGGGGGCGAACTCGCCGTCGCGCACTTTCGCCGATGTGCTGCAGGAGGTCAATGGACTGCAGCTCGACGCCGACCGGCTTGTCGAGCGGCTGGCCGCGGGCCAGATCGACAATGTGCACGAGGTGATGATCGCGCAGCAGGAGGCGGCCATCGCGCTCCGCCTGCTCCAGGAAGTCCGGGACAAACTGGTCTCGGCTTACCAGGAGCTGATGCGCATGCAAGTGTAGCCGGACTGAAGGGGGAATGCTCCCGTGATGACCTTCGAACAACTTCGCCTGATCTGGCAGCGCCTGCCGGGATCGCAACGGCTCTTCCTGGGCGTGCTCGCGGGCGCGCTCGTGGTGGTCGTCGTCTTCGTGGCCCTCTGGGCGGGGCGCCAGGAATACGGGGTGCTGTACGCGAACCTGGAAGGCGAGGACGCCGGGGCCATCGTCGACCGGCTGCAGTCGCAGGATATCCCCTACAAGCTGACCGAGGGCGGCCGCACGATCATGGTGCCGCGCACGCAGGTCTACGAACAGCGTCTGGGCCTCGCTTCCGCCGGGCTGCCCCAGGCTTCGGGCCAGGGCTACGAGCTGCTCGACGGCAATCGGATGGGGTGGACCGATTTCGTTCAGAAGCTGCAGTTCCGTCGCGCGCTGGAAGGCGAAATCGCGCGCACCATCCAGTCGCTGGAAGCGGTGCTGCAGGCACGAGTTCACATCGTCACTCCCGAGCCGAGCCTCTTCGTGGAGGAAGAACGCGAGCCGACCGCCTCGGTGATGCTCAAGGTCCGCCCGGGCGCCCGCCTGCAGGAGGACGAGGTCAACGGCGTGGTGCACCTGGTCGCGGCCGCGGTCGAAGGGCTGCAGCCCGAAAACGTGACCGTGCTCGACACCTCCGGGCGCCTGCTCTCGGGCAACGCCGGGGATGGAGGCCTGCTCGGCGTGACGACCGATCAGCTGGATCTGGTGCGCATGGTGGAGGAGGGGCTGGCCCGCAAAGCGGAGAGCGCGCTCGAGACCGTCCTCGGGCCGAGCCGCGCGGTGGTGCGCGTCTCCGCCGAAATGGACTTCGAGCGGGCCGAAACGACGCGCGAAATCTACGACCCTGAGAACCCGGTCGTGCGCAGTGAACAACGGCACGAGGAAAGCGGAAGCGCCAACGGCACGGTCGAGACGAGCACCACGAACTACGAGATCTCGAAAACGATCCAGCACATCGTGGATACGCCCGGTTCCGTCCGGCGCCTCAGCGCGTCGGTCTTCGTCGACGGCACCTATGGGACCGCTCCCGGCGGCGAACGCACCTATGTGCCGCGCGCAGCGGAAGAGATGCAGAAGCTGACCGCGCTGATCAAGACCGCGATCGGATTCAATACCGAGCGCGGCGACGAGCTGACCGTCGAGAACCTCGCCTTCGACACGACCGAAAGCCAGCAGGTGATGCAGGAGCTGGAGAAGGGCGAGCGCGTCGAGATGATTCAGAAGTTCGGCGGCCTGGGCGTGTCGGTCGTGCTGGCCCTGGGCGCGCTCGCGCTGCTGTGGCGGGTCCTCGCCAAGGCCCGCGCGGGGGCGCCGGCGGGGGCCGGGACCGCGGCGCAGCTCGAGGAGGGCCTGGGATTCCAGATCGGGCGCAGTCAGAAAGACCAGCGCACGGTGCGCGTCGAGCGCCAGTTGCGTCGCATCGCCGACCAGCCCCCCGAGGTCGTGGCCGGAGTGGTGCGGGCCTGGCTGCAGGAACCATAGGCGAGGGGGCGATGCCGAACGCAAAGGGCGGGCTGGGGCTGAACGATCTCGGCGGGGCTCAGAAGGCCTCTGCGCTGCTGATCAGCATCGGCGCCGAGGCCGCCGCGCGCGTGCTGGGACTGCTCTCCGAGGGTGAGGTCGAGATGGTGACGGCGGCGATGGCGCGGCTGGATGCCGTCCCGCGCAAGACGATCGAAGACATCCTGGCCGAGTACGACACGCTGCACGAGGCGACCGACCAGTTCCTGCATCGCGGGCGTGAGTTCGCGTTCGAGGCCCTGGAACGGGCCTGGGGCACGGAGCGCGCGGAAAGAACCGTCTCACGCGTGCAGGGCGCGGCAGATCCGACCGGTTTCGACGTGCTCAAGGAGATCGACGAAGAGCAACTGCTCAGCTTCGTTCATCGCGAGCATCCCCAGACGGTCGCCCTGATCCTGGCGCACCTCCGGCCCCGGCAGGCGGCCGGGATCTTGCGGCGCCTCGACACGGCCAAACAGGCCGACATCATCGGGCGCATGGCGAGTCTGGAGAAGGTCGCCCCCGAGACGATCCAGCAGGTGAAGGAAAGCCTGAGCCACATGTTCAGCAGCTGGAAGCGCAGCCATGCGGAGACGGGCGGCGGCGTCGAGACCGTGGCCGAGATCCTCAACCTGCTCGACCGGCCCGCCGAGAAGAAGATTCTTGCGGATCTCGAGAATTCCGATGCCGCCCTGGCGGCCCGCATTCGGCTGCTGCTGTTCACCTTCGAAGACATCCTCAAGCTGACCGCCAACGACGTGCGCCAGGTGCTGAAGGAGATCGACTCGGCGACGCTGGCGCTGGCGCTCAAGGCGGCCAGCGAGGAACTGAAGGAGAAGATCTTCGAGAACGTCTCCCAACGCGCCGCCGAGATGCTGCGCGACGAGATCGAATACATGGGGCCGGTGCGCCTGAAGGCGGTCGAGGAAGCCCAGCACCGCGTCACCGAAACTGTCCTGCGCCTCGATGAAGCGGGGCAGGTCACGATCGCCCGGGGCGGCGAGGGGGAGGAGATCGTTGCCTGAGGCAGGGCGCGACAACCAGGCCGGCCACGCCGCCGGCGCCCGGCCGCGGGCGCTGCACCGGGCGCGTCGTTCCGCTCGCCTGTTGCGCGGAGCGCGTCTCGTGCCCGACCCGGTTTGCATTCACCCCGGGTTGCCGCTGGATGTGCCGAGCCTGCCGATGCGCGGTACCGCCGGACCGGCGGTGCGCCTTTCCGAGTCGCAGAACGTCCGCGCCGAGGCTCGACGGGAAGGGGTCGCGGCGGGCGTGGAGGGCGAACGCACGCGGCTGGCCGCCTCCTGGCAGGCCCTGGAGCGGGCCGCCGAGGGGCTCGCCACCGAGCGTGGGCGCCTGCTCGAGCCGCTGCGCGCCGACCTCGTCGCTCTGGTCACGGCCGTGTGCGAGCGGATCGTGCGCCGGGCCGTCATCCTGGACGAGGAAGTCGCCCTGCGGGCCGCCGCGGCCGCCCTGGAGAGAGTGGGGCGCGCGCGCAAGGCGCTCTTGAGATTGAACCCCGCCGATGTCGAACGTCTCGCCGGGCGCCTCACCGCGCTGCGCGCGAGGCTTCCCGGGGAGACCCGGTTGGAGTGGGTCGCGGACAGCGGGATCGCGGAGGGGGGCTGCCTCGTCGAGACCTCGGCGCTGAAGATCGACGCCACCATCGAAGGCGCGATCACGAGCTTCGCCGACGCGCTCGGCGAGTGGGCCCGCTCGGAGGAGCCGCAGTCGGCGGTGGAAGTGCCCGGCGAGGCCGCGGCAAGTGCCGGCGGCGCGGAGAACGCGCAGGAGGTCCGCCATGCGGCTTGATCTCCGGGGGGCGTTTGCGTCGCTGCAGACGGTCGAGCCCATCGCGGAGCTGGGCCTCGTCCGGCGCGTGGCGGGCGGAGTGGTCGAGGCGAGCGGTCCCCGCGTTCCGGTCGGGACCTTTTGTACCCTCGGCTCCACTCCGGGCGTTCCCGCGGAAGTGATCGGTTTCCGCGAAGATGCGATTCTCCTCATGCCGCTGACCGGTTTCGCCGGCCTCTCGCCGGGCATGCCCGTCTGCGGCCATCACGCGACGCTCCAGATTCCCGTCGGCGATGCCCTCCTGGGCCGCGTCGTGGACGGGCTCGGCCGGCCCATCGACGGTCGCGGTCCCGCCGCCGGCCCCCGCCGCCCGGTGATCGCGGCGGCGCCCGGCCCGCTCGAGCGGCGCCGCATTCATCGTCCGCTGGCGACCGGTGTGCGGGCGCTGGACGGCCTGCTCACGTGCGGACAGGGCCAGCGTCTGGGCATCATGGCCGGATCCGGGGTCGGCAAGTCGGTGCTGCTCGGCACGATCGCCCGCCATGCGGCAGCCGATGTCAATGTGATCTCCCTCGTCGGCGAACGCGGTCGTGAGGTGCGCGATTTCCTCGAGCGCGACCTGGGCGACGGGCTGCGCCGCTCGGTCGTCGTCGTCGCCACCGCGGAACAGCCGCCGCTGGTGCGGATCAAAGCGGCGCTCGCTGCACTCACGCTCGCCGAGCATTTCAGGGAATGCGGCCGCCATGTCCTTTTGATCATGGATTCGCTCACCCGCGTCGTGATGGCGCAGCGGGAGATCGGACTGGCGGCGGGGGAGCCGCCCACGACCAAGGGATATCCCCCTTCCGCCTTTGCGCTGCTGCCCCAGTTGCTCGAGCGCGTCGGGACCTCGCCGCGAGGCAGCATCACCGGTTTCTTCGCGGTGCTCGCGGAAGCGGATGATCTGAACGAGCCGGTCAGCGACGCGGCCCGCTCGGTGCTGGACGGGCACATCGCGCTCTCGCGCCGCCTCGCGCAGCGCAACCATTATCCGGCGATCGATGTCCTGGCGAGCGTGAGCCGCGTCATGCCGCAGGTGGTCGAGCCGTCGCACCTGCGCGCGGCCGATGAGATCCGCCGGCTGCTCGCGATCCACGCCGAGGCCGAAGAGGTGATCAACCTCGGCGCCTATGTCGCCGGGACCAACCCGGAGCTGGACGACGCCATCCGGCGCCTGCCGGCCATCCAGCGCTTTCTGCGGCAAACGCCCGAGGAAGGCAGCCCGCTCGACGAAACCCGCCGCAAGCTCGAGCAGCTCGCGCGTACCCCGGCGCCGCCCGCAGCGCCGGCGACGGCGGGAAGAAGGTCGGAATGAAACGGTTCCGTTTCCGCATGGAAGGACTCGAGAAGATACGCGAAGCCGCCGTGGACCGCGCACGCCTCCGCCTGGCCGGCAGCGAGCGGGTCCGCCGCACGGAGGAGGAGAGACTGATGCAGATCGACGCCGCCCTCGCACGTGAAGTCGGTTCGGTTCCGCGCACCGGCATGCTGGACACCCACGCGCTCCTCGAGGAGGAACGCCGCGTCCTCAGCCTGCGCGACGAGCGCCAGGCCGCGATCGTCCGGCTGGACGAGTGGATCCAGACCGTCGAGACCGATCGCGAGCGTCTGCTGGGAGCCCGGCAGGAGGCGCGGGCCCTCGCCCGCCTGCGCGAGCGGCGGTATCTGGAGTTCGTTCGCGAGGTGCTGCATGACGAGAAGGAACAGATCGACGAAAGCGCCGGCGTGCGGCATCTCCTGCGCCGCAGGCAGGCGGCCTAGGAGGGTCGGACGGTGAACCAGCATGGCTCGACCAGCCTGTGGGGGTTGCTCGCGACGTTCGCGGCGACGGCAGTGGTGATCACGATCGGGATGCTCTTCGTGACCGGCGTCGCCCAGCGCACGATCCTGCCGCGGCTGAAGCAGCGCGCCGCCAACGCCGTCCCGGTCGCGGTCGTGCCCGCCGCCGACTCGAGCGCGTTGTTGGTGGCGGGATCGCCGGCCGCTCCGGCGGCCGCCCCCGGAGCCATCGACTCGCTGCGGGCGCTGCGCGAGCAGATGCAGCTCGAGCAGGAACAGATGGAGCAGACCGAAGCGGACCTGCGCTCGACGATCAGCGCGTGGGAGAGCCAGCGGCAGGAAGCCGACACGCAGGCCGATGGCCGCCTGCGCGATCTGGCCAAAATCTACGGGAACATGAAACCCGAGGCAGCCGCCCGCGTGATGGCGCGCCTCGATGATCACACCTTCGAGCGCGTCTTCGCGCGGATCGAGAAGCGTCAGGCCGCCAAGATCCTCTCGCTCCTCGATCCCGAACGCGCGGCGCAACTGGCGCGCCGCGCCGCCAACAGTTCACGGGCGGATGTCTCGTAGCGACGGAGGGGTCGCGTGGAAAGCAGAGACTTGAGCATGACGCCGGCGGGCGCGGCGCTGGGAACCGGTCTCAGCGGGCGCGCTTCGTCCGCTCCGGAGAAGGAGAGCGTCGAGCAGGCGGCGGCGGCCGCGGCGGGGCTGTTCGAGCTGCTCGCCGCAACCGCGCAGCTCGCCCACCAGTGGCGGGCTCCTCAGCCCTTCCTGCCCGGTGGGGCCGGCGGGGAGCCGTTGCGGGATGCCGAGGGGGATGGCGCTCAGGCGTCGCACGCGGAGTGCGGCGACGAGCGTGCGAGCACCGCCCGGCAGACGACGGCCGCGCAGGACGTCGGTCGCGAGGCCGCGGACGGCGCACCGCTGGACCGGGGCGCCGATTCGGCGGCCGCGGGCGAGATGGATGGGTCCGCCGCCCTGGCGCCCGAAGCGGGAGCGGCGGGTCCGCAAGGCGCGGCCTTGGATCTTCAGGCGTCGCCGGCTCAGGCGGCGGCCATCTCCCGCCCCCTCGTCGAGCGACCGGTGACGGTCGCAGGCGAGCGCGCGGATTCAATCGCACGGGCGGACATGGGAAAGGCCGGGGGCGTCGAGCCGCAGATCCAAGGAGAGGGCTCCGGCGGCGCGGCGGGCCGCGAGGCATCCGAAGGGGGGCTTCGCAGTCCGTACGACGATCGGTCCATGGAAGGACCGGTCTCCCGGCCTGTCCCGTTTTCGTCCGTGGTGGAGGCGGCAACCGCGCGGGAGGGAGCGTCCGGTCCGGCCTCTGCGGCATCCGGCTCCTCCGGCGCCCCTGCAGCCGGTCAGCCGGCGGCCTGGTTGACTCCGCTGGCGGCGACCTTGCAGATCCAGGCGCTCCGCGGCATCCGCCTCGCGCTGGGGGACGGCGAGCACGAGGCGGTCATCAACCTCAACCCGCCTCAACTGGGCCGGCTGCGCATCCGGGTGCGCGTCTCGGGAGAACGCGTCAGCGCCCGCGTGCAGGCGCAACGACCCGACGTGGGCGCTCTGCTGGGCGCGGATCGCGAGGTCCTGCGCGAGGGCTTGGAGGAGCAGGGCCTGCGGCTGGAGGCGCTGATTATCGAAGGGAGCGGGGAAGAGGTGGGCGGCGAGGCCGCGGGCACGGGAGCTTTCGGGAATGAACCCGATCAAGGCGTGTCCCTCGCGCTGCCGGACGATCCGGGGGAAGACGCCGCCCTGCAACGGCGCCAACGGGAGGTCGAGACCGCACCCCTGCCTGCAGGCGCGTGGGGCCGCGACGAACGGGGCCGCTTGACGCAAATCGATCTGCGCGCCTGATACGGGGCGCCGGCTGTGGGATTCGAGGAGGAACCATGGACATATCGGCGATCAACAGCGTGAGCGCGACGACGAGCACGTCCTCATCGGCCACCGCGGTGATGGGGAAAGAGGACTTCCTGAAACTGCTCGTGACGCAGATGACCCATCAGGACCCGCTCAATCCGATCGAGGACACCGAGTTCGTCGCGCAACTGGCGCAGTTCAGCACGCTCGAGCAGATGCAGAACCTGAACACCGGCATCAGCGATCAGGCGGCCCTGCTCCAGTCGTTAGGCAACAGCATGGCCGCGGCGCTGGTGGGGCGGGAGGTGGCGATCGCCTCCGACACGCTGCGGCTCGACAACGGCGAAAGCGTCACCCTCGGCTTCCAGACCGCTGCGGATGTCGATCAGGCGGTGGTCACCCTGTATGACGCGGCGGGCAATCGCGTCGACACCCTCGAACTGGCGCAGCTCTCCGCCGGAACGCAGCGGATCAACTGGGATGGCCAGAACGCGGAAGGGGAAACGCTGCCCGACGGGCGCTACCGTTTTGAAGTGGTCGCCCTGGACAGCGAAGGCGAGGCGCTGGCCGTGCGCCCCCTGGTCTACGGACTCGTGAGCGGCATCGCCTACGAGAACGGCACCGCCTTCCTGACGGTCGAAGGATCCCAAGTGCCTCTGGCCTCGCTGGTCGAGGTCCTGGCCACCACGGCCGCTGTCGGCGGCGACGTGACTCTGAAGACGGAGGATTAGCACGATGATGCGAGCCCTGTTTACCGCGGTGTCCGGCATGACCGGCAACATGCTGCGCCTGGATGTCATCGGCAACAACATCGCCAACATGCAAACCACCGGCTTCAAGTCGGGGCGGCTTGATTTCGAAGAGGCGCTGGCGCAGACGCGGCGTTGCGCCGCCGCCCCCGGCGACGGCCGCGGCGGCACGAACCCCTTTCAGATCGGCGGCGGCAGCTTGATCGGGTCGGCGAGCCAGCTCTACACGCAGGGATCGCTGCAGCTCACGGGCGGATCGACCGACCTCGCCGTTCAGGGCCCGGGTCTGTTCGTCCTGCGCGACGGCGCGCGCACCCGCTATACGCGCGACGGTGCGTTCCAGATCGACGCCGCCGGGCGCCTGGTCGGATCGGACGGCCGCTTCTTCGTCCAGGGCTACGGCTATGACCGCGTGAGCCAGGCCTTTGGCTCGCAGCTCCAGGATCTGCAGGTGCCGTCCGACGAAATCGATCCCGCCCAAGCCAGCGGCGCGATCGTGTTCTCGGGGAATCTCGACGCCGACTCGGATCCGGTCGGCTCCGTGCTGCGGACCGCCTCGTTCTATGGCCTGGGTGGGGAACGCGCCCTGGCGGAGACGCGGCTGATCGATCTGCGCGCGAGCGCGCTCGGCGAAGGCGCGCTGCTCGAGGTGGGCGACGTGCTGCAGATGGAGGCTATCGTGGGCGGCGTGGAAGTTGCAGCCGACTTCTCCGTGGCCCAGACGACGACGCTGGCCGATCTGGTTTCCGCGATCGGCGGCCTGCTCAATCAGTCCCGCAGCGGGGAAACGCTCACGGCCTCCGTCGATGCCGACGGCCGCGTGAGCGCGCTGTCGCCGAATGCGCTGGGCCTGCAGGCGGCCATCGGATCGCTCGAGATTTCTACCACCGGTTCGGACGGGACGCCGCGCACGCAGGCCGACGCGGCGTTGGCATTCACCGCCGTTCAGGAGGCCCGCGCTGCCGCCTCGTTCGAGGAGCAGGCGACCGTCCACGACGCCCTGGGCAACACCCATACCTTGCGCTTCACCTTCACGCGTGTCGCGGGCGCCAACGAGTTCACCTGGCGCGCGGAGGCGGACGAAGCCGGGGCGGTGCTGGCGGGCGAGACGGGGCGCGTGACATTCGGCGCCGACGGTTCGCTCCAGGCGATCTCCTTCGATGCGGCGGGGGGCCGGGCCCCCTCCGGGCTGAGCTTCGCCCCCGCCGCGGAGGCGGGCGGTCCGCTCACGTTGACCCTCTCGGCCGGTGCGCCGGGGGGATTCGAAGGTCTGACCATGTTCGCGGGAGAAGCGACACTGATCAGCGACTCCGACGGCCATGGAGCGGGGGACTTGGTCGACTTCCAGATCGACGAGCAGGGGCGCCTGCTCGCCTCCTTCTCGAACGGCGTCACGCGGCCGCTCGGACGCATCGCGCTGGCGGAGTTCGTCAACCCGGCGGGGCTGGAACGGGTGGAGGGCAACACGTACCTGCCCAGCCCCAACTCGGGCACGCCGCGCGTGGCGGCCGTGGGGGAGGGGATCGCTTCCGTGATCAGCCCGGGCTCGCTCGAACAGTCGAATGTCGATCTGGCGCGCGAATTCACCGACATGATCATCGCCCAGCGCGGATTCCAGGCGAACGCCCGGATGATCACGACCAGCAATGAGGTTCTGAGCGAGGCCATCGACATCAAGCGCTAGGGCGTCCGGAGGGATCGCCGGGCGTGCATCGCGGATCCGGCGCACGGCCCCGGTCCGCGGCTGAGCAGCGCAACGGGCCCGAGCGACAGGGAAATGGAAAGGGAGGCGAGGGTATGGCGGCAAAGAGTCCCAAGGATGCGACCCCGGTCGAGCCGGTCGAGGCAGCGCCCGAGACCTCGGCGGATGCCGAGGGGCAACCCGCGGCGCCACCGCCCGAGCGGCAGCGGCGCGGACTCTCCTTTCTCGGTCCGATTCTGCTTCCGGCGGCGATGGTCCGGGTGGCCGCGGGTCTGCTCATCCTGGGCAGCATGACCGCGGGGACCTTCTTTGTGGTCACCGACGTGCTTGCGCCCCGGCTGGGCGGCGCTCCGGGGCCGACCGCGGCGGGCACCGCCGTGTCGCCGGCGACCGAGGGCGGGTCCGAACTCCCCGGCGAGCAGTACCTGGTCGATGAAATGGTGATCAACCCCTCCGGCACGCAGGGCAAGCGTTTCCTGCGTCTCGGCATCGCCCTCGAGACTCGCGACGGCGAGCGGGTGATCGCCGAGTTGGATTCGCGCAAGCCGCAGGTACGCGATCTGTTCATCCGTGAGTTTTCGTCGCGCAGCCTTGAAGAGCTCACCGATCCCACCGTGCGCGAGGAAATCCGCGTCGCCTGCGTCGATCGGATCAACGGGTTCCTGGTTTCGGGCAGTGTGAACAACCTCTACTACACCGATTACGTTTTGCAGTGAGGGTAACGCGGTGGCGAACATTCTCTCCCAGGACGAGGTCGATGCCCTGCTCCGCAGTTTTCAGGAAGATGAAACCGGCGGCACGGGCGCAGGCGCAGAGACCGATTCGGCGAGCGCAGAGGAGCCTGCCCGCGCCGGCGCCATGCAGCTCTACGACTTCCGCCGGCCGAGCCGGATCTCGCGCGACCAGCTGAGGCTGCTGCACAGCCTGCACGAGACCTTCGCTCTCGCCTTTTCGGGCGTGCTGAGCGGGAATCTGCGCACGATGGCCGAGATCCAGGTGCTGTCGCTGGAGCAGCTGAACTACGCGGAGTGGATCCACGGTCTGCCCAAATCCGCCTGTCTCTTCCCCTTCAGCATGGCGCCCCTGGAGGGCGCGGGTGTGGCGGAGATCAGCAATGAGCTCGTGCTCGGCATTGTCGACCGGCTGCTCGGCGGGCGCGGCGAACAGACCAGCCTGCTGCGCGATCCGACGGCGCTCGAGACGACCTTGATCGCGAGGGTGATCGACGACGGCCTGCGTGTGCTCGCCGACGCCTGGTCGGAGGTGACGCGCTTCACCCCGCAGCGGCGGGGCTTCGAGAAGCGGCCGAGCATGCTGAGGCTGCTTTCCGAGACCGAGATCGTGCTGCTGGCAACGCTCAAGCTCAAGCTGCAGCACGTGAGCGGCACCTGTTCGTTCTGTTATCCGCTCGTGACCATCGAGCCGGCGATCGCCAAGCTCGCTTCCGCCTTCGCGCAAGGGGCGCTGCGCCAGAAGGGCGCCACCGAGGGACGGCCCTGGATGGTCCTCGGCGTGCAGGAGGGGCGGATCCCGCTCAGCGTGCGGTTGGGGCGGGGCAGCCTGAGCGTCAGCGAGTTCATCCGCATGAAGCCGGGCGACGTGATCCCGCTCGATCGCGGGATCCACGAGCCGCTGCCGGTAGTGATCGGGGGCAAGGAAAAGCTGAGCGGCCGGCCGGGAATGTCCGGCAAGCGACTGGCGGTCCAGATCTGCGGCCGCGCGTGACGCGGTGAGGAGGGAGCCCATGAGCGAAGAAGCCCGCGAAAAGGACCAGGGGCGGGTGGTGAACCCGGGGGAAACGCAGCCCATGAATCAGGATCAGGCGCAGGATGGAGCGCGCGCCAACGAACTCGGACCCTTCGATCCGGCCGAGGCGGAGGGAGGGGAGGAGCCGCAGGCGATGCCTCCGGCCTGGGAGGACTTCGGGTCCGCCTCCGAAGGCGGGGAAGTGGCCGCGGAAACGGAGGAACCGGTCGTGCGTCCGGTTCGCTTCGGCCCCGTGGCGAATGCCCCCGCCGCCGGAGACCGCGCCAACATCGAGTTGCTGCTGGATGTCAAGCTCCCGGTCACGGTGGAACTCGGCCGGACGGAGGTGCTGGTCAAGGAGATCCTCGACTATGGGCCGGGCTCCGTGATCGAACTCGCCAAGCAGGCCAACGAGCCGGTCGATCTCTACGTCAACGGCGTCCTCGTGGCGCGCGGGGAGGTGGTGGTCATCGAGGATCGCTTCGGTGTGCGTCTCACCTCGCTGATCTCGCCCGAGGAGCGCATCCTCAGCCTGGGAGGAGCGGCGTGAACGGAGCGTTGCGGCGGATCGGAGGGCCTGCCTCGCGGACGACCGGTCCCATCCTGCGCGCCGCGCGGTGGGGGACATGCGGTGGCGGTTGGCTCTGCCTGCTGAACGGCCCGGCCTTCGCGGATGCGCTGGCATCGTCGCCCGCGCCGTTCGCGCCCTCGACGGGCGCCATGCTCGTCCGCGTCGCGCTCGCCCTGGCGCTTGTCCTCGGCTTGCTCTACGCCGTCCTGCATCTGTACCGCAAGGCGGCGCGCAGCGGGGGCAAGGCGGCCGGCCAGCATGAGATCCAGATCGTCAGCCAGCGGTCCCTGGGGCCGCGGACGTCGCTCGCGCTGGTGCGCATCGCGGGGGAGTCGCTGCTGATCGGAGTCACGCCGCAGCAGATCACCGCCCTGGGCAAGGTCGTTGCCGCGCAGGCGGAGTCGGCCGGGGAAGCCGTGCGCATCGCGCCCGTCCCCGCGCCCGACGAACTGCCGACGCCCTTCGAAAGCACGCTGCAAGGGGAAATCCAGCGCGTGGGAGCGCAGCTCTCGGCGCTGTTCGCCACATCCCCGGCAGCTACCGGCCCGCGGCGGAGGGAGGGCTAGCATGCGCTCCCTCGCTCTCGTCGGTTTGATCGCGCTCAGCTGCATGTGGGTTGCGCCGGCCTGGGCGGGCCCGTCCCTCACGCTCACCCTCGACGACGGGGCGGCGCAGGGAATCGGACCCGAGAAGGTCGCGACCGGCCTGCAGTTGTTGCTGCTGCTCACCATTCTCGCGGTGGCCCCGGCGCTCGTGCTCATGCTGACGAGCTTCACGCGCATCCTGATCGTGCTCTCGTTCGTGCGCCAGGCGCTCAGCACCAACCAACTGCCGCCCAACCAGATCCTGGTCGGCCTCGCCCTGTTGATGACGTTCTTCGTCATGACGCCCACCTGGCAAGTCGTGCACGACCAATCCCTGCGTCCCTACCTCGAGGGAGAGCTTTCCGCGGGGGACGCTCTGAAAGAGGGCGCCGTACCGCTACGCACCTTCATGCTGCGCCAGACCCGCGAGAAGGACCTGCAGCTCTTCGCCGGCATGGCGGCACAGGAGCGGCCGCAAAGCGTGGACGATCTGCCTCTGACCGTGGTCGTGCCCGCCTTTCTCATCAGCGAGTTGAGGACCGCCTTCCAGATGGGGTTCGTCATCTATCTGCCCTTCCTGGTCGTCGACATGGTCGTCGCGAGCATTCTCATGTCGATGGGCATGCTCATGCTGCCCCCGGCGATGATCTCCATGCCCTTCAAGATTCTGCTCTTCGTCCTGGTCGATGGCTGGCATCTGGTCGTGAGCAGCCTGTTGCGCAGTTTTGGTTGAGGCAGGAGGAGACATGACCGCAACGGAAGCGATCGCGCTCTTTCAACGGGCGCTCATGTTGGCGCTGATGGTGGCGGGCCCGATGCTGCTCTTCGGTCTGGTGGCTGGATTGCTAGTCTCCATCTTTCAGGCCGTCACGCAGGTTCACGAGATGACGCTCACGTTCATTCCGAAGATCCTGGCCGTGATCTTGAGCCTGTTCCTCTTCCTGCCCTGGATGGTGAATCAGTTGCTCGATTTCACCGGGAGCCTGCTCGGCGGGCTGGCCGGGTTCCGCTAGGGCGCGCCGCATGGAAATCCTGACCCTCGCCGGGGCCGAGAGATTCGGGCTGCTCCTCGTGCGCTGCCTGAGCTTCTTCATCGCCGGGCCGATCTTTGCGCAACAGAGGATTCCCGCCCCGGTGAAGATCCTGCTGGGCGCCGCCACCGCGATCGCCCTTTTCGGCACGGTCCCGCCGGAGCCGGTCCGGGCATCCGGACTCGTCTCCTTCGTCGCCTGCGTCGCCGGGGAGACTGCCCTCGGCCTCCTGCTCGGTCTGGCGGCGGCGTTCCCCTTCGCGGGGATCAACCTGGCGGGATCGCTGGTCGGCGTCCAGATGGGGTTCGGGATCGTGAGCGCCTGGGACCCGCACGCGGAGGGGGAAGACGACCTGATCACCCGGCTCTACGGAACGCTGGCGCTGCTCCTCTTCCTCCTGCTCAACGGCCATCACCTGCTCCTGAGGGCCCTGGGCCTCAGCCTGAAGGCGCTGCCCCTGGGGGGGGTGGTCCTGCAGGGCCCGGTCGTGCACCAGGTGATCGGCCTCGCCGGGAGCCTGTTCGTGGTCAGCCTGGCCGTGGGGGGGCCGCTGCTCGCCGTACTGTTTCTGGCCGATGCCGCCATGGGATTTGTCGCCCGCACCGTCCCGCAGATGAACATTTTCATCGTCGGCTTCCCCGTTAAGATCGGAATCGGCATTCTCGGAATCGCTCTAACCATCCCATTTTTCACAAGAACCGTCGATCGGCTGCTCGCCGGCTTGGAGCGGGATCTCCTGGGCCTACTGGCTGGCATGTAGGTTGCCATTGCCAGGAGGGTGCAGGAGCACGCGTCCGCGGGTCACTGGCGGAATCCGGCCAATTTTGGAGGGCGAGGGGCTCGCCCGGAGGCCGGAAGGGAGAGGGGACGGGAGCGGCCATGGCGGAGACGGGTTTTCACGAACGGACCGAACCGGCCACTCCGCGCCGCCGCCGCCAGGCGCGCGAGGAAGGCAAGGTCGCACGCAGCCAGGAGATCAACTCCGCCTTCGCGCTGCTGGCGGGGCTGGGGCTGCTGGCCCTGGCCGGGCCCTTCATGCTTCAGCGCTTGATGCTCCTCACGCGCGCGCTCCTCGATCGCAGCGGAGAACTGGATCTGCGCGCGGAGACCCTGGAAGGCTACCTGCATACCGGGCTGCCCTACGTGTTGCTGACGCTGCTGCCGCTGGCGGGTGCGCTTCTGGCGGTCGGTCTGCTGACCAACATCGCGCAGGTCGGGCTGGTGATGAGTTGGAAGCCGCTCGCCCCGCGCCTGGATGCCTTGAGCCCCAGCCGCGGAATCGCGCGCATCTTCTCGAAGCAGGGCGCGGTCGAACTCGTCAAGTCGTTGCTCAAGATCGTCCTGATCGGATGGGTGGCGTGGCTCAGCCTGCGCGGGGAAATCCCGCGTCTCGCCGGCCTGACCGGCACGGAGCCCGCGGCCCTCTTCGGCTACGCGGCGGCGGCGGCGCTCAAGCTCGGCCTGCGGGTGGCGGCGGTGATGCTCGTCCTGGGCGTCGCCGACTACGCGTTCCAGCGCTGGGAGTACGAGCGCAGCATCATGATGAGTCATCGGGAACTCGCCGACGAGATGCGCGAGATGGAAGGGGATCCCCGCGTCAAGGCGCGCGTACGCAGCGCGCAGCGGGAGATGGTCCGCCGGCGCATGATGGAGAACGTGAAGCACGCGGATGTGGTCGTGGTCAACCCGATCCACCTGGCCGTCGCCCTGAAATACGACCGCCGCACGATGAAGGCGCCGACCGTCGTAGCGAAGGGCGCGCGCAAGATCGCCCAGCGCATCCGCGAGCTCGCGCAGCGCCACAGCATCCCGGTGGTCGAGGACCGGCCTCTCGCCCGCGAGCTTTTCCGCATCGAGATCGATCATGAAATCCCGGTGGCCCTCTACCGGGCGGTGGCCGAACTGCTGGCCTACGTTTACCGGCTCAAGCACAGGCTGCGTCCGGCCGCCCGGACGGCCTAGGGAGCGGGAGTAGGGCATGGTGCGAGGCGGATGGAAACGGCGTAGCGACCTCCTGCTGGCGGCCGGCGTGTTGCTGGTGCTCGCCATCATGTTGGTGCCCGTGCCGCCCGTGCTGCTCGATCTGCTGCTGATCGCGGATCTCGCGTTGGCGCTGGTGATCCTCTCGCTCACGATCTACGTGCACCGCCCGCTCGACTTCAATGCCTTCCCCACGGTGCTGCTGCTCGCCACCCTCTTCCGCCTGTCCCTCAACGTCGCCACCACCCGGCAGATTCTGCTGCACGGCTACGGCGGCAAGGTGATCGCGGCCTTCGGCGACTTCGTCGTCGGCGGCAACTACGCGGTGGGGGCGGTGGCGTTCCTGATTCTGGTCATCATCCAGTTCGTCGTCATTACCAAGGGCGCCCAGCGCATCGCCGAAGTGGCGGCGCGCTTCACCCTGGATGCCATGCCGGGCCGGCAGATGGCGATCGACGCCGATCTGAACGCCGGCCTGATCGACGAGCACGAGGCGCGCGCGCGCCGCAAGGAGATCACGCAGCAGGCCGATTTCTACGGGGCGATGGACGGCGCATCGAAATTCGTGCGCGGCGATGCCGTGGCGGGCATCTTCATCACGCTGGTCAACATCCTCGGCGGCTTCGTCATCGGCGTCGTGCAGATGAACCTCAGCCTGACCGACTCTCTGCGCACCTTCACGATGCTCACGATCGGCGACGGTCTGGTCGCGCAGATCCCGGCGCTGGTGATCGCGACCGCCTCGGGCATCCTGATTACCCGCACCGAGAGCCAGCGCCACCTGGGCGAAGAGCTCTGCGGGCAGATGCTGGGGGATGAGCGCGCCCCCTTCGCGGCGGGGGGCATCCTGCTGCTGCTGGGGCTCGTGCCGGGGCTGCCGCTGCTGCCTTTCTGGACGCTTGCGGCCCTGGCGGGCGGGGCGGGCGTGATGGCCCGTCGCGAGCGGCGCGCCCGTGAGCAGGAGGCGGCGACCGGGCGCAAGGGCGAGATCCCCGCCGGGCCCGAGCCCGCCCCGCAGCGGGTGCAGCTCGACGAGATCGAGGTCGAACTCGGATTCGGGCTCATTTCGCTGGTCGATGAGCAGGCGGGCGGCGATCTGCTCCATCGCATCACCGTCGTGCGGCGCGCGCTGGCCAACGAACTCGGCTTCCTGTTGCCCCCGGTGAGGATCCGCGACAACGTACGCCTGCCGGCCGACGCCTACGCGATCAAGCTGCGGGGCGAGGAGGTCGCCCGCGGCGAACTGATCACCGCGCGGTTGCTCGCGATGGGACCGCGCGCGCGGCCCGAGACGATTGCCGGGATTCCCGCGCGCGAGCCGGTCTTCGGTCTCCCCGCGGTCTGGATCCAGAGCGCTCAGCGCGTGGAAGCGGAGACCGAAGGGCTCACCGTCGTCGAACCCGCCGCGGTGCTCGCCACGCATTTGACCGAAATCGCGCGCACCTTCGCTGCCGATCTGCTCACGCGGCAGGATGTCCAGGCCATCCTCGATCAGGTCAAGACGACCCATCCGGCGCTGATCGAGGAACTCGTGCCCAACCTGCTGACCCTGAGCGGCGTGCAAAAGGTGTTGAAGCGGCTGCTGCGCGAGCAGGTCTCGATCCGCGACATGATCACGGTGCTCGAGGTGCTCGCCGACGTGACGCCGGCCGTCAAGGATCTCGACGTGCTCGTCGAGCGCTGCCGCGAAGCCATCGGCCGCACGCTGGTACGTCCGTACCGCGATGAACGCGGCCGTCTGGTGGTCGTGACCCTCGATCCACGCCTCGAGCAGCAGTTGGCCGAGGCGGTGGTCCCGGCCCAGGAGGGCCAGCACCGCCTGGTCCTGGACGCCGCCCGCGCGCAGCGGCTCATCGACGGCGTGTCGCGGTCGGTGCAAACCGCGGTGACCGTGGCCCAGCATCCGATCATTCTGTGCAGCCAATACCTGCGCCCCTACCTGCGTGAATTCGTCGCCCGCTTCATTCCGCAGATCGTCGTGCTCTCCTATCCGGAAGTGGCGGGAGTGACCCACGTGCAGACGGTCGCGACGGTGACGCAGGAAGGCCTGGCGGCCTAGGCCGGGAAAGGCAAGACGCATGCGCATCCGGAGATTCAGAGCGGCCGGCATGGCCCAGGCCCTCGAGGCCGTGCGCCGCGCGCTCGGGCCGGATGCCGTAATCCTGGAAACCCGTCCGGTTCCGGGTGCCGGTTCCGGTGGCCGCGGCGTAGAGGTGCTCGCCGCCGCCGATCGCCATCCCGGCACGGCCTGGGACGCGCCGCTTCCGCAAGCGCCGCCTTCGCGGCCGCCCCGCCCCCCGCTGCCGGGCGAGCGCGGGCCCGCGGCCGACCGCGAC
>JAZDGX010000159.1:0-6657 GCA_043806645.1 Candidatus Eiseniibacteriota bacterium | reverse complement strand
TAGCGGGGGCTGGATTCGAACCAGCGACCTTTGGGTTATGAGCCCAACGAGCTACCGGACTGCTCCACCCCGCACCAAACACCGTTCATTCCGAGATTCACAGGGCCAAACAGAGACTGTATGGAGAGCCACCCTGCCGGGTCAACCTTCTTTTCTGCGGGCGAGTAGGGGCCTCAGGGCTGGAATCTCCGATCGCTGAACCGGTCGCCTCCCCGCAGCTCTCCCTCGGTCAGGCAGCGGTCGTCCTCGGGATCGCGCGGGAGAACATAAATCCGCTCATTGTCCCTTGCGTATCCGAAGTCTTCCCGGGCGCGCTTTTCCATCTGAAACGGCTCATGCAGATCCATCTCGGAATCGAGCCGGTCCAAACACGCCTGACGGCGCTCCAACTCCTCGACGTCGCTTTCCAGTGCCTGCACCTGCTTGCGGACGGAATTCAGCCGCAGCAATCCATGGGGACTGAGTGCCAGCGCATAAATGGCCCACAGGAGAAAGGCCACCAGCGCGAAGCGTTGCCAGCGGCCCCGCGTCGAGTGCCATAGCTTGCGCAGGAACAGCGTCTCATCGGAGGGCGTTCCCAGGGGGCCCGATCCCCCGCGGGCCGATCGGAACCGCGGCGCACGGCTCCAGAATCTGCGCGCCCATGACTGTGTGCTGTCCGAATGCATCAGCCCTCGACCGAGTCAGGGACTCGCCTGACTCCCGCGGACCGGATGACCTTCGCCCGCGCCGGACGATCAGCGCCGCCAACGGGCGAAGGCGGCACTGCCCGGATAGCGGGCCTCTTCTCCCAAAGCCTCCTCGATGCGCAGCAGCCGGTTGTACTTCGCGATCCGCTCCGACCGGCTGAGCGAGCCGGTCTTGATGAAGCCCGTGTTCATGGCGACGGCCAGATCGGCGATGGTCGTGTCCTCGGTCTCGCCGGAACGATGGGACACGACGGTGGTGTAACGGTTCTCCGTCGCGATGCGAATGGTCTCGAGCGTCTCGGTCAGCGTCCCGATCTGGTTCAGCTTGATGAGAATCGAATTGCAGATGCCCCCGTCGATGCCACGGCGCAGACGCTGGGGGTTCGTGACGAACAGATCGTCGCCGACCAGCATCAAGCGCGAGCCGAGTCGCTCCGTCAGAAGCCGCCAGCCATCCCAATCATCCTTGGCCAGCCCATCCTCGATCAGGTAGATCGGATAGTCTTGGGCCAGCCGCTCCAGGAAGTCGACCATCTCCTCGGACGTGAACTCCGTTTGCTCCTCGGCCCGCAGGACATACTTGCCCTGGGCGTGGAATTCGCTGGCGGCCACGTCCAAGGCGAGCGCAACCTGCGCGCCGGGCTCATAGCCGGCCTTCTCGATCGCCTCGACCAGAACCCCCAGCGCCTCGGAATTGGACTTCAGCGTGGGTGCAAAGCCGCCTTCATCGCCCACTCCCGTCTGCAGGCCGCGGCCTTTGAGAACCTTCTTCAGCGTGTGGAAGACCTCCGCGCCGATGCGCAACCCCTCGGCGAAGGTCTTGGCTCCCACCGGCAGGATCATGAATTCCTGGATGTCGACGTTGTTGTCGGCATGCGCGCCGCCGTTGAGCACGTTCATCATCGGAACGGGGAGAGTGAGCGCCCCGACTCCTCCCAGGTAGCGGTAGAGCGGCAGTCCGTACGCCTCCGCGGCCGCGTGGGCGGTGGCGAGCGAGACGCCGAGAATGGCGTTGGCGCCGAGATTCGATTTGTTTTCCGTGCCGTCCAGCTCGCACATCAGACGGTCGATCAGCGCCTGGTCGGTCGCGTCTTCTCCGAGGATTTCGGGGCTGATCTTCTCGCGGATATTCTCGATCGCCCGCTGCACGCCCTTGCCGAGATAGCGCTCGGGATCGCCGTCGCGCAGTTCGAGCGCCTCATGATCGCCCGTCGAAGCCCCCGAAGGAACGATCGCCCTGCCCACGGCTCCACCGGCCAGATGGACTTCGGCTTCGATGGTCGGGTTACCCCGGGAGTCGAGGACTTCCCGGGCGATGATCTGCACGATTTGAGTCATCACACCTCCGCAGCGCCTCGTTCCGATCGGGTCTTCTCGTTCGGGGATAAACCGACCCACGGCGGCCTCTGGATCGCCACCCACGCATGGCGGATCCTCTTGCGGGATCCACCGCTTAGATCGACAGAGGCTACGGAGCCCTGGGGAGGGTGTCAAGAACCGGAGGTGGCGCTGCGGGAAGCCGGCCGTGCCGTCGAAGGAAACCCATCGGGGCGCTTGACCCCCCAGGCAAGTGCACGTAGGCTTCCCCGTGTCCCTAATGCGTTGGCAGTCAACCAGATGCTGTTCTCGGCCCGGGAGGGCCCGGGGGGCCGCTACCCCGGCGGGGAAACCATTCATTCTGCCTCGCGTATCTTCGATCATGAAACGGGCCGGGAGGGTCGCCCGTGCAAATGAACGGTGACGACCTGCCCCTGGTGCAACGAAGCCTCAGGGGCGATGAGCGGGCCTTCGAGGAGTTGATCTCTCGCTACGAGGCGGCGCTCTATCGTCTGGCCTGGCGGATGATGGGCAACGCGGAGGAGGCGCACGATGTGGTCCAAGAGACCTTCCTGCGTGTCTTCCGGTCGCTGGACACCTTCGATCAAAGCAGAAGGTTCTCGACCTGGATTCTGCGCATCGCGACCAACCTCTGCATCGATCGCTACCGGCGTCGCAAGGTGCAGCTGCTTTCGATCGACGTCGATGATGATGATGACGAGCGCAGGCCGATCGTGCTCGCCGACGAGCGACAGAACCCCGAGGAGATGCACGGGCGAACGGCATTGGCGGAAAGCATCGGCCGGTTGATGGAACACCTTCCGCCGATCTATCGGGCGATCCTGGAGCTGCGGTACAAACAGGATCTGGCCTACGAAGAGATCGCCGATGTGCTCGAGATTCCGCTGGGGACCGTCAAGGCCCGGCTGCATCGAGCCCATCATCGCCTGAAGGAATTGCTGGTCGAGGCGGGCCTCAGGCCCGATGCGGACGAGACTGCGAGGAGCGAATGAGTTGTCGGGAGCGACAAGACGGCTTGCAGGCCTACCTGGCCGGTGAACTCACCGGTGCCGAGTCGCACCTTCTCGAGGAGCATTTGCGCGGCTGTCCGGCCTGCCGGCGGGATCTGGCGGCCTATCGAATGATCCTGGAAGCTCTCCCCGTCATCCCCGATCCCCCTCTCCCGGCGGATCTCCACGGCCGGGTGATGGCTTCGTGGCGGGCCCAGAAGCAGCCCGCCTGGAAGCTGCGCGAAACCAGACTTGAAGCGGGGCTGCGGCGAGCCGTGGCGGTTCTGTTGGCGGCTGCCTTTGGTCTTTCTCTCTCGGTGGCGTTGTGGGGGTGGTTGGGGCGCATCGCCTCGGCCATGGTCCAGCGCACTTCGCAGGACCTGGTGAGCATTTGGGGCACCGCCCGGGAGATGTGGCAGATTCTCGGATTGCTCGGCGATGTCGCGCGCATTCTCCAGCCTCCCGCGGTCGGTCTGGCGGAGGGCCTGCGGCGCTCCGCCCAGCCGCTTGTCTTGTGGGGGCCTCTTCTGTTGGCAGCCTATGCGGCGCTCGCCGCGTTGGGCGTCTGGCTATGCTGGCGGGCGATACGACGACCCGATGAAAGGGGATACAAGCATGCGGCCTAGGCTCCGGAATCGATTTCCTCGATTCGCGATCCTCCCGCTTCTCGCCTGGGCGTTGGCGGCAGGGACTTCGGCCGGATGGGCCGGCGAGATCGTCATCTTGGACGAGCAGCAGAAGCCTTCCAAACCGAGTCCCGACAGCGATGACGATCAGGTCAAGATGGATGTGACCATCGAAGTGCCCGACGGTGACATCGACAGTTTGATCGAGATGGGGCGGAAAGTGCACGTGAACCTCGGGCGGCACGAGGCGATTTTCGACCGGCAGCTTCGCGATCTCGAAAGCCGCCGCGGGGGCCGCCGCACGAGCGAGGTTGTTTCCTTCGGGAAGAATGTCCGCGTTGAGCGCGATCAGATCGTCGAGGGAGACGTCGTCTCCATGCTGGGGTCCGCGACCATCGAAGGTGTGGTGCAAGGCTCGGTCGTGTCCCTGGGTGGCGAGGTCCGGCTGGGGGAGGAAGCGATCATTCATGGTGACGCCGTCTCTGTGGCCGGGGGCGGGATCTATGTCATGCCGGGCAGCGTCATCACCGGAGAGGCGGTCGCGATCGGCGGACGCATCGAGGGGGACGAGGATGCGCACATCGGCGATCGCGTCGAGTTGAAGTTCATCCCTTCGGCCGGCGCCAGGACGGGGATGGGCGCTCGCGACTGGTTGCTGCTCTTCCTTCTGACCCTGCATCTGATCTTCATCGGTTTGATCGGCTGGATCCTGGTGAAGCTGGCCGGCCGCCGGTGGGCCAACGGCGCCGTGACTCTGAGAAGCCGCGGCTGGGAGTCCCTGCTGGCCGGGATCGGAGCCGGAATCGTCTTCGCAATCGTCGGCATTCCGCTCTTGGTCGTGATCATTCTGGCGCTCATCGCCCTCGTCGTCGGCATTCCGCTCGTTCCCCTGGTCGCATTCCTGCTGCTCATCTTCCCACTGCCCGGCTACCTGATCACCAGCCTGGTCATCGGGGGGGCGCTGCAGGGGCGCGCCTCTTCGCTCGAGGATCCGGTCCAGGAGGGTGTGGGCACCACGTATCTGCTCGGGCATCTTCTGCTGAGCCTGCCCTGGATTCTCATGGTGCCCGTCAGCATGATCCCGGGCCTCGCCCGGCTCGCCTTTCTGCTGCTCCTACTCGGATGGGGGATCATCAGCCTGGCGGTCGCCTTCGGGTGGGGGGCTTTTCTGCTCTCGCGTTTCGGCAGCCGTTTTCCGCGTCAGGCCGTGTCACCTGCGCCGGGCATGGATCCGGGGATGGCCCCGCCCGTTTCATAGGCCGTGGACAGTTGTCCGCAGGCGGCGAAGATGTCCGCGCCTCGGCTTTCGCGAAGGGTGACGGCGGGCCCGAGGGGCAGCATGGTCTCATAGAATGCCCGTACGCGTTCGATGGGCGAGGGTCGAAACGCCGTCCGGCCGTGGGCATTGAGCCGTATCAGATTGACCTTCGAATCGCTTTCGCCCGCCATGCGCGCCAGTCGCCTGGCGTCCCCGAGCGAGTCGTTCACGCCGTCGATGAGGATGTATTCGAGCGTCGTCCGGCTGCCGGTGCGGCGGCGATATTCGGCCATCGCCGAGAGAACTGCTTCGATCGGATGGAGGCGGTTTACCGGCATCATGGATGAGCGGGTCTCGTTGTCGGTGGCATTCAGGGACCAGGCGAGACGCACCGGCAGTTGCTCGCCCGCAAGCCGGCGGATCTGGTCAGGCAAGCCGACCGTGCTGACGGTGACGCGGCGGTACCCGAGGGCCAACCCGAAGTCCTCATGCAAGACGCGTATGGCGGCTACCACCGTGTCATAGTTGTCCAGCGGCTCGCCCATGCCCATGAAGACGAGATTGAAGAAGCCCTGATGGCCGAGACCCAGCAGTTCCTCTCTCAGGACCAGCACCTGCGACACGACCTCGTGGACCGAGAGATTGCGCCGCCATCCCATGGCTCCGGTGGCACAGAAGCGACATCCGAACCGGCAGCCCGCCTGAGTCGAGATGCACAGCGTGTCCCGGCGGGGGGCGCGCAGCAGGACGGCCTCGATGCGCTCACCCTCGTCCAGTGCAAAGAGGACCTTCCTTGCGGAGTGGTCCGCAGAAACCTGCCGGGCGAGCACGGGGAGGCGGTCCAGGCGGCGGGAAAGGGCGAGACGCGCACGCAGCGCCTTGGGCAGATTGGCCATCGAGTCGAATTCCACCGCCCCTCTCTGGTAGATCCACGTAACGATCTGGCTGGCCCTGAAACGCGGCTGGCCGGCCATCTCGGGCAGCCCGGCGATTTGGTCGGAGCTCAGGCCGATCAGGTTTTGGGGCATCTCGCTTTCCATGAGGTACTTCGCCTGGCGGCGCTCCGGGGTCCGGCAGCCCGATGCGAACCCTGGCCGAAACGCGGCCTGCGCCGATCGGATCTGCCCATCGTCCTGCCGCGCTCGAAAGGGAAGCGGCACCTTCTCTAGCTGCCTATACTAGATCATCGTTGGGTCCAAGGGTTAGATCAGGGCGGGCGACCCGAGGTTCCTTGACAAGAACCGTGAATTTGGGCTAAATTACACGGTAGACAGGGGCACTCCCACCTGCAGGTGGAGGCAGCGGGCAATCTCCTCCGACGATTCGCCCTGGATCGACGGCAGGAGACCTCGCCTTGCGGAGAGGAGGAAGACATGCGACGACGAGCGCACTTCCCCTGGAAGCGATGGATTGGCGCGCTCATGCTACTGGCCCTCGTGATGTCGCTGGCGAGTCAGGTGCAGGCGGCCGACAAGTCGGCCTCCCGGGTTCCCTCTACGGGCGAGAACGGCCCACCCGGTAGCCACCTCGACGGCGCCGGCGGCACCGGCGGCGACAAGGGCGACGGGCCGAATTCCACACCGGAAGGAGATCCGGACGACTACGGGCGCGTCATTCCGATCTTCACACGGTTGATCTTTCTCCTGATGTTTCGCTAGTCGTCTAGCGTGACGAGGCGTGGATGCCGGGAGAAGGCAGCAAAAGGAAGGAAGTCGCGGGCAGAGGTTCGAGGTCCCCCCTTGTTCCGTCCCGTGACC
>JAZDGX010000158.1:0-4175 GCA_043806645.1 Candidatus Eiseniibacteriota bacterium | reverse complement strand
GATACGGATGCGGCTCCTGGGCCGAGGCCGCCGCGTTTCCTGAATCACACCGATCGAGAAAACCGTACATACGTTCGCATGCTTCTTGCTACCCACTTGAGGAGCCGAGACCCGGTCCTTCTCATCGTTCTCATCTCATCAAAGGAGGCCTCGATCGTTGCCGTCTGACGATGTCCACGGAAATGCGGGGGCGGTCACGCCTGCGGGCATGGCTCCGGAGGCCGCCCCGATCGCCCTGCTCGCGGAGGATCTCCTGGCCGCGGCGACAACGACCCGGCGCACGGAGGCGCTGCTCGTGCGCAGCCAGGCCGCCCACTTGGCCTGGCTCGCCGCGGGAGATCGCGTCCTGCGCTGCGGCTTCACATCCGTGAGCAGCCTCGCCCTCGAGGTCCTCGGCCTGAGCCCCCGCACGGTGCGCGAGAGGCTGGAGTTGCATCGGCTTTTCGTGCGCGTTCCGGCTGTCGAGCGGGCATTCCTGGAGGGACGCATCACCGCCTGCCAGGCTCGCGCCGCGGCCCCGATCCTGAACCGCCTGGATCCGGCCGACGAGGTGTCGATCGCGGGATGGATCGAGACCGCGGGCCGCGTGTCGGTGCGCGCCATGCGCTACGAGGTCCGCTCGAATCCCGCGTGGAAGGCGCCGGACGACGAATCGATCATCGAGCCGGACGGCTGCACGATCTCCTTCCCCGCGCCCGTCGGCTTCCAGGTCGTCTTCGACCAGACGATGGAGCTCGCCCGCAAGGTCCTGGGCCGGGACGCTCCCATCCACGAGTGCATCAGCGCGATCCTGACCGAGACGAACTGGGCCGGCCTGGGCCCGGCGCCTCCGGATGCGAGGTGGGCGCATCCCCCCGGCGGCATCGCCACCCGCCCGCCCGGGAGCGTTCCCGTGAGACCTGCGGCCATCGCGCGCGCGCGGGAGACCCTGGAGCAGGTGCGCACTTACATAAGAGAGGTGCGGGATCTGATCGAGGCGGGGGAGCCGCGCTCGCCCCACGACGCCCTGGTCGCCCTGCGCCAGATCCAGCTCCTCCGCGCGCCCCAGAAGGTCCTCTTCGCCCACCTGATCCGGGACCTGCGCCGCACGCAGGCGATGGACCTCCTCGGCTACCGCTCCATGGCCGAGATGGTCGAGGACCGCCTGAACCTCTCCGAGCGCTCCGCGCGCAACCGGGTGGCCGAGTCGCTCCTCTTCGAGGGCGACGCAGAGATCGAAGAAGCCTTCGGTCGCGGGGAGATCACGTTGATGCAGGCGCATCTGATCAAGCGGTTTGCCCATGGGGCGCAGGTCGGGCCCTTCGTCGAGCGGGCGCGCCGGGTGACCTGGCGGCAGCTCCGGCGGGAGTCCCGGCTCCTGGATCTGCTGCGCCGGTGCAACCTCGGGCGGCTCGCCCGCCGGCCCCTGCCCCAGGAGCAGGTCGAGGAGGTGCTGATCGAGGCCCTGGGCGGGGACCGGGAGGAGGTCGAGCGCACGTTGCGCGGGCGCGGCATCCCGGCCCTGCCGGAGGACGGCTCCGCCGATCCGGCCGAGAACTCGATTCTGATGGAGCGTCTGGAGGCCCTGGTCGAGCTGCTGGCGGTGACCAAGTGGGATGGCGTTTCCGATGCGACGGGTGCAGACCGGCAAACGTTCGCCGCAGGGGATCGAGAGATCCGGATCCGTTTCTGGGCTCCGAAGCCGGTGGCCGAGGATTTCCTGGCGGTGATCGATCGATTTCGCAAGAAGCACAGGCCTCGGATCCCGATCTGGGCCGCCGCGGTGCTGCTCTTCGCCGGGGCGGTGGAGGAGTGGGAGCGTCAGGATCCCGAGCGGAGGCCGGTGCAGGCGAAGATCCTGAGGCGGGACCGCTACCGCTGCATTATCCCGGGTTGCATAAACCGGGATCGGCTGGAGGCGCACCACAACCGGCCTCGCTCTCAGGGTGGGAGCGACGATCCGTCGAACCTCTCGACGATCTGCCACCGGCATCACCGGCACGGCATCCACGCGGGGTATGTGCGGATCACGGGCAAGGCGCCCCACGCGTTGCGATTCGAGCTGGGTCGCCGGCGGGACGGCCCGCCGCTCCTCATCCTGGCAGGGGAGAAGATCATCGCGAGGGCGCTAGCCTAACGTGGTCAGCGCTCTCCTACTTCCTCTCGATCCCCAGCCGCGCGCAGACCCTCTCCACCCCCGGATAGATTGCATCCGGCAGTCGCGCAATGAGCGTCTTCCACCGCGGGTTCATCTCGATCGCCCTGCGGGAATCGGCGACCGCGCCCGCCTCATCGCCCATCCCCATCTTCATCGAGCCGCGCCAGAAGATCAGCTCATCATTGTCCGGCACGAGCCGCACGGCGGAATCGTAGAGGCGCATCGCGGCCGCATAGTCCTTCCTCGCGAAGGCGTTGTCCCCTTCGTCCGCGAGGTCATAGGCACGGCGGATCACGTACAAGCGCTTGAGCTCGGCAATGGGCTGCGGACTGTCCTCAACCCGCAGGTCGACGACGCGGTTCTTCCACGGCCTCGCAGCGTCGACCACCTTCACGACGACCAGCGCCGCCGACTGCATGCCGCGGGAGTCGCCGCCCGCCGCCTGCCCCGCCTCGAGCGCGGCGATCAGCCTCTCTCCCAGCGTGCCCGGCGCCTTCTCGAACGCTTCGGACATCCGCTCCCAGACCTTGTCGGCGGCGAGGAGATTCCCCGCGCAGACATGGTCCCGCGCGACGTGGTGCCCGCAGTAGGGCATGCACCCCGGACCGGTGTACGCGTCGCTGTTGCCCTTCGCGTCGATCACGAGCACCTGCCGGACGTCGCGCAGCGTGTCCGCGTCCGTTTCCTCGACCAGAGCATCGGTCGCGCGCTCCCCCGAGCGGATCCGGGCGAGAATCTTCGGGCCATAGGCGGGCTCAACGAACGATTGGGTCGCGACCGCCCCCACGCCCGCCTCCGCCCACGGCACCATCGATCCGACGGAGAACCAGTGCGACTGCACGGCGACGCCGATCTCGCCGGTCGTTGTGTCGCGCGCGACGATCGAGAAGGTCGCGCACAGCGGCGGCCGCCCCCTGTCGAACGAGCCCGAAGCGAACCCGACCGCTGCAAACCCGACCAAGGCGAACGCGAGCAGGACAATCAGCCAGAAGCGAATCCTCATCCTCCGAGGCCTCGGATCGTTCCCATGATCCAGTGGACTATGAGGAAGTTGAACCGGCCGATCAGGAGCGAGACGCGGCCCATCACCGTGTAGCCGAACGCCGCGCCGAAGCCGAGCATCAGGAAGTAGATCCCCAGCCGGCTCACGCCCCCGACCACCCCCTTGTGCTCCACCGAAAAGAAGAAGTAGACCAGGACCGCGATCACCCCCACGAAAAGAATCAGGTGGTTGAGAAGCCCGAGCGGGCCCTGACTCAACGTGAGCGGGATGATCGTGCTCTGCATCTGCGGCAGGACCTCGCCGTGCAGCTTCTGGACCATGTTGACGCCCACGTAGTAGCCGACGTAGATCGCAAGCGACCACCGCGCCCACCAGTTCGTCTTCGGGATGTAGCGGGTGTACAGGTTGACCCCGACCAGCGCGGGGATCAGGAGGTCCCAGTTGTGGGAGAAATCATGGGTCAGCGGCTCGATCAGGTTCGGACGGATCGTCTGGCTCGCCTCCTGCCCGATGTAGTAGCCGAGCGAGACCCCGGCGAAGACCGATTCCGCGAAGCGGAAGAACGGATTGTCCTTGTACAGGAAGCTCAGGATGCAGAGTGTGACGAACGCGGTGATCCAGATTCCCAGAAGTTCCATCACCGCCTCCTAGGATGCCCGCGCCCGGCCGCGGGAGAGCAGGAACGCCAGGTTCCCGAGCAGGATGAAGACCAGGATGATCGTGTGGTCGATCGTCTGCACGTCCATTCCCTTGATGGCCGTGTAGAGGCCGGTCTTCGCGTAGGTCGTCTGGGTCCGAGGATAGGCGTCCATCAGCAGCCACTCGTACTCCGAGGCCCCCTTCAGTCCTCCCAGGAGGCCGATCATCTGTCCCGACTGTAGAAACGCATAGTACTTCGGCGCGGAGACGGCCGTGCAGCCGACCGCGACGGGAAGGCCGAACTGGGCGTTGATCAGGTTCGCCCACCACTCCCCGATGATTCCGGTCGCGAAACTGACGACGAGCTTCATGTCCCCGTAGTTGCGGACCCGCTGC
>JAZDGX010000157.1:0-5010 GCA_043806645.1 Candidatus Eiseniibacteriota bacterium | reverse complement strand
AGGGTGCAGCGATTCCGGCGATTTGCCAAAAAGCAGTTGACCCTCGAGCGACCGGGTGAATAGTCTCTCCCTCGCAGAACGTGCAGCCCTAGCTCAGTTGGTAGAGCACGTGACTGAAAATCACGGGGTCCCCAGTTCAATTCTGGGGGGCTGCACCGCAAATGATCGCGCCTCGGGCGACCCGTCCGGGCTCAGCCGATGTAGCTCAGCTGGCAGAGCAGCTCATTCGTAATGAGCAGGTCAACGGTTCGATTCCGTTCATCGGCTCGCAGGATGACGGCCCCGGTCCTCGAGACCGGGGCCTTTCCTTTGGCCCAGGCGTGCCGACTGGGGCGCCTGGCGATCGAGAACTTCGGGAGCCGATCATGTCGATCTTGATTCTCGGCGTCTCGGGAGCCCGCGGGATCGTGGGGCACGGCCTGGACGAGGGTGTGGCCCGGGATCTGGCGGTCGCCTTTGGCGGCGGCTTGGAGCGGGCGGGGGGTGGCGAGGGGGAAATCCCGGCGCCGCCGATCCTGGTCGGTCGGGATTCTCGCCCTTCGGGGCCGCTGCTCGCGGCGGCCGTCGCGGCGGCGTTGCGGGGGGCAGGGTTCGCGGTCGTGGATCTGGGGCTGGTTCCGACGCCGACGGTGCAGGTGGCGGTCGAGGAAGCGCACGCGGCCGGCGGGATCATCATCACCGCGAGCCACAATCCGCGGGAGTGGAATGCGCTGAAGTTCGTCGGCCCGGCGGGGACGTTTCTCGATTCCGCAAGCATGCAGGGGCTGATTGCGCGCTACCGCACGCTCGAGGAGGCCCGTGGGGTGGCCGCGGCAGCTCAACCGGCGACGGCCGATCACTCCGACACGGGCGAGGGGGGAGAGGCGGGCCCGCTTGCGAGCCGCGCCATGGAGCGCACGGAAGCGGGTTCGCGAGCACTGGACGATCACGTGGAGCGGATCCTGCGCATCGTTGGGGGCGATGCCATCCGTGCGGCGCGCCTGCGCGTCGTCGTGGATGCGGTTCATGGAGCCGGCTTCGTCCTGATCGCGCCTCTTCTGGAGAGGTTGGGCGTGAGCGCCACGTGGATCGACGGAGAGCCCGATGGGCGGTTGCCTGATCATCCGGAGCCGCGGGCGGAGCGGCTCGAGCCGCTGGCCCTGCGGGTGGCGGAAGCCCGAGCGCAGGTCGGCTTCGCTCTCGATCCCGACGGCGACCGGTGTGCGGTCGTTCTACCGGGGCGCGTGCTGGGCGAGGAGTGGACCCTGCCCCTGTGCGCGCTGCATGTGCTCGAGCGCGGGCGCAGCGGCATCCTCGTCGCCAACCTGAGCACGTCGGCGCGGATCGAGTGGGTGGGCGCGCAGTACGGGAGAGCTGTCGAGCGCACACCGGTGGGCGAGGCGCATGTGGTCGCGCGGATGAAAGTGCGGCCGACCGCGCTGGGCGGTGAAGGCAACGGGGGTGTGATCGATCCGCAAGTGCACTATGGGCGGGATGCGGGGGTTGCGATCGGGCACCTCCTCGGGCTCGAGGCTACGGGTCCGGATGGGCGCGGCGGTATTCTCCGTGCAGCGAATCAGATGCCGACGTTTGTTCTTGTGAAGCGCGAACTTGCGTTAGACGTGGGAAGGTTGCCGTCGCTGGAGCGAGAGTTGACGTCGGTCTTCGGGCCGCCCGCGGGACGCGAGGATGGAGTGCGCTGGGCCTGGCCGGGCCGATGGATTCAGATCCGTCCCTCCGGAACCGAGCCTATCGTGCGCCTCTTCGCCGAGGCGGCGGACAGGGAGACGGCGGAGGGTTTGGTGGCGGAGGTCCTCGCGCGTTGCGCACGTTAGGGTAGCGATGCGCAGAGTGGAACCGGCGAGGGGGAGGGAGAGAATGCACAGGGAGATCCGTACCGAAGGAGCACCCACCGCGATCGGGCCCTACAGCCAGGCGATCCGGGTGCGCGCGGAAGAGCTTGTCTACACGGCCGGGCAGTTGGGGCTGGTCCCGGACAGCGGCACGCTGGTCGCGGGCGGCGTCGGCGCGGAGTGCGAACAGGCGCTGCGCAATCTGCAGGCGGTCGTGGAAGCGGCCGGGTCGGGAATGGACCACGTCGTCAAGACGACCGTCTTTCTCCTCGACATGGGAGAGTTCGCCGCCATGAATGCGGTCTACGAACGCTTCTTCACACGTCCGTATCCGGCCCGCTCCGCGGTCCAGGTGGCCGCGCTTCCCAAGGGGGCCCGCGTGGAGATCGAGGCGGTCGCGGCAGCCGGGTGATGGCCGGTCGCGAGCAACGCCCCCGCGAATCCACCCAGCCCTATCGGCCGGGCCCTTGGGCGCGGGCGTGGGAGGGCCTCTTCGGCTACATCCCGGCGGGGCGCTGGCGTCTCTACCGTTCGCGCGACGAGGATCGCCGGCGCGGCTCCGTGCCCGAGCGCATTCCGATCCGGGCGGGAGCGGCGCGCTGGCGCAAGGGAGGCAAGGGAGGCAAGGCGGGCGAGCGTATCTCCCACGACCATCTGGCTCGCCAAGCGGCCGCATTCGCCGAGGAGCATCCCCGGCATCCCCTGAGTCCCGAGTTGCGCCGATTCGTCGAGAAGACCCCGCTCGCCGCGCAGGTCGAATCCGCATGGCGGGAGCGACGCTTTGGGGAGGCCGAGGGCCCGCTGCGCGCGATTCTGGCGCTGGACGCGGGCGATTGCCGGGCGCGCATGCTGCTCGCCCATGTGCTCCTTCTCCGTGGCGATGTGGATGGCGCCGGAGAGCATCTCGATCGTTGCGGGCATGCTCTCGATGAGGACGCGGAGTTCCATCTCCTGCGCGGCCGCCATCACGAGGCGCGCGGCGAAACGTCAGTTGCGAAGCGCTGCTATCGGCGCGCCCTGGAGATCCGTCCCGACCAAGGTGGGGCGATGGAACGGCTGAGTGCCTTGGGCGAGATGGTCGAGATCTTCCTCGGGACGCTGGACGATCCCGAGCGGGCATATCTCCCGATGGCGGATTACGAGAAGCTGATCGAGGAAGGTTGGCTACGCGAGGAGCGGGGGCTGCCGTTCTTCATCGAGCGCTCCGGCTTTCACCTGCGTCACGGTCATCCGCGTCTGGCCTATCGGGCGGCCCTGAAGGCTGAGGAGTGCATCGGCGACCTCAGGGACCCGGAGAAGGAACCATCGCCCGGCGCGCCGCTGCTCGCGGAGGCGCTGGCGGCGCGTTGCCGGGCGGAAGTGGCCCTGGGACGCGGCGAGGATGCGGGAAGTTCGCTCGCGCGCCTCGAACAGATAGCGCCCCGCTCGGAGCTGGCGCTTTCCTGCCGGGGTCATCTGAGTTGGTTCCAGGGCCGCCGGGAGGAGGCGGCCGCGGCGATTCGGGAATCGATTCGGATGAACCCAAATCGCGTCGAGGACATCCTTGTCGCCCTGGATCCGGCGTTTCCGGGCCGGGCTGAGGACCTTTGGGATGCGCTCGAGCGTCTTGAGAATGAACACCCCCAATCGTATGCGCTGAAATCGATTATGGCGTCCGTTCTCCTGGCGAAAGGGGACTGGGAGCGGGGAGTCGCGTTGGCCGTGGAGTCCGTGCGCCTCGGGGCTGGTGGCGATAGCCTGATCGAAATCACGGGACGCCTCGGCAGGGAGGGGCGCGACGCCGACATCGACCGGATCGTAACGGCGGCGGGGGGTGGAGGCGGTTTCTCGCGTGCGATCCGCTGCTGCGCGTCAATCTGGCGGTCAGTCATGGGCGAGGCGGCAACGGGGAGGCCGCCCACGCCTTGTGGACTTCAGTGCTCGAGGATGTCCAGGCGCATCCCCACCTGCGCCTGCGCGCGAGGGAGGGGCTGCAGCGCCTGGGGTGATGGATATCGGCGAGCATGCCCGCGCCTCGATTGACCGGCTTCACGCAATCCCCTATGCTGCCGACTTGCGGCATGATCTTGAGCGGTTCAGGGAGCGAATGGGTCCTGGTGGATCCCCTGGCCTTCAAAGCCTGTGTCGGGCGTTTTTGACGTCCGGGGTGGGTTCGATTCCCACGCGTTCCCGCCAGATGCGGGGCGGTCCCGCGGGGTGGCGGACATCCCCGCAGGCCGCCCCGTTGCTTTTGGGGATCCATGGAGTGAGCGGATTGGACGCCATGGGATGAACGGATTCGGGTTCCATGGGAAGAGCGGAGTGATGTCCGTGGGCTTGCCCCTGGTCGCCCTCTGGGCGTGGCTCGGCGTGGGCGCCGCATGGGGGGACGAGCCCGGAGAAACCGCCGCGCCGGGCGACACGGTCGCCGCCGCTGCCGCCGGTGCGGGCGAGGAGAGCCGGATCGTCGGTTCGGGACTGAACAGTCCCACCTTCGTGATGCTGCGGTCGCTCCTGATTCCCGGATGGGGACAGATGAAGAACGGCGCCTGGTTGAAGGCGTTCGTCGTGGCCGGAATCGAGAGCGCCCTGCTGGAGCGGCTCTACTTCGAGGATCGCGTCAGCGATGAATCCGCCAGCAAGGCCGCCCAGTTCGCCCCGGGCACCGACGAGCGCGCGCGATACGATTGGAAGGCGGAGAAGCACGACCGCCATCGCCGCGACTTCATCTGGTGGAGCGCGCTGTTCGTGGCCCTCTCGATGGGCGACGCCTACGTCGATGCGCATTTGAAACGGTTTGACGTGCGCATCCAGACCGAAACCCCCGAGGCGGCCCTGCCGGGCGGCGCGGGCGCGACACCCGGAATCGCCGTGCAGGTGGGCTTGAGGTTCTAGGGGAAGTGCCGAGGAAAGGTGTTCACGGGCGGGCCTTCATCCGCTACGTTTCTTGGGATCCGCAGAGCAACTGGAGCCGGTTCAAGCGGCTGTTCACTCGCGTACGCCGAGGGTGGGTGAAACCGCAAGTCCGCGCGGGGGAGTATGGCGCCCGATCAGACCGCGGAAGAGGAGCGTTCCGCCATCACGCTCTACGTGCACGTTCCCTTTTGTTGCCGCCGGTGCGCCTACTGCGGCACCTACCGCGTCATGGAACGCGAACCCGACTACGATCCCTTTATCCGCGCCGTGGCCCGGGAATGGG
>JAZDGX010000156.1:0-10373 GCA_043806645.1 Candidatus Eiseniibacteriota bacterium | reverse complement strand
CGTGTGCGCCCCGAATTCGATGCCGGCGGCGCTCATCTCGCGAACCTCCTCCCAGCTCATCCGCTCCCGTCCCGCGTAAGGCGGCAGGCGTTGCTCAGGACCCGCGGCGGGTCCTCCGGCGCTCAGAAAGATCGTGGCCGTCATCCGCAGGGCGCGCAGGAGCGGGAAGGCCTCATCGTACACCGAGCGGTAGCCGTCGTCGAAGGTGAGCACTACGGCGCGCTCGGGGAGGGTTTCGCGCCGCGCGAGGCCGGCGACGGCGTCGCGCAGAGAAAGCGTCGGGTAGGAATGCCGGTCGATGGCGCGCAAGACGTCGCGGAACAGGGGTGGGGGGAACGCGATCGGGGAGGGATCGTCCTCGATCGCATGAAAGGTCAAGATGGGTAGGCGGCGCGTCATGGTTGCTGGCTCCGGGGCTTGGACCTTCTGCGCAGGCTATCCTAACTCTGAGGGATGCGCGATGCACGATTCTCGTGCGGGGACTGGGCGCCGGGGCCGGATGGGGTCTGTGGGATGTTAGCGGCGCGCACTGGGCACGGCCCTCCGGAGGGTGCGGAGACATTCGCGCGCCGCGCTCAAGGCGCGCGCCCCCCCGTAACTTTCTCCTGGCGCGCGCCGTTCCCACAGACCCCATCCGGCCCCGGCGCCCAGTCCATCCACTGGGCCGGGGCGCGAGCGGACTCCGAAGCTAGAGCGAGTCAACTACAGCTCGACTTGCAGGCGCATCTGGGCGATCTGCAGGTCGCCCAGATCTTCGGCGTCGGCGAAGATGTAGTTCCACATCAGGCGCGTTTGGGAGCTGAGATACCAGTTCAACCCGATCGATAGATCCGCCAGCAGGCCGCCCCGCACGGGCTCGTCGTTGAGATCGAGGTGGGAATAGCGCGCCAGAAGCATCCACGCACCCCATGCGCCGGCGGAGGGGTCGAAGGGACGGCGCGGCTCGAAGCGGGTGAAACCGCCGTTGATCCGGCTATAGGGACGATGTTCTCCAGTCAGCACCCACGCTGCGGTGATGTAGTAGCCCGAGAAACGCAGGCGGCCTGCGGCGGTCTCATCAAGAGCGACTTCGATGTACTCCGCCTGCAGGGAAGCAGGACCGGCAATGGCGGCCGCTTCGAGGCCGAAGACATCGACAGCGGATGCCGTGATGGCGCCCGTGTCGACCAGATAGGGAGCCAGATGCGCTTCGGGGCGCTGGCGAAAGCGAACCGCGCTGCCGTGGGGGGTGCGGCGGCTGTAGAAGACGCCCAGGTGCCCCAGCCCGCGGCCCGCCGTCCGATAGAAGGGCAGGGCCGTCAGGCGTGCCGCCAGATTGTACGCCTTGTTCTCGCCATTCGCCCCGGTCTCGTCCGTGTCGCGATAAGCCCCGGCCGAAAGCGTCATTCTCTTCTGCCAGCCGGTGCTGAGGGTGCGGAGGCCGACATTCCTTCCCGAGGAGAACGCGTTGGGAAGCGGCTTTTCCAGGAAGACCAGATTCCGGCTGCTCCCGCTCAAGCGGTTCAACGGTTCGTACTGATGGCCCACTCGCACGGTGCCGACCAGCGGGAGATCGTTCACCTCGAGATAGACATCTGCGGGTTCGGCTTGGCCGCTGCCGAAGTCATACTCCAACTTCAGTTCGAGATGGGGTCCGAGCGGTCCGGAGAAGCCCAGCCGCGCACGCCGGAATTCCGTTCCATCGATGAAGGGGTCCGCCGCGTCGGGATCGCCCTCGGTCATGGCGGCGCTAATGCTGCCTGCGTCGATGAAGGAGGCCCAATCGTTCATGAACATGGCGGAGATCTCCAGCGGCCCCGTCATGCCCGGCACGGCAGGGCCCGGCTCCTCCGCCCCGGCGCACACGCCGCTCAGAGCCGGCCACAGGAAAACGATCAGCCGGATTGTCGATCCCTTCATGCAATCCCCCCTCCATGCGCCTGCCGCGCGCGTGTTGAGACGAAACGCAGGAACTGCTCCACTTGGAATTCCGGATCGAATTCCCGGCGAAGGCTATTCTCCAGTGCCAATGCCGAAAGCCGACCCCGAAAGGAACGATCCTCCCGCAGGCGGGCGAGGGCGCCGACGTATCCCGCGGGGCCCGCTTCGGGCTCCACGAGAATCCCGCCCCGTCCCAGCGTGTGCGGGATGCCGCCGATGCGGGCCGCCACGACGGGAATCCCGTTGACGTGCGCCTCGAGGATGACGCGACCGAAACACTCGCGCCGCGACGGCACGAGCAGGATGTCGGTGACCCGATACACGGCGCGCATGTCCCGTTGGAAATCCCAGACGGTGACGTTTGCCAGACGCCGCGCCCGTCTCATCCAGAGGCGCGTCTGCGGGCCCTCTTCCAAGCCGAACCATCCACCCTTGACGAACAGGAAGCGCTCCTCCGGCATCCGGCGGGCCACTTCCACGGCGATGTCCAAGCCCTTGGTCGGGATGGGATTGATCAGCGTGATGAATCCCGCCTCGGCCGGCTCCGCCCGGTAGCTTTGCGGATCGATCATCGAAAGCACGAGTCCGACCTCTTCGGGCGAAGCCGCCGCGGCGCGGGCCGCGGCGATAGGGGAGTTGGCGATGAAATGAACCTGCGCCGGATAGCGGCGCCGCTCGAGTTCCGCCCGCGTCCCGCGGGTGTAGTAGAAGCTTGGGTAGCCGCGGAGGGCGGCGTGATGCAGCAGCGGCACGACACCGTAGTGTCCCAAGACGACGTCCGGCTCGAAGGCGGCGAGCAGCTGGTCGAGTTTCCGCCGCATTCCCTGCAGGCCCTGTGCGCACGCCTCCGCGCTGAGATCCCGCCCGCGTTGCGACCCGCCGGGGCGCAGGCCGAGGCGGGCCGCGGCGGCAAGCCATAGACCCCGGGCCACGTGCCACGGATGCCAGCCGGCGTGAATTCCGCGCCAGGAGGGGAAGCCGGAGTCCTCGTCGGAGACATAGCACGGCAGGGGCTGAAGCCTCGACAGGGCCCGGGCGCATGCCCGCGCGAGGATGCCGAAGTAGCGCGAGCGCAGTGAGGTGCCGCAGAGGATCTGAATGCTCCATCCCCTGCGGCGCAAGCTCTGGAACAAATAGAGATGAGTGCGCTCGGCGCCGCCGGCGGTCTCCGGATAGAAGGGCAGCAAACTGATGAAGAGCAGTCGCTTGCCCTGCGGCGCGGCGCTCATCGATTCGCTCCTCCCCCGGGGATGCCGCGCGCCCGCAGGATCTCGCCGGCCGTGTCGAGCAGCACCGATCGCGGCAGGATCCGCAGGCTGGTCCAGAGACTCGCGAGATAGACTGCGAGTCCGGCCAGGATCATGCCCGCCATCCAGGCGACCCGCGGGAAGGTCGCCTCGGGCACTGCCGGAAGCGTCCAGAGCTTGAGCGGGTAGATGACGGCCCCCATCGCCAAGGCGGAGATCAAAGGCGGCAGCAGCCCCTCTCTCAAGTCACGTATCCTCCAGCCCAGGACCCGCCGGATTCCCAAGAGCCAGACGCCGGTGCCCGCCAGGGCGGTCAGGATCATGCAGACCGCGGTTCCGGAGATGCCCCAGCGATGGGTGAGCGGGTAGATGAACACCGCGAGGGCCAGGGCGCGGACGCATTGAACGTAGAAGCTGATGCTGGGGACGCCGCAGGCTTGGAAGAGGGGCACTCCGGTTCCGGAGATCACGCGCAGCAGGGACGAGAAAGCCAGCAGAACCAGCGCCGGGACCATCGGCCGCCACGCTTCACGCATGAAGAAGCCGACGAACTCCCCGCCGAGGGCGGCGATTCCGATGGCGGCAGGCGCGGCGAGGGCGACGCACACTCCGCTGATGCCGAGATAGCTTCGCCGCAGTCTCGCCAGGTCGTGCTGGACGAGCGAGTAGGTCGGCAGAGCGATCCGCTCCACCGCGGCGGAGACTTCCTGAATCGCGATCTGCGGGATCCGATAGGCCATCTGGTACAAGCCGAGGGCGGTGGCGCCGACGACCTTCCCGACGACCAGCCCGGCCGCCCGCGTGCCGAGGAACAACATCATTCCCGACAGCGAGATCCAGATGCCGTAACGCGCCAACTCGAGCAGCGATTGCCTTTCGAAGCGAAGCCGGGGCCGGTAGGGATGGATGACATACGAAACGATCAGGCGCACGACCTCGCCCGCGACCAGACCGAGAAGCAAAGCCCAGGCGGAGCGCAAGAGCCAGGCGGCAACCGCCGCGGTCAACAGATCCGCCAGCGTGCCTGAGAGCCGGAAGGCGAACTCCTTGCGGAAATTGAGTTCCTTCTGGAAGTAGACCACGCCGATGTTGCTGAAGGACTGGAAAACGAGAACGAGGGCGATGGCACGCGTCAGCCGGATGGCACCCGGTTCTTCGAAATACGATGCGACGTAGGGCGCGATGAGCACCAACAGCGCGGCGAGCAGCAGGCCGCGCACCAAGTGCACCGACCAGGCCACGTCCAAGTGCCGGGTGATGTCGCGCGGATCCCGGATCAGGGCCTGCTGAAACCCGGTCCGCGTCATGGTATCCAGCGCCATCATCGTCAGGATCGCGAGCCCGAACAGGCCGAACTCCAACGGCGAGAGCAGGGCCGCCAGGACGATCACCCGCGCGAATCCCAAGAGCTTCTCTGCGATCAGGAGGGCGAACGACCACAGACTGGCCCGCAGCACCCGTTGCCTTGGCGCAGATCCAACGAACGCCTGCATGCTAGTGCAGCCCCAATCTCATCCAGATCCACCCCGGCCACAAAGGGACATCCGGCGCCAAGCGGACCAGAAGAAGCAGGAGGCAGCCCAGTCCCGCGGGGATGGCGAGGGACAGGCTCCACCGTTCTCCGGAGAATCGTCGCAGATAGACCAGTGCGTGCACCGGGATCGCCACGAAGAAGCCGAAGCCGTAGATCATGACAGGCAGCAGCAACGTCCAACCCAGTCGACCGCGCGCCCCTTCGTTGTTCGACGCTGCCTGCCCGCTCTCCCGCTCTCGGTCCCCCTGCCTCTCGCGCCCGGGCAACCCGGGCCACTTCGTCCGCTCCAGCTTCTGATAGATCCTGCGATATCGCGGAGCAAGATCCAATACGAGTTGAAAGGCCAGCAGCGCGAGGGTGGGTATGGTGACGATCAGGGGCACGAACCGGGCGACGCGGCCGAGGCGCGCCGTTTCCAGGAGCATCGCCAGCACGAACAGCAGCAGAGCGAGCGTGAAGCAGGCTCTGTGGCGGAGCAGATTCGTCAACGTGCTTCTTCCTTCCCCGCGCGCGATCCCCGCAGATACGGCAGAGCCAGGCTGACCACGGTCAGGCCCAGGAGGCCCAGGACGATCGGCCGGGTCCAGAAACTGACCCGGCCCAGTTCATGAAGCCTCCAGGTGATGTGCAGATTGATCTCGAAGAAGGAGGCCAGCACAAGAGCGATGACCATGGGCACCCGCGGCCATCCGTGCCGCTTCATCCCCAGACCAAGGAGACCGAAAGCAAAGGTGGCTATGACATCCTCGATCCGCCCCCGCGCCAGGAATGCTCCCAGCGCCGTGATGGCAAGCAGAACCGGAACGAGCAGTCCCATGCGAACCACGGTGAGCCGCGCGATCGGGCCGATGGCCAGCATGCCCAAGAGGGATGTCAGCCAATTGGAGAGGAACAGGGCCCAAATGAGAACGAAGGCCAGGTCGAGATGCTGCGTCATCATCGTTCTGCCCGGCGCGATGCCGTGCAGGGTCAAGGCGGCGATGAGCAGAGCCGTGCCCGCGCTCCCGGGGATGCCCAGCGCCAGCACCGGCACCAGCGAACCCCCATCCTTTGCGTCGTGGGCGGCTTCGGGGGCCAAGACGCCCCGGATATCCCCTTTTCCAAATGTGCCGCGCGCCCCGCGACCGCTCTGTGCGGCGTGTCCATAGGCCACGAAGCTGGCGACGGTGCCGCCGATTCCGGGGATCATGCCGACGATGGTGCCGATCACGGAGCAGCGCAGGAAGAGGCCGAAGTTCCGGAACACCGCCATGATTCCGCGCCGGACGCTTCCCGTAAGCTGATCCGCGCGCACGCCGCCCGAGATCGTCTGTCTGCCGGAGAGGATGAGATCGAACATCTCGGCGATCGCGAAGATCCCCAGGAGGATGGGCACCTGGCCCAGGCCATCCCGCAGATAGAGCGTACCCAGCGTGTAGCGCGGCTCCGCGGTGCGGGGGTCGGATCCGACGAAGGCGAGCAGCAGCCCGAGCCCGGCCGCGGAGAGGCCCTTGATCGATGAACCCTTCGTGAGAACGGCGATCGTCGAAAGCCCCCACACCGCAAGCATCAGGAACTCCGGTGCACCGAAGGAGAGGATTGCGACGCGCATCACGGGGATCAGCAGAATCAAGATCAGGATGCCGAAGGTCGAACCAAGGGCCGATGCGGCCGCCGAGCACGCGATGGCCGTCTTCGCTTCGCCGCGGCGGGCCATGGGGTGGCCGTCGAACATGGTGGCCGCATTGGGCGCGGTCCCGGGGATGTTGAACAGAATGGCCGTGATCGAACCGGCGAAGGTCGCGCCGCCGACCAGGGGCCCAAAGAAAAGCAGGATGTGGAGGGGGTCCCAGGAGTAGGTGAAGGGGATGGCCAGAGCCATGAGGGTGAGTCCGCTGATTCCCGGGATGAAGGCAAAGACCATGGCCAGCAGGGTCCCGGCCACGGGATAGAGGATGTTGGGCCACGCGCAGAGGAGGCCCAACCCTTCCCCGGCCGCTTGGAACATGGAGTCGAACACCTAGTCCCGGACCCTTCGTTTGGCCTCTTCGAGCAACGGGGCAAAACGCCCGGCAGCCTCGCGGGCGATCGTCAGGTCCGCGCAGGCCTCCGCGCCTCCAGCGAGATCGATCTCGAGATGCGCCAGCTCTGCGGCGGCCCGACATTCCGGCTGATCCAGCGCCAGCCTGAGCTGCTCCTCCAGACACGCGGCCAGTCCGGGGGGCAGATTCGCGGGCGCCGCTGCCAGACGGCCGGCGCCCAGAAGCAGACACAAGGCCCGCGCCTCCGCTTTGGCCTCTTCGACATCGCGGCCCAACTCCGCGGCTCGGACGGCCGCGGCCCCGTTCTCTCCGCCGAGGCAGGGGACTCCCTCCAACGAGGGATGGGAGGAGATCGGAGACATGCTGACCTGAAGGATCGGAGTCAAGTCGCCCGTCTCCATCGAGCCCACACGCGCCTCGTAGGTGAGCGGCGCGACGTCGATCTCGCCGCGGATCGCTGCCAGGCTGATCCCGCTGCTGCCCTGATAGCCCGGAACCAGTGCGCTCTCGATGCCCAGGATGCGGCTGGCGACGACCGCGTTCACCGGATTGTTGGCGCCGAATTCCGTTATCCCGAAGACGATCGGGCGCTCGCGGGCCAGCGCGAAGACATCGCTCAGGCTGCGCAGAGGGGAATCGCCGCCCGTGGCCCAGATCTGGGGAGTGAGCGAGATTCTCCCCAGAACCGTGAAGTCCGCCGCCGGATCGGGGGCTTCCTGATCTCCGCCCATCCGCGCCATCAGCAGGGCGCCGGCATTCAGGATCCCCAGCGTGCGCCCATTCGGTTCCGCCTCCATGATTCTCCGCGAGCCGCGGATCATCCCGGCCCCGGGGAGATTCTCGATCACGATCTCGGCCCCCAGGCGGCTCTCGTAGAACGGTTCAATCAGGCGGGAGTATTGATCGTATCCTCCTCCCGGCGAGGTGGGGACGATCCAGCGGATGGTCTCGCCGTCGACTTCCGGGCAGGGCCCGGAGCCGTGCGCCGGGTGGGGCCTGAGCCACGCCGGAGCGATCGTCACCGCCGCGGCGGCGAGCGCCCGCTTGCAGAAATCCCTGCGGGAGACCTCTGCGGTAAGTCTACGATCGGACATCGTGCGATCCTCCTCGCTCGCGGCAGGCCCACGGGCGCGCTTCATCGACCGTCCGTCGGGAGCTCCGCCGCGGACGCAGTGTGCTGCAGGTGCAGCGGCATCAGCTTGCCACGATCCGTCCAGACCGGCGGCCGTCGCGCCACGCGCAGCGTTCCCGCTTGACGCCACAGGGCTTGCGACAGATCCGCGGACACGGTGCCCCGGCCCAACGCCTCCAGCACGACGCGCGCGACCGCGGATTCGTCGTCCAGTTCGAGGTGGGGGTCGACGAGCAGCATGAGGCGCGTGAATCCCTGCTCGTCCTCTTCTTCCATGAGTTGGTAGTCGAGCGCGGTGCCTCCAAAGCGCGCCGGCAGCACCTCTTCCAGAATGCGGACCATTTCGCTGCCCACCAGCGTCACCCCTTCGCCGGTCAGCTTGCTGAAGCTGCGTACGTGGCGCAGGTGCTCCGTGAAGCCCAACTGCTCCAGGGCGCATCCGCAAGAGCTCCGCTCCACGACGCCATAGTCGTCGCTCTCGACATTGAGGAGAATCTGGCGGGCCGTCGGCGAAAGGGTGGTGAAAGAGAACGCCTCCACCGTCACCGTCGATCCGGGCACGCGACGCGGGTACTGAATCAGGGCCAGGGAGTGCTTCAGGAAGTGCAGGTCGTTTCCGTCTTGCGGGCGCACACACCCGAGACCCACGTGATCCGCTTCGGTGAAGACGTAACTGGGAACCCAGGTCGCGCCGGTCTGGGTGATCACGCGCACCTTGGCGGGCGTGGGCGGCTCCCCGCCGCCCATGAACGTGGCGCCGGTGAAGTCGAAGCCCTCCTCGCGCGCCGCCAGACAGACGCGCAGCGCCATGCTCACATGGGCACGTACCAGGCAGGCGCGGTTTGCGCGTAGCGTTTGCTCGACCGCGCGGGCGATGACGGCGGCCTCCTGCAGCGGCGTCGGCTCGGGCCGTGGGACGGGAGCACCGTACAGGCGGGCCAGGTGGACGATATAAGGCGTCGCGATCCGCGTGAGCAGCGGCTGCCGGACCATGCCGCGCGCAGTCGGCAGGGCAAACCAGCGCACCGGGATTTGCCCGAAGAGTGCCGGTCTCAGGACATTGTTGATTCCGGTGCCGTCGGGCAGCACCCCTCGCCAGATCAGCGTGGGCACATGCAGAACGCGGTGGACGTCGTAGGCGATCATGTTCATCGGCGCCTGTTCGGCCAGATGCTCCAAGTCGATCGCCACGCGGGTCCCCGCACCGGTCGAGCCCCCGCTGTGGGCGTAGTAGTAGGCGCCGAGAAAGGGGTTCCTGAAGGCCGCGGGGCGGATCGGGAACGTTCGCCCTCCGCGGATCACGGGGGTCCGGCCCTTGAATTCCTCAAAGGTCAGATAGACGCCCGCATCACGGAGAATCCGCAGCGCACCTTCCAGACCATGGGTCCGCGCCTCGCGCTCGAGATCGCCGAATTCGCATCCGGCGTGCCGCAGCAGTGAGAGGTAGGGACTGTGCGGGTTGCCGAAGATCCCGCGCCGCGCGACGCGCAGGAAACTCGACTCTCGCTCGGCCAGCCGTTTCTGCAGATGGCGGCGGGCTTCCTCCAGCGAGATGCGCCGGCGGAGAAAACCGCGCAACTGCCAGGAGAAACGGCCGTAGCGTCCCAGATCGGCCAGCATGCCCATGATGGAGCGCAGCTTCCCTTCCCTGGACGAACCGGCTTGCGCCGGTTCGTGTGGACGCACAGATCCGAGACCAGATATCTTGACGGCCGGTAAGTGTCGGGCAATCGTATCAGACGAGGCGGTCCAGCCAAGAGGGCGTTTGCTCGATTCCCGCCCCTGTGCCGCCGCCCCTTCCCGATCCAGGGAGGCCGGATCGACCGATCCGGGGGTGGCGCGATCCAAGGGAGGCGGATTTCCGTGAAGCGGTCGGACCGATTCCGCGAGCACGCCATCGCTGCCGGTCTCGCGCTGGCATGCTTCTGCACTCATCTGATCTTCCTGATCCGCTACGGCGAGATGTTTTTCTGGGGCTCGGACCTCGTGGCGAACGCGGCCTATGGAGTGACCCTGTTTTCCGGCGTTCTCAACGCCGGGTGGACGGTCCCCAAGCCGGCCGAGATGCTCCTCTTCGGCGCGATCCACCGGATGACCGGGGATCTATGGTTCATACATCTCGCCCTGATCGTGGTCACGGCGGTGACCGTCTGGACAGGGTGCCGGCTGATTCTGAGGCACTACGGAAGCACGCTCGGGTGCGTCGCCTTCGGTCTGCTCATGGTGGCGCTGCCGAGGACGTTTCGCGCGACGCTCGCGGGGGGCGCCGGAGTTCTTGCCGCGATGTTCCTGCTGCTGGCCATCCTCTGCCTGGGCGGGGCCGGTCGCAGGCGGGAACGCATCCTCGCGGTGGTCTTCCTCTCCATGGCGAATCTGGCGCGGCCCGATTGCTGGCCGTGCACGTATCTGATCATCTTCCTCGTCATGCTGTTCAAAGCCCGCGCCCGGGGCGGGCCCGGATGGACCGGGGCCGATCTCTGGTTCCTGGTCCCCATGGGCATGCCGCTGGTCTGGGTGGG